>JAJEGO010000014.1 GCA_022819805.1 Candidatus Dadabacteria bacterium
TCAAGCATGGCTTATTTCTGTCTCACCGTTCTTGAGAATTCGGCGGGAGGGCGAAAAGCATCTGCCCAAAAGTACCAGATTGCAAAGAGAGTGCTTGAAAAAATCGGTTATCTGTCTTCAGAGAAAGGAGGATCGGAAGCCAGAAAAGCGGGAGGAGTTACCGAAGAACTGACAGAAGAAGGCCGTTTTCTGAAACAGGCTATCGAGAAAATTATCCGCCGGATGGCGGAAAAAACTTGCGACCCGACGGCAGAACTCGACAAAATTTCATTAACTGATTTGCAGAACGTAAAACCGGGCTGACGCGGGGTTCCCGTATGTTATCTTGATCAACTGTAAAGTAGAGAAAAAACAATGAGTGTTTCAGTGGAAATAAAGACGCGCCCGATCAGGCTCGTTTTCCTGGTTGACCCGAACAATTCTAACCAAGCAGGAAAGGCGGTTCGGCTGAGTTCGACTCTCTGGGGGGGTGCTTATTTCCCGATCATCGAGCTTCACAAGAGGATTCCATCGGCTTGGAAGGAAAAGAAGTTGTTGCCGGGACATCATCCCGGCAAGAGGCAGTACTTGCCGAAGAGACGGGAATCTGTAGAATGCCTTTGAAAATAAGAAGCAAGGGGATGATCAGGGTATCCGACCTCGGAACTCCAAGTCTTCATGTCCCACCCAGCTTCAAGCAAGTCTGAAGCGGCGAATACGAATTCTAGAGTCTCCGTCAGGAAACGTATCTTTTCCGGCCCGTAATCGAGGCCGTCATAATCCTTTGGCCCGTGCACGTAGCGATTGCGGCAATCCACCGCCTCTCCAATCGACTCAAGAAGTTTCGGTATTTTGCTTTCTCCAACTTGGTCAATTACGAGCTGTGCCCTATGGCGGATTTTTTTCTTAAGGGAGATGTTTCTGCCGACCCGGCCAAGTTCGCTCAGGACGCTCTGTCTGTCAGGACTGTCCGGCAACTCATTGAAAATTTCCCGGCATTTATCGCGGGCGGCTTCAAGATCTTCTGGGATTTCCGGTCTGTCGGGAAACGCTTCTGGGGGAAGCAGGTCAAACATGTTGGCGGCGGCGATCAGTCGGTCCGTATCGTAGTTCCAACCTCTGTCGAAACATGAAAAGAATCTGTTTCGGGCTTCTCGCCGCCGACCGTTGTCCGTTTGCAGCCACCTTGCCATGGTTCGCGAGAATTCATCCGCATTCCTAACCGCGCTAAACAAGGGAAAGTAAGACTGGCGGCTGGATCGCTCGTGTGCGGGAAACCGGCACCCGTAGACTCTAAGCGGTCTAGGTGTTCCTGATTTGTTGATCAGAAAACTCGTGAAGTTCTGAGAACGACCTATTAGCAATTCAAGAAAGCGCGAGACTCGAAGAACTCTGGAAATCGCGTCTTCCAGAGCAAGCATCCTGTCAAACTCCAGGGTTATCGAGATCGTGGTTTCTATATTTACGCCGCTATTCCCTTCCCTTTCATAGTTTCCGAGAAATTCGGCGTAGTTTTCTACCGGGTCGTTTCTTGAGATGGAAACTCTGCCCATCCCGGTTTCAACATCCAAAATTCGGGTCTTGCCCGTATGATAAAAGATCACGGGATTCTCTCCGACTTCAATATCGCTTCCAGCACCTTCGGGGCGGAGAATGCTCTCGACAAACGGCCGGGCATCTACCTCGGGCCATGCAGACTCCCACGGAGGAAAAGCCAAGGACTCTTTCTTTTCAGGGGATATATATCCGCCTATTATTGCGCCGAACACCTCATGTTCATAAAAGAGACTTTCCGCATCATTCATGGTGAATGTTATCTTCTCCACTTTTTCTTCTTCGTGCGAGATGTGGATATCGCCGGAAACTGCGTAGTCAAAGAAAAAAGAGAGCTTGGTTAAATGATTGGACGATGGGTTGTAGACGCCTTTGTTTCTGCAATTGATTAACGATACTTTACTTCCTGAACCCAGAGTCCCTTTAATGGAAAAAGAGCTTGCTAGGTGTCTTGGCAGGCGTGTCAAACTCTCGCCCCACAGGTAAAGGTAACTTTCCGGTCCTGCGAAATTAAGCATTCCAGGGGCTTTTTCACCTGTTGGAAGCTCAAAAATTCCCGACACTTTCAATTCTTCTTCAAAATAATCTGTCATAATTATGTCTTGAAGTTAACTGTAGTCCTATGTCGGTAACTGTGCAGTTGCGTTGGGGAACTGAGTGAATCTGTCATAGTGCACATGGACACGGGATAGCAGATGTTGCCGATAGTTTTTCGGTTAGACATGTACGCAATTTAATACGGTTCATTTCCTCCGTAAAGCAACATGCTAACGGGTTCCATTGGTGCTTGGTTCATGTAACGCAACAACAGCATAATGAAAAGCGACCAAGGTTCCTTAGCCCGATAAGTGCACAATCTGCTGCCTGGGCTTGGAAGAAGGTCAATGGAATTTGAAGCAGGAACACCGTTTGTCATTTCCCCGGATACATTGATTAACATGTTTCTTTCGTTGGTTGCTTTCAAGGCAGCTATAGTATCAACTCGCTCGTGAACTTGCAGGTTCTTGGACACCACGATTTCATGGTATTTGTTTTGTAGGTTTTCAGCGTCAATGCTTTCAAAAGCAATACAGAAGAAAATTGATTGCCAATGAGGCTTGTCGCCTCCAAATAGTTTATAGGTCGAGGTTCTCAGTTTTTCTCCCCGCTTGAAGTATGCTCTTCGGGACAGATTTTTGTAGCTTGAGCATTTCTCAAAACTATCTTTTAGATTGAGTGTGTCAAGCTTGGTTTTTATTTCTCCACAGGCGTATGTTGACTCTACAGGAAACATCTGAGTGCCGTCACTTGCAAAGATGCGAGGAGTGTTTAGCCTGTCGTATAGGATTATATCCATCTGTTTAGACAGTCTTCCGCACGAGTCAACAACGAATCCGTGGGACACTCCTACTTTTTCAGGAAGTACGTCTCTCAGTTGAGATCGGAACTGCTGTTCAATCAGCATTCCAGCTTCGCCCGAGTGCGGTATAGCGCTACGAATTTGATTGATCGCCGCGTTGAGTTTTTCCTGAGCGTTAGACAACACGCTACGATATGGCGGTATAGTCATAGGCCTGTATTATTAATGGATGTTG
Source organism: Candidatus Dadabacteria bacterium (assembly GCA_022819805.1). Taxonomy (GTDB): domain Bacteria; phylum Desulfobacterota_D; class UBA1144; order Nemesobacterales; family Nemesobacteraceae; genus Nemesobacter. The sequence continues at coordinate 3,108 of JAJEGO010000014.1, forward strand.
TACCTGTCACAGAACTCATCTATCTGTCTCTAAAGGTACTTAAAAACATCTTGCTATTATATACTACACAGTTGCTTCCTTTTTGTTTTTTTCTTTCCGCCTACCCTACTCGGGATTTTGCCGGTTACACAAAAAGACGCACCTAGTCATGATGATTTGACCAACCGCCGTCTGACTGAACTCTGAGTTGAGGGATGTTTCAATCGAAGCGTGCATTCATATGCCAGGGAATGACCCTGATACCAGGCAGTAAGGCTTGCGGTTCGCTAATGTTGCAGGCCAGTGCGCCATGCGCGTTCGCGCCGGCCAGTTCCAGCCACTGTTTAAGGTTGTTGCCATGCTGCGCCCGAGGTGTCGCCGTTGCCTTGACTTCCAGTGCGTACAGTTCGCCGTCGCGCTCGATGATCAGATCAACTTCCTTGCCGCCGCTTGATTGCCAGTAATAGATTTGTGGCTCCTCCCCATGCTGGCGAAAAAATTTCAACCACTCCGCCGCCACGGCGGTTTCCGCCAAGGCTCCAAGGGAGGGGCCTTGCAGAATGGAATCTCGTGAATGCAGACCCAGAATGAAAGCGGCAAGCCCGGGATCAAGCAGATACAGCTTGGGACTTTTTCTCAGCCGTTTGCCGAAGTTCTTGTGATAAGGCGGCAGCAGATAGATCAGCTGACTGGTCTTCAGCACGGATAACCAGCGCTTTACCGTAGGTCCGGCAATGCCGATTTCGCTTCCGAGCTCCGCCATGTTCAGAAGTTGTCCGGTACGGGTCGCAACCAGCACCAGGAACTTGTAGAAAGTTTCCAGATCGCTTACCTGAGTCAAGTCCCGAACGTCGCGTTGTATATAAGTTTGCAGATAACCGGAGAACCACAACTGCCGGTCCACCCGCTTATTCAGGCAAGGTTCGGGAAAGCCCCCGCGCAACAGCCAATCCTCAAGGCTGGGACCGACGGCTTGCTTGCTGCCGTTCCGAAAAGATTCCGCGTCTGCAGTATCAACAGGGTCAGACATTCCGCCTGCCTTGGCGGGAATGTGTTTTTCAGCGGATCCAAACATCCATTCAAGCATATCTTCGGGGGAGATCTGCGGTTGTTGCGACAGTTCTCTTGCGGACAAGGGATCAAGGTTCAGCACAGCTACGCGGCCGGCCAGCGTCTGACTCACTCCCTGCATCAGCGAGAAGCTCTGGGAACCTGCAAGCAGCCACTGTCCGGGTTTGCGCTGCGCGTCTATCAGTTCCTTTATGTAATGCAGCAGCTCCGGCGCGTATTGAATTTCATCCAGAATCAGCGGTCCTGAAGTCCGCGCAAAAAACCCGACAGGGTCCGCTAACGCCCTGTTGCGTATATCAGGGCGTTCAAGCGATACGTAATCATGCGACGCGCCGAACTCGGTACGTAGCAAGGTGGTCTTGCCGGTCTGTCTGGCACCGGTAACCAGCACCGCTGGAAAAGAAACCATAGCCTTGCGGATTGTCTGAGTCAGGTAGCGTTGGATATAATCCATGTTTTGCAAATATAATATGGAATGATAGATTTGCAAAACATGGATGGACTACGGCAACCATAAGTTAAGACGCCGGATGGGGCCTTAGCCCCAGCGTGCAAGGTGACGCACTCCCGGACGCTTATAGTCTATCCATTATTTCGTCATCCCGTGGTTTCGTGCAAGAAGCAAAATGAATCCACTTTCTGCACAATAACCTAAAAATACCTTGACACAATACCCTAAATATCCAAAGGCCGAATCATCACGACTAAGTGTATTTCTCTTGGTAAGAACTGACAATTCAGTTGTTCTAAACCCGTAAATATATGGAGTTTTGATACCCGTGGTCAGTAGGAACTTGCCGAACCCGAAGACCCGGCTGCAAGAAAGATAAACGAGGAAATTTTCAGACAAAGTTCGGCAATTGCCGGACAAGTCAGTCGCTTCTCTTGCTGAAATTCCACCTAAGGAACATTCTGCAAAAGTTGCTTGGCGGCAATCGCGTGAACCTGTTTGTCAAGCGTGAAGCTCTCCGTGCCCGCGTGGATAATATCTATTCTGGTCAGCCCCAGGTCACGCAGGGCCGACCGCATCGAGCGGGTGAAGGCGGGAGCCGTGGTGCGTTTTATCTCGAAACCGCGAAGACGACCGCCTTGGTGCACCACAAGGTCGATTTCCGGTCCCGAATGAGTTGCCCAGAAATAGCACTGCCTATCCTCGACCCCGAGCGCCCGAATCAGGGTTTCAACGATGAAGCCTTCCCAGGACGCTCCTACCTTGGGATGGCGCTCAAGCTCAGCGTGAGTGGCTACATTGAGGAGATTGTGAAGTATCCCCGAATCACGTATGTAAATCTTTGGCGATTTCACCTGGCGCTTGCCTATGTTGGCGCTCCAGGGCTTGAGGGTTCGCACCATGAACGTTGCCTCAAGCACGTCAAGATAGTTGCGCACGGCGTGGTGAGAAACACCGAACGCGCGGGCAAGTTCCGAACCGTTCCAGATTTGCGCGTGATAGTGGGCGAGCATTGACCAGAAGCGGTCAAGCGTCGCGGTCGGTATCCTGATTCCGAGCTGGGGGATGTCCCGCTCAAGAAAATCCCGGATGAAAAACCGCCGCCACTCGTAGCTTTGCCTGTGACTGTGCGCGGTGAACGAACGGGGGAAGCCGCCTCGAAGCCAGAGAAGGTCGGCTTTGCTTTCGCCGATTTCGGACAGCGAAAACGGGGGAAGCTGGTAGTAGACAATCCGCCCGGCCAGAGTTTCCGAGCTTTGGCGCAGCAGTTCGGGAGACGCGCTGCCTAGAACAAGGAAGCGAGCGGGTCGGCGGGGGCGGTCCGACAGCACGCGCAGAGTGGGAAAAAGGTCGGGCCGGCGCTGAACTTCATCAAGCACCACGAGGCCGCGCAGGGAAGAGAGCGCGAGCAGGGGGTCGGAAAGGCGCGAGAGATCGGCGGTGGATTCGAGGTCGAAAAAATGAGTCGGACTTTTTCGGAGCCGGGCAAGCTCGCGAGCCAAGGTTGTTTTCCCTACCTGGCGGGCTCCCAGCAGGGCGACGACCGGATTATGGGAAAGAAGCCGGTTCAGTTCTTTTAAATGTTGGGGACGTTTGATCATCATGCGGAATTATGCCATGAAAATTGGATGCCTGCCATCCAATTTTCATGGTTGCCGGAAACCGCGGGCGGGGAATTTTCCACTTTTTCTGACCGGCCACCCAACCCGGCGGTTTGAGGTCCCGGTTGCTTTTCTCTTGAGAGAGTCTGACAATTCGGTTACTCAAAACCCATAAATTCGGTTATTCAAAATCCATAAATAATGGGATTTCAATACCCGATATGTCGGATAAAGAGTTTCCAAGAGAAACAGCCGCGTCGGTCAGGCGCATGGCAAGACTATTGCCCCGCCTTCAATATGGTTGTTACGAAAAACGACATCGTGGAGGAAGACCGGCAGAGAATAAGGAAACATGGTTCAGGAATTTTCTGGATTTCTTTACTCCTTGCGGCATGGTAAAGAACATGCTATCTTTACTGTTATCAATTTTGTAAAGAGGTGCAGAATGCCGAAAGTCAGCAGTAAAAGACAAATCACGCTCCCGGCCAGCCAGTGCGATCAGCTTGGTATTAAGCCTGGTGATAATATTGAAACTTTTGTCGCTGATGGCCGCTTAACCATCGTCAGGAAGGTAGAAGGGGCCGCCCAGAGCCTGCTGCAGCACGTTAAGGGCGATCCTTCAGTGACGGATCAGGAATCCCTGGAAGATGCGCTGGCTCCATGATTGCGGTCGACACCAACGTGCTGTTGCGTTATCTGCTGAATGACGATGCGGTGCAGGCCGGTATAGCGGCCAGTCTGATCAAAGGTGGCGATACGGTTCTGATAACTGATGTGGTGCTGGTAGAAACCCTCTGGACGTTAAGCGGGAAGAAGTACCGACTCAACAGAGATCAAATGGCCGCGGTGGTTCACGCATTATTTGAGGAACCGAACATACGCTTTGAAGACGGGCCGGCCGTGTGGATGGCTTTAAATGACTATCTGGAATCTGACGGGGCTGATTTTGCCGATGCTCTGATCATAAACAAGGCCCGCGCGGTAGCCAAAGCGCAGGGCGGGACATTTTCCGGCTCCTACACATTTGATAAAGCCGCCCAGAAGCTGCGAGGAGCCAGAATACCATAGAACTCCGATCTTAATGCGCCAGAATCCTTGAATAAAAAAAGCAAAGACAAAAACGTTGAGAGACTGCCCGACATTTCTTTGCGTTTCGCAAGGCGGCGCTGGGTATGAATTAGGTTTTTTCCGGTTTTCTCAGTAAATTTTTACCCCACATCCGGAGAGGATGATGAAGGGTCCGGGCCGGGGCCCGAAACGCCGGGGGCCGGTTCCAACGCAACGGAGCATCTCGATGTCAAAACGCTTTAATATCTTTCTGGTTTTTGCCGCGTGTTTTCTTTTCGCCCCGGTCGGGGCTGATGCCCTTACGCTTACGCAGGCAAAGATAATGGCCCTTGAGAAAAACCACGACATAAGGGTCTGGATGCTCGGCGTCGACGCCGCCCGCGGGGAGCACAAGAGCAGGAAGGGACTCTACGATCCCGAGATAAGCTTCATGGCTTCCTACGCCGACACAAAAACCCCCGTTTCCAGTTCCTTCATAGAGGACGGAATAACAAACGCGGAGGTCTTCTCCTTCGGAAGCGAACTCTCGGGCAGGCTTCCCACAGGAACCTTCTACAAGCTCTACGATCTTGAGGTGTCGAGGACCGAGACCGATTCCCCGATCGATAGCCTCAGCCCTTCGTGGGCCGCGAGCCTCGGTTTCAGCGTGGGACAGGAGCTTCTCCGCGGCTTCGATATAGCCTCCCACAGGGTGTCCGTGGTGCTCTCGAGAAAAGACAAGAACATATCCGTTTATGAGTTCGAGCGCGTGGTGGCTAAGACGCTTTTTGATCTTGAGAGAAGCTACTGGGGAGTCGTGGCCGCGGCCCGCGACCGAGACCTTGAGAAAAAAGCCTATGATTTGGCGCTTGATCTTGAGAGGAGAACCGGAATACAGGTGGAGGTCGGGGTTCTGCCGAGGGTGGCCCTCACCCAAGCGCGCTCAGAGAGCGCCGCCAGGAAGGTGAGGATGATAAACTCAGAGAACGCCTACGAGGCGTCTATGGACGCACTTAAAAACCTCCTTGTTATCCCCTTGGAGGAAACCGTAGAGCTGCTTGAGATAACCGATTCCATGCCGGTTGCGTATGACCCGGTCTCAGAGCTTGAGGCGGTGCTCCAGGCCTTTGAGAAACGTCCCGAGATGCGCCGGGCGGAGCAGGAGATGGAAAAGGCCCAAGCGCTTAAGACTTTTTACTCCCGCCAGAGGTTGCCGCGTCTCACGGTCGAGGGCCGTCTCGAGTATCTGGGCCTCGGGGGCTCCGAGAACCCCGACAGGCTCGTCTTCGGGGGGCTTGACAGCGTGTCCCCGCCCTTTGCCGACTCCTCGCATGCCTACGACAGCATCATTGACCGGGATTTTCCAAGCTGGAGTGTGACGGGGAAACTCAGCTTTCCCGTCTTCGGAAGAAAGGCCGGGGGAGACTACGCGAAGGCCCGCGCCGACTATGACCGTAGCGTCATAAGTTACCAGAAGCAGAAAGACGTCGTGCGCCTTGACGTGAGAAACGCCATAAGAGAGATTGCAAGCAGCCGGAAGAAAATGGAGGCCGCCCAGCTTTCCACCAACCTCGCCAGGGAAGTGCTCGGAAACGAGGAAGAAAAGTTCAAGGCGGGGCTTTCCACCACCAGAGAGATCCTCGAGGCGCAGAGGGACCTAATAAGCGCAGAGGCCGGCTACATAAGCGCCTTCGCAAGCTACCGGATTGCCCTGGCCGATCTTGAACGTGCAAGGGGAACCATGATAGAGAGCAACTCCTTTCTCATAGAGAACCACTCGGACATCGCGCCTTATCTTGAAGTTGACTGATTCGCCCAGACGGTCGGGCCTGTGTCCTTTCGCTCTGTGGGCTCTTCGTACATTCTTGATAATCAGATTCTCCGGTATACACTGTTTCGTAAGGGGAAAGCGCCATGGCGGACAAACTAATTGACAGAAATCCCGATATTTTGGGTGGGACTCCGGTGTTCTCTGGAACCAGAGTTCCCGTACGAATACTGATGGAACACTTGGAAGCGGGAGACAGACTCGACGAGTTCTTGGAAGATTACCCTACGGTAACGCGCGATCAGGCGGTTGCTGTGCTTGAACGCGCAAAGGCAATGCTCGTGGATAAAGTGGATGAAGCTACTGCTTGACGAATCCGTTCCAAAGAGACTTGGTTCGTTTTTTCCCGATGAGTTTGAAGTGCGCACGGTCCAGCAGATGGGATGGACTGGCAGCAGCAACGGCGATCTGCTGCGCCTCGCCTCCGCCCATGGATTTTATGTCCTGATCACGGTAGACCGGGGTATTGAGTATCAGCAGAACTTGGCTTACCTGACAATCCCTGTCATCATCATGATTGCGCATCAAAACCGTTTACAGGAATTAAGGCCGCTTATCCCCGAAGTTGTTGCTACTGTTTCCGGTAATCTGCAAAAGCGGATTTATCTTATTTCAGGTTAAGTCAGTGTGGATTGTATTTATAGGAGATTGCCATGACTGAAAATCTTGATCGATTTGAACCGAAATGGCTGTTGCCGCCGCCTGGAGATACGATTCTTGACATCTTGGAAGAGAAGAACTGGACTCAGTCTGAATTCGCTGTCCGCATGGACTACACGACGAAACACGTAAGCCAGCTTGTACAAGGCGAGGCGGTGATTGCGGAGGATACAGCGCTTCGACTGGAACAGGTGCTGGGTGGCGGTGCGGAGTTCTGGCTGTCAAGAGAGGCGAGATATCGCGAGGCTATTAAACGCTAAATGCCTTCCGTTGTTTATCTCTCGGAAGCATGCTTTCCCTGGAAATTTCCTTAAGAAAGAAAACCCTGAAAACCTTTCTTTAGCCGAGTTTTAAGGAAAGCTTCTTTAATTTAGAGTTTCCTTAAAGAAAGGATACCCCCAAATCTTTTCCTTAGCTGGGTGGCGTTTAGTGCTTAAAGTGTCTTTTGCCGGTAAAGACCATCGCCATCGAGTGTTCGTCCGCGGCGGCGATGATTTCCTCGTCCCTTACCGATCCCCCGGGCTGCGCTATTGCCGTGATTCCCGCCCGCGCCGCTTCGTCAACGCCGTCTCTGAAAGGAAAAAACGCGTCTGAGGCGAGAACCGAACCGTCTGTCGGTGTACGGGCCTTCATCCCCGCGATCCTTACGGAATCGACCCTGCTCATCTGCCCCGCTCCTATGCCCACCGTCCGCAGGTCCCTCGCGTAGACAATGGCGTTTGACTTGGTGTGCCGGCAGACTTTCCAGGCAAACCGGAGATCCGCCATCTCCTCGGGGGTGGGTTTTCTTTCGGTCGGGATCTTTATCTCTGAAAAATCATCCCCCCATCCCCTGTCGCTTTGCTGTATAAGCGCCCCGCCCGTCACTTTCTTTATGTCGAAGGCGCCCGCCCCGCCGATGTCCATGCCCCCCGAGAGAAGCACCCGGAGGTTTTTCCTTGCCGATAGCAGCATAAGCGCCTTCTCCGAGAAACCCGGAGCTATCAGGACCTCGGCGAACATCTCCGCTATTTCCTCGGCCGCGGTCTCGTCAACTTCCCTGTTAAAGGCGATTATCCCGCCGAAAGCGCTTTCCGGGTCGCATTCCCTCGCCCGGGAGAATGCCTCTGCGGGAGTGGCACCGAGCGCCGCGCCGCAGGGGTTGTTGTGCTTCACTATCACGCAGGCGGTATCCCCAAACTCCCTCACTAGCTCGAAGGCGGAGTCGGTGTCGTATATGTTGTTAAGCGAAAGCTCCTTTCCCTGAAGCTGCCTTGCGTTCGCCACGCAGTGCGCCCCGGCGATATTGCTTTCCGCGTAGAAGGCGCCAAGCTGGTGAGGATTTTCCCCGTAGCGGAGATCAAGCTTTTTCTCAAGATACAGGGTGTAGGTTGCCGGGAGGGGATTTCTCGCCCCTCCGGGTTCCACGGACGATAGGTAGTTCGATATGGCCGCGTCGTATCTCGAAACGTAGGAAAAGGCCTTTGCCGAGAGGCGGAAATTGGTCTCGGGGGAGATTCTCCCCTTGTTTTTCCGAAGCTCCCTGAGTACTGTCCCGTAGTCGGCCGGATCCGTGAGCACGGTCACCGACGCGTGGTTTTTGGCGGCGGCCCGAAGCATAGCGGGCCCACCTATGTCTATGTTCTCTATCGCTTCGGAAAACGTGGTTTTCTCTTTTGCGACCACTTCCTCAAACGGATAGAAGTTGACCACGAGCATGTCTATGGGCTCTATGGAGTTCGCCGCCATTTCCTCTGCGTGGCGCTTATCGTCCCTTATTCCGAGAAGGCCCCCGTGGATCCTCGGATGAAGTGTTTTCACCCTTCCGCCGAGTATTTCCGGGAAGCCCGTGTAATCCGAGATTTCCGTTACCTTCGCTCCGCCGTCGCGAAGCCTCTTGGCGGTTCCCCCGGTTGAGAGCATCTCGACGCCCAGCTCCCCGAGACCCTTCGCGAGCTTGGCTATCCCCTTTTTATCGTAAACGCTTATTACCGCTCTTCTTATCTTTGTCATGAATGAAATCTCCTTTTCGGAATCGGGGCGCGCCTCAGGTGGAATCGGATAATTGAGATTATCACAGCCGCCCGGATTTTCAATTCCCGGCTTACATATAATCCGGTTTTTCGGTACAATATCAGAGATAAAGCGCAGCAGTTGCGCCGGAGAAGCGCAGATGGGAAAAGAGAGATCCGCTCAGCTAAAAGTAGGGATTTTCGTTCTGGTGTCAATCGCTATTTTCGTTTACGGAGTTTTCACGATAAGCGGCCAGGAGGAACTCTTTGAGAAGGAGTACACGGTAAAGACTTACTTTGATAACACCGCGGGGCTCCTTGAAGGTGCCTACGTGCGCCTCTCGGGCGTTGGAGTGGGGTCGGTTTCCTCCATCCGCTTTTCTGATGACCCCTCCCTGGGGAAAGTTCAGGTAGTGATGGAGATAAACAAGCGGGCACTTGCCAGGGTCTCGACTGACTCTCACGCCACGATCAAGACAGAAGGGCTTTTGGGAGCGAAATTCGTCGAGATAGTTCCCGGCCGGGGAGAGAGCATAGGGAAAGCTCGCGACGGAATCGTTATAAGGGGCTACACGTCGCCCGAGATGCAGGAGATAATAAGCCAGTCAGAGGAGTTCGTCACGAACCTTACGGCTATCTCGAGGAACCTGGACAAGATAGTGGCGGCGTTTGCGGATGAGAATCAGGAGGGTTTCCTGCACACCCTGATCTACGATGAGCAGTTCGCTACGGACATGAAAAGCTTCTCCTCCAACCTGGCCGAGGTTTCACGGATGATCAGGGAAGGGGAGGGCTCGATCGGGGGGCTTGTAGTCGATCCGTCGGTTCACGATGCGCTTAAAGGAGTGCTCGGGGAGGCCGAGAGAAACAGGTTCGTGCGTTCCGCCGTGAGGTATATGATAGAAGAAAAGGAGAAAAGGGCGTCGGAAGAGCATTAGAATTTCCGCGAAAAGCGGGCTTTGCTCCTGGCGGCGCTTTAATATCAAGTCAGAGAATTTTAAGGAGGTAATAGAAATGTTAACTAGAAGATTTTTGGTTTTTTTAATTGCACTTGTTTTCTGCGCCGTCCCGCTCACGGCGACGCACGCGGATCAGTGCTCGACCAAGGCGGCGGGCAGCTCCACTTCGCTTCCGGGTCCCCAGCTCGTAACCGGCGCGTGGATGTTCATCGCGGCCTACAAGGCCGATCCGGAAGTATTGAAATCGATGCTTCCGGCGGGCCTAAAGCCGCATCCGAACAATCACATAGTCATCAACATGTACACGGTTCCCGACAAGAACCAGACCTCGGGATTCGGGGCGTACACGCTCACCTATCTCACGGTCGAGCTTGACGGAAACGACTCGTACGTTATGGATTCGGACATAACCTACCCGGGAAGGTATTTCGTCCAGTACTACAACAGCTCTCCCAGGATGAGGGAATTCACGAAGGCTGTCGGCATTCCCGCACAGGAGGGAATGACTACCACGGTGGTAAAGGACGGCGTGCTTACGGCAAAGCTTGAAGTCGGCGGCAAGACGATGATCAAGGCAACGGCCGAGGTCGGGAGCGAGCTCGGAGGTTTCGGCGGAGGGCACCTCAACTACTTCGGCTATCTGAAGGAGAAGGGGAAAGTGGTCAAGTACCCGATTCCGTGGAACGGGGGAACGGTGTCCATGGCCAACCCGAAAATAATGATCAAGGCCCCCAAGGACCATACGCTCAGCAAGCTCAAGCCGCTTGGAGACCCCACCTGGGCCATCTGGACCAAGGGAAGCTTCGTCTACCCCCAGTACCAGGTAATGAACTGAACTTAAAGTAACCATAATTTTCAGGGGTTGCGCTCCGAAGCCTCCCGCTTCGGGGGGCGCCCCTTTTTTTCTCTTGCCGACATGACCAGATCGGATTACCCCGTTTTATTTGTAATAAGCGAGATAAACGCGTTTTTCGTGCTGCTTCTCTTCTTCACGCTCCGCGCGGAGATGCCCGGCGTGTACTCCACGCTTGCGGGGGTGCAGTGGGGGCTTTTCATACTGAGTCCCGTGATCCACTTTCTTTTTCTCCGGTTTTTCTCCCAGTGGTCCTCGCTTGTCCAGTTCGCGAAGTTCTGTATGATAAGCTTTTCAAACCTCGTGATCGACTTCGGGATACTCAACCTGCTCATCTATTACTCCGGGGTGGCCGAGGGGATTCTCTACTCGGTTTTCAAGGCGGCTTCCTTTATCCTGGCGAACGTTAATGGGTATGCGTGGAACAAGTTCTGGACGTTTCAAAGCAATGGGGCCGAGGGGTGGATGAACCAGCTAATAAAATTCTTCGCCGTAGTGGGCGTGGGGCTTGTGATAAACGTTGCGGTCGCTTCCTACGTGGTCGCCGAGTTCGGCGGTTCGGGAGGGTCCATCTCCTCCACGGTGTGGGCGAACATAGGAGCCGCGGTGTCTTTGATATTCACGCTTTTCTGGAATTTTTTCGGCCTTAAGTATCTGGTTTTCGAGAAAAAGTCGTGAAGAAATAACGTCAAGCACTTTGCCGAGACACGACAATTAACCTGGTTGGGAGTTATATATAATCCTAACCAAGAGAGAATAGATGGAGACGTTTAAATCTCTTAATCGTCAAAGTCTCTTATAATTTTTTCGGGATACCATTTTACGCCGTCAAACGTTATCAGGTAATATCCACTATCCGAAAAGCCCGAGGGGTGTTCAATTGAGCATGGACTCGAAAAAACTAGCAAAGACAGGAACCGAAAACCTCAATGTCGCAATCTTGAGTGTCCTGCGTACAAACGGCTGGCTTACAGTTAGAGAAATTTCAGAAAAACTCGCTATACCTTATAGGTGTGGTTGTAGAAACTTGATTAGACCCTTTTTGTGGGAATTACGCAGAGAGGGTCGGGTCGTCAAAGAGAAAAAACACGGTTGGAAATGGGGTTTGCCTGTCTGAGTCTCGGGGATGTCCAGTCAAGAATGTAATTGAACCGATTGATGCAACGCCGGAACAGATATAGAAGGTTGCTATGAAAAGAGCAATTTTCTTGTTGTTAGTTTGTTGCATCCTGTTTTTACCAGTTGATGTAAAAGCCGGTTGCAACGATACAGAACTCGCTCTATACAGAGAGTGCATGATTGTATCTGAACTGGCAGAAAATATACTAACTTCGCCAGGGTCGTATGAATGGGAAGAGATGGAACGGATAGCAGACTATATGGAAATATGTGCCAAATTTTTTAGTAGCGACATAGGCAGAATCAACGATTGTAAGAGGCGAGCGTTAGGGAAGCCAAACCCATAACTACTTATTGCGGATTAAAGAACATTGGGAAAAGCAAGAATTTTCCAATGGAAAGCTCAAATATTGCCGAAGAGAGGGTGAATTTATCAATAAAACGGTGGCGGATTTGTCAATAGGAATCGGGCACATTTGATATTAGCGTGACAACCAGAATTCAAATACGGCCTGTGGAGAGTGAGAGCGGGCGACGGGATTCGAACCCGCGACCCTTGGCTTGGGAAGCCAATGCTCTGGCCAGCTGAGCTACACCCGCAATACCCAGAGGACTTTATACGGATATCGCCTACAAATCAAACCCGTGATTGGGGATGGTTCTCCAGATAACCGACCCGCGTTTCAGATATAATGTTCTCCGTGGATAAGACTCGCCGGACAGGACACCTGCTCACAGAAAAAGTAAACCCGAGAACGGTCAATATTGACGAACTTTCGTGTTCGGAAATCATCGATCTTATAGGTGGTGAGGACCGGGAGGCTTTTGAGGCCGTCTCCAGAGAAAAGGGCTCCATTTCACGGGCGGCGGAAATGGTTTTCCGCTCACTTGAATGCGGCGGCAGAATTTTTCTCGTCGGGGCGGGAACAAGCGGGCGCCTCGGGGTGATGGAAGCCGCCGAATGTCCGCCGACTTTCGGGACGGATCCCGAAAGGGTGCAGGCGGTTATGGCGGGAGGGCGAGACGCGGTATGGAATTCGGTTGAGGGTGCTGAGGATTCCGCAACGGCTTCGGTGGAGACTCTTCGGGGCAAAAAACTCTCAGAGGACGACGTGACTTTGGGAATCGCGGCAAGCTCCGGGACGCCGTTTGTGATATCGGCCCTTGAATACGCGCGGACAGTCGGCTGCGCTACCATACTTATAAGCTGCAGCGAGCCGGAGAACGCCCCGGCCGACCTGGTCATACCCCTTCTCGTCGGTCCGGAAGTGATAGTGGGCTCAACGAGGCTCAAGGCCGCGACCGCGACCAAGATGGCACTTAACATGATTACGACGGCCGCCATGGTGCTCCTCGGAAAAACTTACGGGAACCTGATGGTTGACCTTAAACCCACGTCCTCAAAACTTGCCGACAGGGCAAGGAGAATCATAATGGAGATATGCGGTGTGGGGGAAGAAGAAGCCGCCTCGCTTTTCAGGGAAGCAGGCGGGAACCTCAAAGTTGCCGTGGTAATGAAACTCGGGGGTCTCTCGCCTGAAGAATCTGTCAGTTTGCTAAGAGAGAACGGCGAATCCTTAAAGAAAACCCTTGCAACCATATCCCCCAGAATGGGAAATCCGTAATCTGGACGCTTGTCAAACCGCAAATCGACCGCTAAGACGATTCCCCATGGTTTCCGTACAATCATTCATTCCAAGGTTGCTGGCTCCAACTATCCAGGCTGCGTTAGAGGATACAGAAGTGCAGATCGAGGACTTTATCTGAGTTTGTGCTTTTTCGGTTGCGGCGTTGAAAGAGACCTCGGTCAGCGGGTCTCGGGAGCGACCCTTTCCCTTTGCTACGGAATGTTCCTGCCCAAGACCAGTTTCATCAGGTAGCTTTCTCTCCGTGAACTGGCTTCGTCCGATAATTTCAAAAAAGGAAAAACTCATCATCGGACTCATTTCCGGGACTTCAATGGACGGTATTGACGCGGCGCTGGTGAGAATTCGCGGCTCGGGAGAAGATACCGAAGTGCGGATCGAAGACTTTATCTGCCGGGAGTATTCCGATGCCGCGAGGAGGCTTCTTCTCTCAATCGGTTCCCTAAACGCCGGTTCCCTTTCCGACCTCAATTTCCTCCTCGGCCGGGAGTTTGCCGCCGCAGTCTTTGATCTTCTCAGCAAAGCATCCCTGAAAACGACCGACGTGGATCTTGTGGGCACCCACGGCCAGACGGTTTTTCACAATCCGCCCTCTCTCGGGGGGGATATTTCTTCAACTCTTCAGCTCGGCGAAGCTGACGTTATATGCGAGGCAACGGGAATTACCACCGTGGGAGATTTCAGGACGAGGGACATGGCGGCTGGCGGAGAAGGTGCTCCCCTTATGCCCTACGTGGATTACCTGCTGTTCTCTGGAACCGGGAAGAACATAATCGCCCAGAACATAGGGGGTATTTCCAACTGCACTTTGGTTGCGGGGAAACCCAGGGAGCTTCTGGCGTTCGATACGGGCCCCGGCAATTCCCTGATCGATTCGGTGGCGCGCCTTGCATCGGGAGGCGAGAAGAGCTTTGACGAGGACGGTGCGATGGCAAAGCAAGGTTCGGTTAAAGAAGATCTCCTGCGCAGCCTCATGAAAAATCCTTACTTCGACATAGAGCCCCCTAAATCGACCGGCAAGGAGCTTTTTGGAGAGGAAATGGTCACAAGGCTTTTTCTGCTTGTAGAAAAAAAGGACATCTCCCTGCCCGATCTTCTGCGCACGCTTGTCGAATTTACCGTCTGTTCCATAGTCTCGGCCTACGAAAGATTCATCTATCCTCGCGCGGATGTGGAGGAAGTGATACTGAGCGGAGGTGGTGCCCGAAACCCTCTCATGGTTTCCAGGCTTCGCGAAAAACTCGCTCCGACGCGGCTTCGGCTTTCGGATGAATACGGTATTCCCGCGGATGCCAAGGAAGCCGTGGGATTCGCGGTACTCGCGAATGAGACCGTGTGCGGGAACCGGGCCAACGTGCCGGAAGTCACGGGAGCCCGAGACTCCACGGTTCTGGGGAAAATCTCAATCGGGAAGAATATAGTAAATGTATGAGAATCCGGCAGTTTTCTCGTCAAAAGATCTCACCGCGCCCCGTCGCTCGGCGCAGTTTATTATGCCGAGGATCGATTTTCGAGATCCCGATTCCGTCAGGAGGGCGGAACTCCTCGTGCGGGATTTCTGCGTCTGCGGTTTCATAGTATTCAACGGGGAAGTTGAGCAGGTGAGGGAAACCACCGGTAGGCTTGCGTCCTTGTCCGAGTTCCCGCTTCTCTTCGGTTGCGACGTTGAAAGGGGCCTCGGTCAGCGGGTCTCGGGAGCGACCCTTTTTCCCTTCGCGATGGCCCAGGGGGCGATGGACGACGAGGAGGCCCTGAGACGCCAGGCCGTTATAACCGCCCGGGAGATGAAGTACTGCGGCCTTAACCTTGGTTTTGCCCCCGTTCTTGACATAAATACCGAGCCCAAAAACCCGATAATAAACGTGAGGGCGTTCTCAGATGACCCCGCGGTCGTTTCAAGACTGGGAAGCGTCTTCGCGGAGACCCTGCAGAAAGAGGGAGTGCTTGCCTGCGCAAAGCATTTTCCCGGCCACGGCGCCGCCCTGGAGGATTCCCATGCCCGGCTCCCAAGCGTCGAAAGATCCTTAGAGCGTCTTATGGAATCGGATATTGCGCCTTTTAGAGAAGCGATTGCGAAAAGGCTTCACTGCGTGATGCCGGCTCATGTCTGTTTTCCCTCTCTTGACCCGCTCGGTGCCCCGGCCACCCTGTCAAAGCCGGTCCTGCACGGCCTCCTGCGGGAAAAACTGGGATTCAGCGGCTTGGTTGTTTCTGACTCCTTCAGGATGGACGCCTTGGGGGGAGAGGAGCGGGAAGAGGAAAACATTCTGGCCGCCATTGCAAGCGGGGTTGATATTGTTTTGGATCCCAGAGATCCCGAGGGCTTCCTTAAAAGATGCGCGGAGGAGGATTTTTTTCAGGATCCCGCCCGGGCAGAGTCTCTTTCCAGGATATTCTACGCGAAAAAGCTTTTCGCCTCGGGCGGCGAAGAAGAGAGCACGCCCGATTTTGAGAGAAACGCCGGAGAGGCAAGGGAAATTACCCGCCGCTCGGTCTGCGTTTTGCGAGGAGAAGCTCTTCGCGGCAGGAAAGTCTCAGTTTTGCATTTCGGTACGGAAGACACAGAAGAGCTTCTCGGCGGACTTTGCGGGGGGCTCTCCGAGGGGGGAGTGGCGGTGGAGAAGAGTTTTTCCTGGTCCGAGGCACCGGAGCTTCGCGACGATCGCCCGCTTGTATGCGTTTTATCAACCGCTCCGGCGGGCTGGACGGAAAACAGCGTTGTTCCCCGGGCTGTAATGGATCGCATAAAGGATTTCTCCTCTTTCTCGGGTGAAAAAGTCCTGATTACCTTCGGTTCCCCGTATCCTGCCGCCGGGTTTCCTTTTTTCGATACTGTTGTCTCGCTTTTTGATTCCTCGCCCACGGCGGGCCGGGCGGCTGCGGAGGTTCTCACGGGAGAGAGGTCTTCTGCGGCAAGGCTTCCGGTGAAAATAACGCTATGAAGCTCTACGCCATAGACTGGATGCTTGTTGGTCTCTATCTGGTTTTTTCCCTGGGCGTGGGCTTTTATTTTTCAAGAAGGGCGTCGGGGAGTCTTTCTGACTATTTCGTTTCGGGACGCGGGCTTCCCTGGTGGCTTCTTGGAACCTCCATGGTCGCCACCACTTTCGCCGCCGACACTCCCCTTGCCATAACGGGGTGGATAAGAACCGAGGGAATATGGAAGAACTGGTTCTGGTGGAACTACATCTTCAGCCACGCGCTCGTGATAGTGGTTTTCTCAAGGCTCTGGAGAAGGGCGGAGGTGATAACCGACAACGAGCTCATAGAGCTTCGCTACGGGGGCCGCCCCGCGGCGTTTCTCCGCGGCTTCAAGGCGTTTTATTTCTCGACGATTTTCAATTTCATAGTCATGGGGTGGGTGATCACCGCCATGACCAAGGTGTTTGAGGTCTTTTTCGGAGTCGGGCAGATATACGCCGTTTCGCTCTGCGTCGGAATCGTGCTCGTCTACACGGTTTTCTCCGGGCTCTGGGGAGTCGTGATAACGGATTTCGTGCAGTACGCAATAGCGCTGGGCGGCACGATCATACTCGCCGTTGTGGTCATAAATTCTGACGCGGTCGGAGGGTACAGTCAGTTCGTAAGCAAAATAGCGGAACTTCCCCCGGAGCAGACTTCCATGTTCATCACGCAGCCCACAGGCGGCGAAGAGTTTTTCTCTTCTGATTTTTTCACCTTCCTTGTCTTCATGACCGTCGTCTGGTGGTCTTCCCACAACGCGGACGGGGGAGGCTATTTCATACAGCGCCTGTGCTCCGCGAAGAACGAGAGACACGCGCTTGCGGGCACCGCCTGGTTCGCGGTTAACCATTACGTGCTCCGCCTCTGGCCCTGGGTCCTGGTCGCCTTGGCCTCGGTCGTGATCTTTCCCGAAGCGGCGGGGGTGACGGGCGGGGACGACGAGTCGATGTACCTTGTGATGATAAGGGATTTTCTCCCTCCGGGCCTTCGGGGCCTTCTGCTGGTTTCCTTTCTCGCGGCGTTTATGTCCACGGTCTCCACCCACCTTAACTGGGGCGCGTCGTACCTCGTGAACGACCTCTACAGAAGATTCGTGCGCCAAAGCGCCCCGCAGGGTCATTACGTGCGGGTCTCAAGGATCGCGACCGTCGTGCTTGCCGTCATCGCGGGCGTGGTGGCGCTTCAGATAAAGAACATAGGGGACGCATGGATATTTCTCTGGGCAATGAGTTCGGGAATCGGCCTCGTGCTGATACTGAGGTGGTTCTGGTGGAGGATAAACGCCTGGAGCGAGATAGTGGCGCTTGCCTCGTCGCTTGCGACCATACTGGTTTTGATTCTCTACACAGAAGCGAAGGGAGTTCCGCTGGAACTGCGCCACCAGATACTTGTTGTTCCCGTCTCGATAACCTGCTGGGTTGTGGCTACTTTCGTTACCTCTCCCGAGTCCTGGGAAAAACTCTCGGCATTCTACTCGAGGGTAAGGCCCCCGGGCCTCTGGTCGCCTGTCCGGAAGAGGGCGGGGGTTGCGCCGCAGCGGGGAGTTTTTTCTTCGGTTTTTCTTAACTGGTCGCTTGTGGTGTCTTTCCTCCTCTGTTTCATGATAGGCGCGGGCAAGCTCGTTCTTGGAGACGGCGAAAGCGCGCTCTGGCTTCTTTCGGTCTCGGCGGTTGCGTTTCTCCTCATCCTGCGCCGTCGCCACAGTTTTTTCCGCTAAGGGGTTCAGTATTTTCCTTTTCTGTGGTATATAGATGGTTGCTATGGCGATTAACGTAAAAGTGCTCAAGCGGCCGCAACTCTCCTTCTGGGAAAAACTCTATATTCCCCAGGTGCTGAGGGGTCTTATGATCACCATAAGGCATATAACGCATTTTCAGCCGATAACCGTAAAGTACCCCGAGGAAGTAAAGGCTCTTCCCGAGAACTACCGGGGACTTCACGTGATGCCGGGCGATGACGAGGGGGAGATAAGATGCGTTGCGTGCAAGCTCTGCGAAATCGCCTGCCCCACCCAGGCCATCTCCATAGTCTCTGAACCTGCCGACGACTACGGCATCGAGAGAAGGCCCAAGGTCTACAACATAGATTTCATGCGCTGCGTTTTCTGCGGCTTCTGCGTCGAGGCCTGCCCGTGCGACGCGCTTAGGATGGGTATGAAATACGAGCTTTCCTCCTACAACCGCGCGGGGCTCGTTCACACAAAAGAGGTTTTCTTCGACCCCAACATAAAAAGCGAGGCCCCTAGGGACAACGCGAACTTCCTTTACAAGATGCACAAGGGGGAGATACTCGATTCTCCAGAGGAAATCTCAAGAATAATGGGGCTAGACGGCACCTACTCAGAGAAACCCGACCCGCCTGCAGCCACCTGATCAACTGTATTTTCTGCCGTTTTCTCACATGTCCCTTTAAGCGAGCCTTCCATCGTATGCGGAAATTGTGTCTTTGGGCCCCGTTTTTTGCCCGGTTCGTGACGTAAATATTCGAATTTACATGAATATATTGACATTACCCCCTCATTAAACTACAATATGTTGTGTATGGAGGGGCGATTCAACCGGAGTTTCCCCTTAACGGATTAAATCGGAAGGGTTCTTTTCGTCTCAGGCATGCGTGTGTGTGCCGCGAGACCTAAATTATTGAAGAAAAGTCGGGTCGTCTTTTTTCGGATCCCCCGCATTCTTCATATAAAGACCGGCTAACATGGTGGAACATAAGCGGCTTGTCTCTCGGGTAGAGTGCCAGCGAAAACCCCTCTTGTCCCCGCATCCAGGCAAGGAAAGGGCCAAGCCAGTCCCGAACCGGGCGGATTTTGGGTTACTTGAAACCTTACTGACGCTCTTTTGCCTAAAGGCCCTGCGTTCCTCATCTTTTATTAGAAAAACAGCAATCCTGAAAAGCAGGATCTGCCTCCTGCTGGCGGTGCTTTTGCCGCTAGCGGTTCTTTCCGTAACCGCACACGCTGCCAACGGGGATCTTCGATTGTGCGATACCACGGTCACGAACAGCTGTACGGTTACGACTGACATAGGCAGGCTCGAAGTTGAGTATAACGGGATGTGGAAGGGGGTGTGCGATGACTATTTCACGAGTCACGAGGCAAGAGTCGCGTGCGGGCAATTAAATTACCCCAATTCACGATACGCTAAGACTCTGTTGAGGCTGGACGGACCGACGAGAGCGCATCGTCATAACGGCGAATTCTGGCTTGATGATCTGCTCTGTGGCCAAGGTGATAATACTGTGGACAACAAGCTGATGGATTGTGCTAGGGCTGGTTCTGGTGCAGGTAATGAAATTGAACCCGGAGAGTCTGGTTATTGGGGGGAGCATAACTGCAAAAGCAATGAATATGCGGGGGTTGTATGCGTTATCACCGCTCCGGCTAAGCCTACGAACCTGGAAGCGGAAGCTAAGGGGCAGAGCATGATAGTGCTTAATTGGCGTGCTCCCAACTCCTATGTGGAAGGCTACAAAATCGAGGTCTCAGAGAATGGTGGCAACGACTGGGATGATCTTGAGTCCGACACTGGCAATGCGGACACGACATATACCCATAGCGGCCTCCCTCCCAGCGCCACGCGACACTACCAGGTTTCGGCTATTAACTCAGAGGGCACAAGCGATCCTTCAAACATAGCAAGCGCCACGACAGAAGGCGTACCTCCTCCTTCGGATCAACCTGGAACGGTGGCCCTGTCTTTTTCGCAGCTCGAGATCGGGACGGCGTTAACTGCGACTTTAACTGATCCTGACGGTTCTATAGCGAATGTCGAGTGGACATGGTACAGGTCAGCTGACAAAAGCAACTGGAATCCGATCTCCGGCGCCACGAGCAGCGGTTCTGCGACCGCGACCTACACGCCGGTTGCCGACGGCGATCCGAATGTTGAAGATGACGAGGATAAATACCTGCGGGCGGTGGCCTCTTATGACGATGGCCACGGTCCCAATAAAAGCGCGGAGGCGGAATCCGCCAGCAAGGTTCCTGCAGTAAACTGGGCGCCCTCCTTTGATCCTGATCCGCCACCGAGCACCTTTTCTGTTGACGAGAACACGGGGACTGGAGTAAACATCGGGACGCCGATCGGGGTTACGGATCCGGAAGGTGAACCGCTCACCTACTCGCTTGACGATGGGGACGGCGATTCGTTCGCCATTGATTCCTCCGGGCAGATAAAGACCAAGTCGGCGCTTGACTACGAAGTCAAAAGTTCTTACACGGTCGAAGTTAAAGTCACGGACGGAACCACGGAGATTACGACCACCGTGACCATTAACGTAACCAATGTTGAGGAAGATGGGACCGTGACCCTGTCTAGTTATTCTCCGAATGTGGGAATAGAGCTGACCGCTGAATTGGAGGATCCTGACGACGGTGTAACGGGTATCACATGGCAGTGGCAGCGCAAGTCATCCGGCGGGACTTTCACGAATATCCCCGGCGCCACGAGCAGCGGTTCTGCGACCGCAACCTACACGCCGTCCACAGGAGATCTGAATCATCTTCTGCGGGCAAAGGCATCCTACACGGACGGGCACGGTTCCAACACCGACATGGCGTATGCGGATTCAAACGAAGCGGTAACGGACACATGCCCTCCAAACCACCAAAACGAGGCGCCCGAGTTCAAAATCTCACCACCCACGTTTTCTGTGGCTGAGAACACGAGGTCCGGAGTAAATGTCGGGACGCCGGTTACGGCTGAGGATGGAGACGCCGGTCAGCAAATCAGGCTCACCTACTCGCTTGACGATGGGGACGGCGATTCGTTTTCCATTGAGAATGACAATTCTCCCGGGCAGATAAAGACCAAGTCGGCGCTTGACTACGATACGCAAGATTCTTATACGGTCACGGTTTCCGTAACGGATCCGTGCGGCGAGGAAGATACCATCGACGTAACAATCAACGTTACCGAGCCCGCACCTCCGTCTTCAAACACGAGGGCACCCAACTCCGAGGTGACGAAGTCCGCCCCGGCTCCAACGGCAAAGGTTCCGCAGGCTCCCGCGAATTTAACTGCGGGGCGCGGTGACGGCGAGGTAACGCTTAGCTGGAGGGTCCCGAATGACGGCGGAAGCGTTATTAAGTACTACGAATACATGATTGATGATGGCCCGTGGATCTCGACCAAGGGAAAATCCACTACCCACACTGTCGCCGGGCTTACCAACGGAGAGACCTATAAATTCAAGGTGCACGCGGTGAACGTCATCGGTCCCGGTCCCGGGTCAAGACCGGTGAAAGCCACGCCTGCCACCGTGCCCGGCCCCCCGCGCAATCTGACGGTGGCTCCGGGCGATCAGCGCGCGACGCTTATGTGGGAGCGGCCTGCGGATAACGGCGGTCTTCCGATCACCAGTTACGAGTACGTCCAGAAGGAGGGAAGCGGCTCGTTCGGCAGCTGGATATCCATAGATAACAGCGGTCCCATGGAGACAAATGAAACGAGCTATGTGGTCACGGGACTTAAAGACGGCACCGTTTATTCTTTCAAGGTGCGCGCGGTGAACGCCGTGGGTCCGGGAGACGCCTCGGCCGAGGCCACGGCCGAGACGAGCACTTCCGCCTCCCGGCGCCTGAGGCGCGTCAGCCTCAGCATTCTTCCCGAGTTCGGGAGGACCCTGGCGAGGAATTCCCTTGACGCGCTTGCCTGGCGTCTTGACAGCGTCCTTTCGGGATCCTTTGAGCGTACGGGGATGTTCAGGCTTATGGATCAGCACGCGGGGCTCCACGATGTCATCGGAATTGATATATGGGATGATCCGGAACTGTCGGAAGAGCTCAGCCTCGAGGAGTTGCTCTACGGGTCTTCATTCATAATCGAGGCCGGAGGGATGCCTAGGAAACCAAAGCAATATCCAACAAAACAGCGGCCTAAGGAAGCTCCCAAGAAGCATGCCGGGGAACATTCGAAAGAATTACCGGAAGAATTACGGAGGGAATATCCTCAGGATGAGGATATGTGGATTGACGAGGGCGGAAAACCGAATCTCATCGAGAGGCGGGGCGATATGGCGTTTTGGGGCAAGGCGGACTACAGCGCCCTCTCGGTCGGCAGAAGCGGCGAAAACCTGAGCTGGGATGGCGGCATAACAAGCGGTTATCTCGGGGTCGACAGACGGTTAACCGAGAATGTGCTGACGGGAATTTCCGTCGCTTTGACGAAGGGAGATTTCGATTACACGGACTCCACCCCGGGGGAGGGAGGAAGCGGAGATTACCATGTGAAGATGCTCAGCGTGTCTCCGTACATCGCGTGGCTTATGTCCGAGGATGCTTACCTCTGGGGCGCAATCGGCTATGGACGCGGGGAAATAGACATAGACGACGAAGAAGTCCAGAGCGTCGCTTCAGGCGACCTCAGCTACAAGTCGGTGGCCGCGGGAGGAAGTGGCAGAGTGTTTGACTTGGGAGACACTACCTTCTCGCTTAAAGGTGAAGCGTTTAAGGTATGGATGGACGTGGAGGGCGAAGATTACCTGATTGATGACTCATCCGTGGGTGTACACCAGCTGCGCCTCGGCATGGAGGGAAGCTACGAGTACCGCTTCGCGTCCGGAGCCTGGTTCAATCCCCTTGTGGAGGTCGCTCTTCGCCACGACGGGGGAGACGGGGAGACGGGCACCGGGGTTGAAATCGGAGGCGGTTTCCTCTTCGAAGACCCGGATATGGGTCTTAGCATTGCGGGCAGGGGGCGCTGGCTGGCGGTGCACAGTTCCGATGAGTTCAGTCAATGGGGAGTTGGAGGAACCGTGATCTTCGATACGGGAGCGGACAAAGAAGGCGCGCTGTTCAGCGTGGCTCCCGGATGGGGAGACACTTCAAGCGGGATTGAGAATCTCTGGGAGCGCGGAGCGGAAGGGGTGTCGTCAGAATACGGCAGAGACAACAGTCTGCATCTTGACGCGGAGTTCGGATACGGACTCCCGGCTCTCGGCGGGGACGGGATTCTCACTCCCTACAGCGGACTCAGGATGAGAGCAGACGGGTGGCGACAGTACCGCCTCGGCAGTCGTCTGGATCTCGGGCGTTCTACGAGTCTGAGCCTTGAAACCGAGCGAAGGCAGAGCGATGCGAAGAAGCCTGAGCACGGAATCATGCTGAGAGGAAAGCTTAATTTCTGATCGGTTTCCCTGGTTCCGAAAAAGGTTTTCGGGCAAGCGTCCGCTCTTTTGCGGCGGCTAAAGCCAGTCGTCCTCAAACGTGTCGTTCGGGCGCTGGTGAAAAGCTCCCGTGTCCAAGCTGTTTTTAAACCCGCGGAACTTAAGCAGGCCCGAAATCGCGGGTTTTATCTGGCTTCTTTCAACCACCAGGTGAACTCCTCCGTGTTCCTCGTAGAATTCAGAGGACATTATTTTCGGGTCGACCCCTCGGCCGCCGCTTGTGAGTTTCACGACGCGGTCTCCCGCAAAAGCTATGGTCGCTTTTTTCTCTGCTATCAGGAAGTCTCCCTGAACTGCGTAGCTCGCGAGAGCCCCTCCCGTTGTCGGGTGGCCGAGTATGGAGATGTTCGGAAGCCCGTGCTCCTTGAGCCTCATTATCGCGGATATGGTCTTCGCCATCTGGTAGAGCGCCACGGTTCCTTCCTGCATCCGCGCGCCTCCGCTTACCGTCACGGTTACCAAGGGAAGCCTGTTCTCTATGGCGTAGCTTACGACTCTGTTCATTTTCTCGCCGAAGACTGAACTCATTGACCCTCCCATGAACCGGAAATCGCAAGTAGCCACCGCAACGGGTATGCCGAACATGGTTCCGTAACCGGTTACCAGGGAATCTTTCGAGTCGGTTTTCCCGGCAAGCTTCTGCCTGGAAGACGAATAGTTAAAGAACTTGTAGACGGAATCCACGTCTTCAAGAGAGAGCGCGGGTTCTATTTCGTGGAAGGACGCCTCGTCGAGAAGAAAGTCCAGATAGTCATCGGAACTAAGTGCTTCGGGGCGGCCGCAGTAAGGACACGAAGAATTGTTCGCGTGCAGTTCCTTTTTCGTAAGCTGTTTCTTGCAGCCGGGGCGTATGATTTTGCCCTGGCCGTCCTTCTCGTCGTTGCAGAAATGGGGTTCCGCCCCGTAGATGGCTATCTGCATTTCCGAAATGTCGGGATTCTCCTTTTTTCCGCTGAAGTAGTTGGGAAGCCAGGCCTTTATTTTCTTTGAGATTCCCTCGTAGATTTTCTGCTGCTTTTTTATCCGTCCGCAGCGCTCGATCTTCCTTCGCAGTTCCTCTCGCAGGTGCCTCACGTCGTAGCGGTCAAGTTCCTTCGAGGCGGCGGTGAGGGAGGCCTGCAGGTTCTTTAGGGTCGCGGCGATATAATTGTTTTTTCCAAGAGGGGGTTCTTTAACTACCTCGTCTATTATTCCGTATTTCTTCATGTGATTTGCCGTGGGCTGCAGCACTTCTAGGGCTTCCGCCACCTTGTCCGCGCTTCTGAAAAGAATGGCGGAGCAGCCTTCGGCGGTTATCACGGAATATTCGGCTCGGGAGAGCATCAGTCTCTTGTGTCCAAGCTGTATTGCGATCGCGCCCCCGCTCCCCCCGAGCCCGAGCACGGTGGTTATCGTTTTCGTTCTTAAGGAAATCATTTTCGACTGGCAGTAGGAAATGAGCCAGGACTGGAGTTTTTCGGCTGAGTACTCGTAGGGGTCTCCGCCGACGGTGTCGATGAAGGTGAAGAGCTTGAGACGGTTCTGCTCGGCGTATTCCATCATGCAAAACGAGAGCCCGTAACCGTCGGCCTTTACCATTCCGAAGTTAAGCTTCGTTCTTTCCTTTTCGCTTGAAGGGGTCTGCTGGGCTATTACGGCCACTTCCTCTCCGGTGGCCTTGAACACGGCGGTGCCTACTATTACGGCCGGGTCGTTAGCGAATTCAACCTTCTTGCCCGAGGGGGCGTGGAGAAAGTTCCTGAACCCCGAGAGCTTGTTCCAGGGAGTAAAGTCGGTAAAGAGGGTTCCGATCAGGTGCTTTGACTTTATCCTGTCAAAGCTCTTTGCTTCCTCGTGGGCCTGAAGTGTTTTTGCCGTCGATGCCATGGTATGTTCTGTAGGTAACCGTTTAGCGAATCCGCTAAATATAATTATATAATCAAATTCGTTTTCCCGAAAACCATGACTTGTTACCCGTAAACTGGCTAAGAAGTCCGTTTTTCCGGCCTGCCAGCCCTAAATGAATCCTCCGCGCGAAGATTCCCTACGGTACTTGGCAAGGGTTTTGTGGGGGAAAGTCTGAATATTGTGGATTTTTTCTATGCGGTGAAAGACTGTCCGCAGCCGCAGGAACCGGTCGCGTGCGGGTTTTCGATCGCAAAGCCCGTTCCGTTGAGACCATCCTTGAAGTCCAGAACCGCTCCGTCGAGATAGGTATAGCTGATCTCGTCAATGGCGACTTTTATGCCTCCGGATTCAATCATGTTGTCTCCTTCATCGGTCTCGTCATCAAATCCCATCTCGTAAGAAAACCCGGAACATCCGCCGGGCACTATCCTCACCCGAAGAAACGCGTTCTCAATATCATCTTCGGCAAGAAGCCTTTTTATTTCATCTACGGCTTTGGGAGTTACGGAAAACATATTTCCTCTGCCTCCTCGCAGTGTAAATTTCTTTTACCACTCCACCTAACAAAATACATCCGCGGGCAACAATTGTCAAAGCGGGACCGCTTGTGCGGCCACGGACATTCATCTCGGTTTGCCCGCCCGCCCGGGTTTGCTGTATAGTTTTCGGCGTGAGCAGAACAGCCTACCTGATAATCGATTCGAGCGAGCGCAACTCGGACCTTTTCCACCGAACCGGTTTTTTCGTTCCGGATCCCGTTATCTTTTTCGAGCACGACGGAGAGGGAACCCTGGTTCTTAGCGATCTTGAACTTGAACGGGGAAAAAAAGAGGCAAAGGTGGAACGGGTTGTTTCCCTGAGGGAATGCGTCGGCAGGATTAGCGGCGGGAGAAGGAAAAGTCCCGGCATCGTGGAGGTGGCCGCGGCTCTTCTTAAGGAAAGGGGAATAAGGAGCCTGATTGTTCAGAGGCGCTTTCCGGTTTTCTATGCCGACGCGCTGCGGAGAGCCGGTTTTTTCGTCAAGACCGCGAAGACAGATTTTCTTTTTCCTGAGCGTCTCAGAAAATCCCCGGCGGAAGTCCTACTCATAAGGAAGGCGCTTTCCGCTACGGCATGGGCCATGAGGATTGCTGTTTCAATTATATCGGGTTCAGTGGTGAAGGGTTCCGTGCTTTACCATGACGGCAAGCCCCTTACCTCCGAGATAGTGCGCTCCGCCGTAAGCTCCTATCTTGCCGCACGGGGGTATCTGGCTTCGAACACCATAGTGGCCGGAGGGGTTCAGGGCTCTATGCCCCACGAGAAGGGTTCGGGCCCTCTTAAGGCCGGGTGGCCTGTGGTGATCGATATTTTCCCGAGATCCCAGGAGAACGGCTACTTTGGCGATATGACGAGAACGGTTGTTAAGGGTGAGCCTTCGGCGGAACTTTTAAGGATGTACGATACCGTTTTGCGCGGCCAGAAAATCGCACTTTCCATGATAAAAGATGGCGTGAGATCAAAAGATGTGCACAACGCGGTAGTGGATTTTTTCACCGAACGCGGATTTGCGACCACGGCTTCGGGTTCTGGAAGCCCCGAGGGCTTCATACATTCCACGGGACACGGCCTCGGGCTTGACATACATGAGCCGCCGCGGATCGGATTCGGGAAGGAGATTTTAAGGGAGGGAAACGTTGTTACGGTCGAGCCTGGTCTTTACTACGAGCATCTCGGTGGAGTCAGGATAGAGGATGTGGTTCTGGTGACGCGCGACGGAAACGAAAACCTGACTCGATGCTCCAAGAGGTTTCGGGTCTAGTTGCTCCAGGAACTATGGAAGAGAAAAAGACTTTCGAGGATATAGTTTCACTTGCGAGGCGTCTTCGCGCTCCGGGAGGCTGCCCATGGGACAGAGAGCAGACGCTCGAGTCGCTTCGGGCGTACGTTCTTGAAGAGGCCTACGAGGTGATACAGGCAATAGAACTTCAGGACACGGACGGACTCATGGAGGAGCTAGGAGATTTTCTCTTCCAGGTTGTTTTTATTTCCCAGATAGCGAACGAGGAGGGGAGGTTCGACATAGGCGACGTCACCCAGAGGCTCCATGACAAACTTATAAGAAGGCACCCTCACGTGTTCGGGGCGAAAAAGGCCAAGGACGCTGAAGAGGCCTTAAGGACCTGGAACGCCGAGAAACTCAAGGAGAAAAAAGGGAAACCCGATCTGGAGGAAATACCGAGAGCCATGCCCTCTTTGATGAGGGCGCAGAGAGTCGGCGAGAAGGCGGCCCGCTCTGGATTTGACTGGAGCGATGTTTCCTCGGCTCTTGCGAAGGTAAAAGAGGAGTTGGCCGAGCTTGAGCGTGAGATTGAGGCCGGCGAGAAAGACAGGTGCCGGGAGGAGTGGGGGGACCTCGTTTTCTCCGTCGTGAACATCGCAAGACACCTCGACATCGACGCCGAGACCGCGTCTCACGGGGCCACTGAGAAGTTCATAGAGAGATTCTCCCGGTTCGAGGAGAAAGCACAGACCGCAGAGAAAGAGATAACCGCTCTTTCCGCAGAGCAAATGGACGAGATCTGGGAAGAGGTAAAAAAGAGATAGTTTTTTGGGTATTGTTTAGCGGGTTTGAAAAGGATTAACAGGCAAAGGAGAAGATAACATGAGATACACAGCGGCAAATGCGAGTTTTTGGCTTGTGGCGATACTTTTGATTCTTGGTTCATCGCAGGCTTCGGCCGAGGATAAGTTCTATATCGGGCTTGAGGGGGGATTTTCAAAGTCGGGAGATCTGGGCATTTCCCATTCTTTTGTAAATCACCCAACCCGGTGCGATTCGCTTCTTTATCCCTCGGGCGCGACTCCGCCGACTGACGCGGAATGTGTGGCCGATAAAACATCGACCGTCGCGAATGTGTTTAGCCCCGGCACGGGGTTTGTGGCCGGTGCGACTTTTGGTTATGCGCTCGGCAACGGGCTGCGCTTTGAAGCGGAGTACCTTAACCGCCGTCAGTCCTCCGAGAGAAGGCTCGTGCGTCTCGGTTCGGCGAGCGATGATCCGCTTGATCAGAAGAGCAGTGAATGGGATGAGAACGATCCTCCCTCAGAACGCGTGTATGACATCGGTGCACATCATCTCTTCCTGAACGCTTACTATGACTTGCGCAATGACTCGCCTATTACGCCTTATGTCGGAGCCGGTGTAGGCATGGGGTCGGTGGAAATGCGCTACTCGGCGAGATTCCTGCGCAGGAGCGATCTGGGAACGGAGCCATGGCAGGATGCCGCGGAAGGCACAACCAGCTCCATTAATCCTGCGCTTAAAAAAATCAGGTTCGGTTTTCAGGTGATAGGCGGAGTTGATTACGCGCTTGGCGACGATTTCTCAGTTGGCGCCAAGGTCCGCTGGACACGCCTCAGCGGTTTTGACCGCGACGACGTGCCCTGGACCGAAATCCGGGACCACGCACCTGTACGGGCCGACGGGGTTACGCCGCTTACTTCAGATTTTGAAGTGGATGACATGGATAACTGGACCGTTACGGTAGGGCTCAAGTATTATCTCTGAACGCTCTACTTTCCGACAAGCGTTCCCATGAGTTTCCAGTCTTCTTCCACTAAGGTTCCACTTGCGGCGGCGCAGTCCTTTTTCGTTTCGGCTGGTATTGTTTGACCGTGAACGGTTCTTGAGTTGAGAGATACAAGGAGAAAATACATGAGACATTTTGCTGGCAACGGGTGTTATTGGTTTGTGGCAGTTCTTTTGGCGTCCGCCTTGTCGGTGACGGATTCCGCGGCGGAAGGTTTCTATATCGGGCTTGAAGGGGGATTTTCAAAGTCGGGAGACTTGAACGTTTCCCAGTCTTTCATTGATCATCCGACCCGGTGCGATTCGTTTCTCTATCCTTCCGGCACGACTCCGCCGACCGACCCGGAATGCACCACCGATAGAATATCTACCATTGCAAACGTTTTTGTCCCCGGCGCGGGGTTTATGGGTGGCGCAACTCTTGGATACGCGCTCGGCA
Source organism: Candidatus Dadabacteria bacterium (assembly GCA_022819805.1). Taxonomy (GTDB): domain Bacteria; phylum Desulfobacterota_D; class UBA1144; order Nemesobacterales; family Nemesobacteraceae; genus Nemesobacter. The sequence continues at coordinate 32,344 of JAJEGO010000014.1, forward strand.
ACGGGCTGCGTTTTGAGGCGGAGTATCTAAACCGCCGCCAGGGTTCGCAGAGAAAGCTCGTGCGCCTCGGTTCCGGCGGCGGCGAAACGTTCGATCAAAAGCAGAGCGAATGGGACGAGAACGATCCTCCCTCAGAACACGTGTATGACTTAAGGGCCCATCATTTCTTCCTGAATGTCTACTACGACCTGCGCAACGACTCGCCCTTTACGCCCTATATCGGAGGAGGCGCGGGTTTGGGTTCGACGGAAATGCGCTACTCGGCCAGATTCCTGCGCGGGAGCGCCCTGGGTACGGAACCGTGGCAGGTGGCCGTGGCGGGCACGCTCAGCGACATAGACACGGAACTGGGAAAAACCAGGTTCGGTTTTCAGGTGATAGGCGGAGTTGATTACGCGCTTGGCGACGATTTCTCAGTTGGCGCCAAGGTCCGCTGGACACGCCTCAGCGGTTTTGACCGCGACGAGGTGTCCTGGACGCGGGTCAGAGGCCACGAATCCATACGCGTCGACGGCGTTACGCCGCTTACGGCCGATTTCGAGGTGGATGACACAGACATCTGGACCTTTACGGTCGGGCTTAAGTATTATCTCTGAACGCCTCTACTTCCGGACAAGAGTTCCCATGAGCTTCCAGCCTTGCTCGACGAAGATTCCGCTTGAGGCGGCGCTGTCCTCGGTGTAGACAAGCGAGGCATTTTTTACCAAGCGGTTCGCGGAATCAAGTATGGCGAAGGGAACGGGCTCGTTCGAGTGGGTTCTGAGGTCTATGGGGGTGGGGTGGTCCGAGAGCACAAGCACCCTGTATTCGCCGAACTGCTCCATCCCCGCAAGCGCAGGCCCCACTACCTTCTGGTCGAAATCCTCGATCGCCCGTATCTTGAGGCGGGCGTCTCCCACATGCCCCGTTTCGTCAGGCGCCTCTATGTGGATCATCGCGAGGTCGACCCGGCGCAGCGAGTCAAGAGCGCCGCTTACCTTTCCCGCGTAGTTCGTGTCAAGGTACCCGGTCGCTCCCGGAACCTCGATCACTTCCATCGCGGCGAATACGCCTATTCCCTTTACGAGATCGACCGCCGATATAACGGATCCGGTGATTCCGTAAAGCTCCTGAAGGGACGGCATGTCGGGTCTTGTTCCCTCGCCCCAGAGCCATATGGAGTCGGCGGTGTTTTCCCCCTCGGCCCTTCTTTTTGCGTTCACGGGGTGATCCTTCAGTATCCCGCGGGATTTCTCCATGAGGCCGAGGAGTTTTTCCGCCCCGTCTCCTGAGGGAAACCAGGGGGCGATTTCCTTTCCGGAAATGTCATGAGGCGGAGTTGTTCGGATACCGCTGTTTCCTCCGCGCCAGAGGAGAAGATGCCTGTAGCTTACCCCCTGGCTCAGCGAAAACTCCTCCCCGTCGAACTCTTTTTTCAGGTCCTCGATTATCCCGGCGGCGTCTTCGTCCGTTATGTGCCCGGCGCTGTAGTCCTCCATGACCGTCCGTCCGTCTCTCTCCGCGAGGGTTACGAGGTTGCAGCGGACCGTGACGTCCCTGTCCCCGAGCGAAACCCCGATGCTCGCGGCTTCAAGGGGGGATCTTCCCGTGTAGTATTTCGTCGGGTTGTAGCCCAGCACCGCCAGGTTTCCCACGTCGCTTCCCGGGGGGAGAGGATCTGGAATGGTCTTCGCGGTCCCGAAAATCTCCGCCCGCTTCGCTATCGCATCAAGATTCGGGGTGTCGGCCACTTCAAGCGGAGTCCTGCCATCGAGCTCGGAAAGCTTGTGGTCGGGCATGCCGTCGCCTTGGAGGATGAGGTATTTCACGGTGAGAAGAGGGTATATGTAAATTCAGGGGAATCAAGGCTCAGGATATGTCGACCGCGTGCTTTTTAAGATCGGAGAGATTTATGATCTTGAGTACAGCTTCATGGGTTGACTGAAGAAAAACCGGCGGAGCCACGCCGCTGTCAAGCGCCTCTTTCCAGCGAAGCGCGCAAAGACACCACCTGTCTCCGGGCTTTAGCCCCTCGAAACCAAACTCGGGGCGGGGGGTTACAAGATCGTTCCCCTTGGATTTCGAAAACGCCAGGAACTCCTCGGTCATCTCCGCGCAAACCAGATGAAGCCCCACGTCCTCAACCGCAGCCCTGCAGCAGCCGTCTCTGAAAAATCCGGTCATCGGATCCGTGCTGCATTCTTTTAACTCTTCGCCGAATATATTTTTTTCTTCAGTTTTCATCCCGTGCGTAGGCAAGATAGGCTCCGGCAGGTCTTCCTTGCTTGAGTATTATATATTGTTTTGCCGAGTATAAGTATATAATTTTCACTCTGAAGATGGCCGATTTCATACTTAAGGGAAAATCCAGAACGTTCAGAGGAGAGATAACCCCTCCGGGAGATAAATCCATTTCCCACAGGGCTGTTATCCTTGGTTCGCTCGCGCGGGGAAAAACCAGGGCAAGCGGGTTTCTCGTCTCCCGGGACACCCTCGCTACGGCAAACGCCTTCAGAAGCATGGGGATCGGGGTGGAAGTAAACGCTGGAGAAGTGGAAATTTCGGGCAATGGGCTTTTCGGCCTCGAAGCGCCCCGGGAGATAATAGACGCGGAAAATTCGGGAACAACGGCCAGGCTGCTCGCGGGTTTGCTGAGCGCCCAGAGCTTCCCCTCCACAATTACCGGGGACTCCTCGCTTCGCAGCCGCCCCATGTCGAGAGTGACCGTTCCGCTTCGCATGATGGGGGCCGTGATCTCGGGAGAGGGAGACACCCTCCCGCTTCGCATAACGGGCTCGGAACTTCGGGGAATTGATTACGGGACTCCCGTGGCGAGCGCGCAGGTGAAATCTGCGCTTCTGCTCGCGGGGCTCTACGCCGCGGGGAGGACCAGCGTAACGGAACCTGAAAGAACCCGGGATCACACTGAAAGAATGCTCCGCTACTTCGGAGTTCCGGTTGAAGCGATCGGGAACTGCGTTTCGGTAGGCCCGGGCGTTGAGTTTTCCGGAAACGAGCTTGAAATCCCCTCGGATATCTCCTCGGCGGCTTTTTTCATTGTTGCTGCGCTTGTAAACCCGGGATCCGAGATCATTGCGAGAAACGTGGGGCTTAACCCTCTTAGAACTGGAGCGCTTGATATCCTGCGGGAGATGGGTGCCGATATCTCGGTTGAGAACCGCCGCGAGTGCTGCGGAGAACCGGTCGGAGACATAGTTGCCCGCCACTGCCCGCTGCGCGCCGTGCGGATAGAGGGAGAGTCCGTGTCCCGGGCCATAGACGAGCTTCCCGTTATTTCCGTGGCTGCGTGTTTTGCCGAGGGTGAGACAGTGATAAGCGGGGCCGGGGAACTTCGGGTAAAGGAAACTGACAGAATAAGCGCCATGGCCGGGGAACTTTCAAAACTCGGCGCGGACATACGGGAAACACGGGACGGGATGGTTATAAACGGCACAGAGGAGCTTCGTGGCGCGCGCTGCGAGAGCCGCGGGGACCACCGCGTCGCAATGTCTCTCGCCGTTGCGGCCACGCGGGCCCAGGGGGAGACGGTGATCGGGGACGCCGGATGCGTTTCCATATCGTTTCCCGAGTTCTTCTCGCTTTTCGAGGCGCTTGGGGACGGGAAATGAAGCGAAACAGCGATAATATCGTTACCATAGACGGACCTTCCGGAGTCGGCAAGAGCACCGTCGCGAGACGGGTTGCCGAGCTGCTCGGTTTTTCGTTTCTCGAAACGGGGGCGATGTACAGGGCCGTTGCGCTTAAGGTGGAAGAGGCGGGAGTGGACCCGTCCGACACCGCTTCGCTCACCCGGCTGCTTTCCGAAACGACCGTGGGGTTTGACGCGGCGGGTCGCGTTCTTCTTGACGGGCGCAATGCTTCAGAACTTATAAGGACGGAGCAAATATCCTCTCTTTCATCCGAGCTTGCGGAACTAGGCGAAGTAAGGGAGTTTCTCATTGCGATCCAGAGAAAGATCGGGGAGGGCGGAAACATAGTGGCTGAGGGAAGGGACATGGGAACTTATGTTTTCCCCCGGGCGAAGCACAAGTTCTACCTTGACGCCACGGTTGCCGAGAGAGCGAAAAGAAGATTTCATCAGAGCGGGCAAGAGGACACCTCTCTTCTGGATGTTGAAAGCGAGCTTCAAAGAAGGGATCGCCGCGACACGCTTCGCGCGGAGAACCCCCTTCACCCCGCTTCTGACGCCGTGATAATGGATACGACCCACATGAGCGCAGAAGAGGTGGTTTCAGCAATAGCGCTTCGCGCAAAGGATATTTCCCTTATACCAAACTGAAAATAAATTCTCCTCACAACCACTCTTTCCATTTTAGACAGTTTTCGTGTAATCTTGCCTTTATTAGTAAAAGACTGACGGCTAAGGCGGCTAAACAAAATGACTCAGGATAATGATATTACGGATTCAAATGAAAAAAGCTTTGAGGAGTTGCTTGATGAAAGCATGGAATCGCGCTTGAGCGAACCCGAGAACGGGGAAATAGCGAAGGGGAGGGTCATAAGGGTTGACTCTGACGCTGTTTTCATAGACCTTGGGTTCAAGTTCGAGTGCATAGTTCCCATAAACCAGTTTCAAACCAAGGACGGCGAATATGAAGTCTCGGTAGGCTCGGAGATAGAGGTGATGGTTGAAAGGCCGAACCCGAACACAGTGAGGGCCTCCAAGCAGAAAGCGGATCAGATCAGGGAAAAAAAGGCGATTGAGGAGAAGTTCAGAAACAAGGAACCCGTTTCCACAAGAATTCTAAACAGAGTGAAGGGCGGCTTTAACTGCGATATAGGGCAGGGCAGCCCCTTTAAGGTTTTTCTTCCCGGTTCCCAGGTTGCCTTGCGGCCGGTTGCGGATTTTGACGAAATGGTTGGCCAGACGATCGAAACCCGCATTATCCAGAACAACGATAACGGCATAGTCGTGTCGAGAAGGGTGATTCTGGAAGAGGAAAGAGAGGAGAAGAAAAAAGAAACGCTCGCAAACATCTCGGAAGGTCAGATCATTTCGGGAAACGTCGTGAAGATAATCGATGCCGGCGCCTTCGTGGACATAGGAGGCATAGAGGGCTTTGTTCCGATAGAGGAACTTTCCTGGGGAAGGGTAAGGCACCCGGGGGACGTTCTCAAGGAGGGCGAGGACGTGCAGGTCAAGATTCTTCGCCTTGAGATCGAAAACGGAAAAATAACCCTGGGAGTGAAGCAGACCACGGAGGATCCGTGGGAGACCATACAGCAGAGATACGAGGTAGGGGGCAGGATCAAGGGGAGAGTGGTTTTCGCCGCGGAGTTCGGCGTGTTTGTCGAGCTTGAACCCGGGATAGAGGGGCTTGTGCACGTGAGCGAGCTTTCGTGGGTTAAGAATTTCCGCCACCCCAACGAAGTTGTCTCCGTAGGAAGCGAGATAGAGGTTGCCGTTCTGGGGGTAAAGCCCAAGGAAAGAAGAATTTCGCTTAGCCTCAAGCAGGTACAGGAGAATCCGTGGGATGAGTTCAAGCGGAACAACCCTCCGAATACCAGGCTGACGGGAACCATAAGAAACGTCACGGAACTCGGAGTCTTCGTCGAGGTCGCCCCTGACATGGTCGGGCTCGTGCGTCCCGAAAACCTCAGGTGGGAGGGAGAGGCAAGCCCCCTTGAGGTTTTCTCAAGCGAGGATGTCGGGAAGGAAATAGATCTCGTGGTGCTCAACGTCATCCCGAGGCAGAGGAAAATCGGGCTTGGAGTAAAGCAGCTTACCCCGGACCCCTGGAACAAGGTGCTTCGGGACTACAAGGTGAACGAGACTGTGGTCACTTCCAATATAGAAGAGATCCTTGATAACGGAGTCACCGTGGCGCTTGCCGACAACGTGAGTGGTTTTTACGCGATCCGCGAATTTCAGGATGATGAGCTAAGCCGTGAATCGATTAAGGTTGGAGACGAGATAAGCGGCCTTGTTACGGGTTTTAACAAACCCAAGCACCAGGTGAACCTCAGCCGCAAAAGACTTGAGAAAAAGCAGGAGAAAGACACGATGAGAGACTTCGTGTCGTCCCAGCAGGAAGGCTCCTCGAAGCTGGGTGACATCCTGAATGAAAAACTCAAGGCCCTTGACTGACGGGTGGTAAAGTGAAAGTCCCCGATTTGAATTTCTTTCTTAAGACTTTCCTCTCCCTTCTGGTCATCTTTATTATCTGTTTCGTGGGGATCCTTATAGGAGTGCTGATCTCCGATCAGTCCCGGAGCCCCGGCGGGGACGGCGTCGCGGTAATAAACGTAGACGGCGTAATAATCGATTCTGATCCTTACATTAAAAGCATAAGGAAAATACGCGAGACCGATTCCGTAAAGGCCGTTGTGGTGAGGATAAATTCCCCCGGAGGGGCCGTTGCCACTTCCCAGGAAGTGTACGAGGAACTGAAAAGTCTCGGCGAAGCGATGCCGGTTATAGCAAGCATGGGAACGGTTGCCGCCTCTGGTGGCTACTATATCGCCTGCGCGGCCGCCACGATTTACGCGAATCCCGGCACCATAACCGGGAGCATCGGCGTGATAGCGCAGTTTGCAAGTTACGAGCAGTTGCTTAAGTGGGCAAAGGTTGAAGTCGAGGTGATAAAGAGCGGGGAATTCAAGGATCTTGGCTCGCCGCTTCGCAAGATGCCCGAGACGGAGAAGGCCTACCTGCAGACGCTGATAGACAGCGTCCACTCCCAGTTCGAGGCCACGGTTTCTGAAAGAAGAAATCTTTCCGCTGAGAAAGTCACCTTGCTTTCCGACGGAAAGATATTCACCGGGAGTCGCGCCAAGGAACTTGGCTTGGTTGACAGAATCGGGACTCTTGAAACTGCAATTGCGGAGGCGAGAAAACTGGGTGGCCTGGATGAGGATTCGTGGATCAGTGAATATCCCGTGAAGAGAAAGACGCTGGTTGATTTTGTTTTCCCTGAGACTTTGGCTGAGCGTGCGATTTTTGCCTCTCCCGTAAAAACCGGGTTCGGTCTTTACTACATAGCTGACGTGATTTACTAACGCAGCATCGTGCAATGCAACTGGTATTTTCTCAAAAAACCGATATTCTAAGCATTGTTGTCGCTGGATGGGTTGCACAGGTGTAGCGAAACCGTTTTTCAAACAACTGATGAAACACGTAAAAAGATTTCTTCTCCTGGTCATATGCTGTTTCGTAGCCCTTTTCTTCATCCAGAACCTCGAAATAGCCACGCATGTGTTCAGGATCGAGCTTGGCTTTTTCTCCTATAAGTACACCTGGGCAGTCTACAGCGCCGGGATAATGGGGATCTCGTTTATTCTGGGCGCGTTTATTTTTTTCCTGCTCAGTCTTTCCAGGGGGTATTCCAGAAAATCTGAATTGAAACGGAGCAGGGAAACCGTAAAGAGCCTGGAGGAAAAAGTCGGAAAACTAGAGGTGGAGCTTCTCCAGAACAAGTCTGCCGGCTATCGGGAGCAATCTTCCCCCCATGAGATTTTCAGGACGCCGAAATGAGATCTGTCATCACTGAAAGCCGGACGCCTGCCCAAATGGGCATTCGCAAGAAACCCGGATGGATAAAGGCCAAAATCCCGAGCGGTCAGAATTACACCAGACTCAGGGGCCTTGTGCGCGAACTTGGTCTTCACACAGTGTGCGAGGAGGCGAAGTGTCCCAACATAGGCGAGTGCTGGGGAGCCGGCACTCTTACCTTCATGATTCTGGGGGACGTCTGCACGAGAAGCTGCGGTTTCTGCCATGTCAAGACTGGAAAGGGCGGCGAGCTTGACTGGGATGAACCTGCCAGAGTGGCAAAGGCGGTTGGAGAGCTTCAGAAAAACAACGCGCAGGTGACTCACGTAGTCATAACTTCTGTGAACAGGGATGACAGGAATTATGAAAGCGCATGTATATTCGCGCAGACCGTTAATGAAGTGAGAACCAGGGTTCCGGGCATAAAGATTGAAGTTCTTATCCCTGATTTTAAAGGGGAGGAAGAAGCGATTGAAAAAGTGATAGAATCGTCTCCCGACGTTCTGAATCACAATATTGAAACCGTCCCGAGACTTTACTCCCTGCCGCAGAAAACCCAGTCGGGAAGAACAAGGTCCGTAAGGCCCCAGGCGGTTTACCGAAGGTCTCTTGAGCTTCTTTCGATGTCCTCAAGCGGGGGAAATCCCGCAATGCTTACCAAATCGGGCATCATGGTCGGTCTTGGAGAGAGCTACGAGGAGATTGTCGAAACGCTCGGCGACCTCAAGCGTGCAGGATGCGACATAGTCACCATAGGCCAGTACCTTCAGCCCACGGTTGACCATATACCCGTATCAAGGTTCTATCATCCCGTTGAGTTCGAATCTCTTAAAAGCTACGGGGAAAAGATAGTCGGCATCCCGCATGTGGAGGCCGGGCCTCTTGTGAGAAGTTCCTATCACGCGGAAAAGCAGGTTTTCGAACTTTCCCGCAATATTATGACTGGAACTTGAAAATATATTTCCGCTTCCTGTCATAAAACCGGAGTCTGGGCTTGCTCCCAGTGGGGGATTCGCCGTTTAGTTGACGAGCTTTCTGAACTCTTCTGCGATCGCTTCCAGTTTTTCCTCGGAAATCCCGTAGTCCTCGGAAATCCTCTTTATTTCCTTGGAGGATATCTGCGGTTTTGTGGTTTTTTCCGTTACGGGTTCCCTTTTTTCCCTGTCAATGAGTAGCTTCGCCACGTCCCACCTTGAGTAGTGGCCCAGAGAATCAAAAACCGCTTTTACCGCCTTTATCTGGTTAGCGTAACAGTCGGCGTAGAGTATGGCGTCTTTTTCGAAATGGGGAGGGAACAGATACCTGCCGGCGGGATTGACAATTGAGCTTCCTCCCCGGGCCCAGTCGTAGTTCATGTGGTTGCCGTCGCGCACGTAATGCCATCTTTCGGGAAAATCGTCATCGTCGAGGTAGCCGCATGCGCTCAGCACGAACGCCCCTGATTCAAACGCGTGAACCCTTATGAGCGGCTGCACGGTACATCCCGCTCCTGGATCCTCCGTTTCGGCGGCTAGCAGTTTCTCGTCCCCTCTCCTCCAGTTCCCCGGCCACACCGCCACGTGGAAATCCTGCCCGCTGTAAACCATGGCTGCTCTCACGAGCACCATGTGGTTCTCCCAGCAGACCAGCCCCCCTATTCTTCCTATGTCTGTGTCGTAGGTGGCTATGTCGCTTCCATCCCCCTGGCCCCAGTAGGTCCTCTCGGTGTAGGTTGGCATGAGCTTTCTGTGTTTGCCTAGTATCTTGCCTTCGCGCGATATGAAAAGAAGAGAGTTGTAAACGGTGCGGCTTCCCTTGCGGTCGTCAAGCTCATTGCAGCCTATCACCACGTGGGCGTCGGCCGCGCGTGCGGCTTCCGCGAGCATCTCGGTGTCGTCTCCGGGAATAACTATTGAGTTATCCTGGAGGGCGATCATGAAGTCCGTCCAGTCATGCGGCGGAGTTTCGTAACCGACCGTGTAGTAGGCAGGGTAGCCGGGTATGAAGGCTTCGGGAAAAGCGATGAGCTCTGCCCCGTTGTCCCCCGCTTCCTTTATAACGCGACAGGCTTTCTCAAGGGTCCGCTCCTTGTCCATGAATACGGGAGCCGTCTGAGCGACCGCGATTTTTACTTTTTCCCTACCGCCTAGAACTTTTCTCATGAGTCTTGGGCTGCGGGTGGGCTCAGGTTATTATCCTGCTTCCGCCCGGGGATTCTCCCCCTTCGGCTTGCCTCTGCTGGTTCTCCCTGGCCCTCGCGTAGATGAGATCGAACAGTCTCTGCTTGAAATCGTTATCGAAAGCGCACACTCCTGGGATTATGTATCCCATAAGGGCTATCTGGAGAAAATATTCAGTGTTTGCCTTGAGAAAGGACTCGTTTATCTCGCCGCCGTATGCCTGTGCGAAATTCTGGTATATCTGGTTGCCGAGTTCGGTCGCTATCTCGACGACGCTTTTTGACTGACCTGACGACTGATGGGCCGCTACTCCAAGGTTAAAAGCCATGTTTATGGAGTTCATGAAGTTGTCCGCGACCGATTCTTCCGGGTTTGTCTCCTCTTGCGGCTTTGTTTCTTCTTCTGACATTTGTACTCTCCCGTTATTTGTATGGTTAAATCATCCTGCCGTATTATACTATATTGCTGCTTTGATTTTAACAATCTTGCTGGAGGAAAATTATGAAAGCTGACCACCTTATACAGAGACTCGGGCTGAAAAAGCTTCCTGGGGAAGGGGGATACTACAAGGAGACTTACAGAAGCGACGAGATGGCAGGAGACGACCGCGATCTCTCAACCGCTATCTACTACCTCATAACTTCCGAGGAGAATTCCAAGATGCACAGGGTGAGTTCGGACGAGATTTTCCATTTTTACTTCGGCGACCCGGTCCAGATACTGCTTCTCTATCCTACGGGAGAGTCAAGAGTATTGGTTATGGGTGACAATCTCCCCTCGGGGCAGAAACCCCAGCTTGTCGTCCCTAAGGGAACCTGGCGGGGCGCCATGGTGGTTGAGGGAGATTGCGGATACGCTTTTATGGGAACTACAATGGCTCCGGGGTTTGAGTTCGAGGACTTTGAACTCGGCGCGCAGGAGAGCCTCCTGCTGCGGTTTCCCCAGCATGAAATCCTGATACGGGAGCTTACCTAAACGGGGGAGAGAGATTTCAGGGTCGGAAAAACCGGTCATTTTTTTTGACGGCGTGTGCGGAGGCTGCAACAGGTTCGTCGATTTCGTCATGTGGGCGGATAGTCATGCGGAAATATTTTTTTCCCCGCTGCAGGGCGAGACCGCCGCTGAGTTTTCCCTGTATCGAAACGAGTCTCCACGCGAGTGGATGATTGCCTACGTTGACGAAAAGGGGATTTACGAGGGCGCCGATGCCGTTTTGCTCATCCTCAGAAGGCTTGGGGGGCTCTGGATGCTTCCCGCGCTCCTCCTGTATATCCCCCGGCCGGTAAAGGATTATTTTTACGGAATCGTATCGAGGAACCGCTATAGGATTTTCGGCAAGAGGGAGACCTGCCGCGTGCCCTCTCCCGAGGAGAGGGACAGATTTCTGCCCTAGAGAGGTTTTTTGATAAATTTTTCCGTATATGTATATTGAAGCGGAGGAGGATTTTCATCCGAGATGCCTTCACTTGAAGAACTTGTTTCAGCCGACGAAACCGCAAGCGAGATAGCCCGCGCGAGCGAAATCGCCCGTGAGGAGTGGGAGAAAATACGGGTTTCCCTGGCCCTCTGCGGCGATACGGGAGATTTCCGCGGGGATGATTTCATGCTCGGGACAATTTCGGGGGAAACCATAGCGCGCGAGCCGCTTGGAAGTCCCACAAAATCCGTTTCGCTTTACTCTCCCACCTACTATCCGATGTATCTGGTGGAGAACCTGCGCGAGTTCCGGGAGAAGTTCCCGGAGAAAAACTACCGGACGACGGAGGCCCTGTACGTTTACGTCGAGCTTGTGAACGCGGCCGCCCTGAGGCTCGGCCTTGAGGGAACCCTGGCGATGGGGTTTGCCAGTGGCTACGCGAACGTCAGAACGGGATGGATAGCGGAGAAGGGGCTTGCGGAGGAAAGCGCCGTATTCTCCGAAATGTTTTTTTCCGACAGGCCGAAGAAATACGACTGGGATTTTCACTGGACCTCGGTCAGGCAGAGATTCGGGGAAATATACGAAAAATTCATTGCATGGCAGGACTCCCCAGCCCTCTACCTCAGCGAGTCGAAGTCCAAGGCGGTCGTAAAGCCCTTCATCGTCTAGACGAATCCCTCTTCGAATTCGTCGGAGGGGTTCTCGAAGCTCGGAACCCCGTTTTGCTCCAGAAACACAAGTTTCACGGTGCCCGTGGGGCCGTTTCTCTGTTTTCCGATTATGAGTTCCGCCATGCCGTCTTTTTCCTCGGGGTTTTTCCTGTATATGTCCTGGCGGTGAATGAAAAGCACGACATCTGCGTCCTGCTCTATGGCGCCGCTTTCCCTCAGGTCCGAGAGCTGGGGGCGGCGGTCGGTTCTCGCCTCGGTCTGGCGGCTTAGCTGCGAGATTCCTATTACCGGAACTTCTAGCTCCTTGGCGAGCGCCTTAAGCGCGCCCGAGATCTCGGCTATCTCTCTTTCCCGGGTTTCATTTCTCGAACTGCCCTTCATGAGCTGCAGGTAGTCGACCACGATCAGGTCGAGACGGTTGTCTTTTTTGAGCCGCCTGGCCTTAGCCCTTATCTCAAGCACCGTGAGCGCCGGGGTGTCGTCTATGAATATGTTCGCGCTTGCGTACCTTTCGGCCGAATCAAACAGCCTCTGAAGGTCGTCGTCCCTTATGTACCCGCTTCTCATCGCCGAAAAGCTGACTTTCGAGTTTATGGAGAGAAGCCTGAGCATGAGCTGTTCCTTGGTCATCTCAAGGGAGAACATGGCGACTGAGAGCTCCTCGTTCACTGCGGCGTTGCTTATTATATTGAGGCAAAGCGAAGTTTTTCCGGCGCCGGGACGGGCGGCAATTATGACGAGATCTGATTTCTGAAGGCCCGACGTGAGGTGGTCGAGTCTCTCAAAGCCGGTTCTTATGCCGGTAATGAGCTCTTTTTTCTCGTGGAGCCGCTCGATGTTCTCCAGCGCCACCGGCGCAAGGTCCCTTGAATGCCAGAAGCTCGGCTTTATCTTGTTCTGGGCGATATCGAGGATTGACTGCTCCGCCCTGTCGATAAACTCGTCGACCTCTATGTCGGGTCCGTACCCGCGGTGTGCTATGTCGGTTGCGGTGAGTACCAGCCTTCTCAGGACCGACTTGTCTTTGACTATCCTGGCGTAATGGGCGACGTTCTCCGCCGTGGGAACGGTCGAGGTGAGGTAGGTGAGGTAGGCGGCTCCCCCGATTTCCTCTATGATTCCCTTCGAGCTCATCCACTCATACAGGGTAAGAACGTCGATGGCGTTGCCTTCCCTGTCGAGGTCTATCATGCAGCTCATTATCTTGGAGTGGTTCTCGTTGTAGAAGTCCTCGGCTATCAGGATTTCAAGAACCTGGTTTATCGAGCTGTTTTCAATGAGAATGGAACCCAGTACCGCGCGTTCCGCTTCCTCGTTGCTTGGAAGAGGGGATTTCGTTAAATTCTCCATCGTTTGAGGTTACCTTATGTTCCGCCTGTCCGATGGTTTTTTCATTCCTCTATCAGAACCACTCCCACGTCCATTACGTTTGTTCCGGTGCTCCCGGTTTTTATAAGATCTCCAAGGGTTTCAAAAAAAGAGTACGAATCATTGTCGGCGAGGTGGTCTCTCGCGCTTATGCCCATCGATCTCGCTATCAGGCGCGACTGTCCGTCGCATATCGCCCCGGCGGCGTCGGTGGGACCGTCTATTCCGTCGGTTCCGGCGAAAAGCCCCACGATTCCCTTGCTTCCTATTATCTCAAAGCAGAAGGAGAGAGCGGTTTCGGTGTTGCGTCCGCCCCGTCCCCTTCCCGTCACGTTCACGGTTGTCTCTCCCCCGAAAAGTATGCAGGCGGGTTTTTTGACTGGCCTGCCGAACCTCTTTACGTCAAAGGAGATTCCCGCAAGCACCTTGGCCACCTCCCTAGCCTCTCCCGATATCTGGGAGGAAAGGAAAAGCGTGTTGTACCCCATTTCCTTCGCCTTCTTCTCCATGGAGGCTATGGCCTTGTGATTGTTTCCGACGACAACCGTGGTGGCTCCGCTGTGCTCGTACTGCTCGCGGTCCATGGTTGGGGGGACGGTATTGCTTCTTCCCTTCTCAAGCTGCACCACCACCCTCGGGGGGATTCTGTGCTCAAGTTCAAGCGCTTCTATGACTCGCCACGCGTCTTCATGGGTCGTGGTGTCGGGAACCGTGGGTCCCGAGGCTATGAATTCGAGCCGGTCGCCCACGACATCCGAGAGAATCAGGGTGATGACCTGCGATGGAAGGGCTTTTTTAAGAAGTCCTCCTCCTTTTATCTGCGACATCTTCTTTCTCACGGTGTTAAGGCCGTAGGTGTCGACCCCGCTTAGCATCAGTCTCTGGGTCACCGCCCTTTTATCCTCTATGGTGAGTCCTTCGCTCGGCATAGCGAGTATCGAGCTTCCGCCTCCCGATATAAGGAAGATAACGAGATCCCGCTCCCCCGATCTCTCGAGAAGCGAAACCACCTCTTTTGCCGCCTCGACGCTTTTTTCATCCGGCACCGGGTGAGAGGAGAGATGAAAATTCATTTTCTGAAATACCTGCTCCGAGCGGACGTTCGATACCACTATCCCTTCGGTTATCCGGTCGCCGAGAAGCCCCTCAAGCGCCGCGGCCATCGAAGACGCGGCCTTTCCGAAGGCCACTAGGTAGAGCGATTCGAAACCGGAGAGATCGAAGCTCTTCCCTCCGACCCTGAGCCGCTTCCCTCTGAGCTTAATGTGCTCCAGGACGCATTTCCCCGGGTCGGCCTCCCTGAGCGCCTGATCAAAAAGCTCCCTTGCGTCTTTTCTCAGTTTTTCACTCATCCGCTTCTCTTGATTTTATCGACTATTCTGTCAACTTCTGTTTCCGTAAGATTCTCGTAAAGGGTGTCGTCCACAAGCATGGCGGGAGCCGTTCCGCAGGAGGCAAGACACTCCGCCTCGAGAAGGGTTATTTTTCCGTCTGCGGTCGTTTCCCCGGTTTTTACCCCGAGGCGCCTGCAGAGGTGATGCTCCAGGCCCTCGGCTCCGCGAAGGGCGCAGGAAAGTGTTCTGCAAAGCCACATTACGTGGGTTCCGACCGGCTCCGTGAAGAACATGGTGTAAAACGACGCTACGTTCTGAACCGAGGAGGGGGGGATATCAAGCGCCTCGGCGACCTCCTCCATGGATTCGTTGGAGAGCCAGCCGAATTCGTTCTGCACTTCCCGCAGGACGGGAATAAGCGCTGAGAGCCTGGTTTCGTGGTCATCAGCTATCTCTTGTATCTTATCTCTGAGTCTGGGGGGAAAGGGCACTCCGAACCTCCTTGCGACTTAAAGCCGGGAATTAAAAATTAACATGATTTGCCATGACGGGCAAGGCGCGCGCCGGCGGGTTGAAGTTTAAATCGCAATTGAAGCTCGCAGGGGGGCGGTTAAAATTTCTCACGTGTCGAAAAAAAGGATAACCAGCGTTTACACCGGCCTTGGAGATGACGGGAAAACTTCGCTTCTCGGCGGAAAGAGGGTAAGAAAATCCTCCCTGAGAGTGGAGGCGTACGGCGAGGTGGATGAGCTTAACTCGGTCATTGGAGTTGCCTGCGGCAAAGCGGCCGATCCCAGGGTGAGGGATCTTCTGCGGGGAATACAGAACGCCCTTTTCACCGTGGGAAGCGATCTCGCAACCCCGCAGGATTCAACTTTTTCTCCGCCGAGAGTCACCGCTCAAATGGCGGAAAAACTTGAGGAGCAGATAGACGCATTTCTGCCCGAGGTCGGGGAACTTCGGGAGTTTGTTTTGCCCGGAGGGGCTGAGGGCGCCGCTTACCTTCATCTCGCCCGCGCGGTCTGCAGGAGGGCCGAGAGAAGAGTTGAGGCGCTTTTTGAGGGATCAGAGGAGGGAAGGGAGACTCTGGTTTACCTTAACCGCCTCTCGGATCTTCTTTTCGTTCTTGCAAGGGTTGAGAACAAAGCCGCGGGGACGGGGGAGATCTTCGTCGATTTCGGGCGGGACGAGGATGGATGATGGACGAAGGCGCAGCCATAACAAACCCTGAAATTGAGAACTACATCCGCTCTCTTTACCCCCGAGTCCACGAGGTTTTCTATGAAATGGAGAAACGGGCTGAGGGAAGCGACGTGAAAATAGTGGGTCCCATTGTGGGAAGGTTCCTCTCCCAGATATGCCTTCTGCAAAAGCCGCGGAGCGTTTTCGAGATGGGTTCGGGGTTCGGGTACTCGGCCCTCTGGTTCTCCCTTTTCTTGGGCGACGAAGACCAGGTAATCTGCACGGACTGGCTTGAGGAAAACGGGGAGGCGGCGCGCGATTACTTCACGCGGGCCGGGCAGATTCACAAACTCCGCTTTGTCTGCGGAGATGCTCTCGATATACTGGCGAATTCGGACCGTAAATTTGATATGATATTCAATGATATAGATAAGGAGAGCTACCCGCAGGTTATAGAACTTGCGCGGGAGAAGCTTAATCCCGGGGGAATGCTCATTACCGATAACGTGCTCTGGGGAGGAAGGGTCCTGGAGGGCGCAGGTTCTGAGAGCACCGAGGGGGTTTTGGAATTTAACCGGCTTTTGTTCTCGGACCCGGAGTTTTTCTCCACGGTGGTTCCCCTTCGCGACGGGGTGGCGCTAAGCGTCAGGATTTAACGGATATTTTGTTTCCCAGTGAGAAAGCTTGAAACCACAGAAAATGATCTTCTGAGTTTTTTTACCGATTCCTACGAGCATATACGCAGGCGCCATTACGCGAGGACCAGGAAAAACAAGGCCCTCATAGGCTATGAGCTTGCCCGCGAGAGGACTGAGGTTGTGGACAGCCTCATCAAGCGGGCCCTTCTGCAGTACGGTTATCCGGAGCTTAAAGGTGTCTCCATAGTGGCTCTCGGGGGCTACGGCAGGGAGGAGCTTTCTCCGTATTCCGACATAGACCTTCTTTTTCTTCATAAAAAAGGCTCAAAGGGCCTTGCCGAGGAGATAATAGAGCAGCTTCTTTACCTTCTTTGGGACACGAAGATGGATATAGGAAACTGCACGAGAAGCGTTGAGGAATGCAGGGAACTCTCAATGGACAGAAACGACGTCACCATCCTGAGCTCGCTTCTCGATTCGAGGTTTATCTGCGGGGACAGGGCTCTTTACGACGAGCTTGAGAACGAAATTTACGGCGAGGTGCTCCCCAAGATTTCACATGATTTCATAAAGAGAAAGATAGACGAAAGAGACGCCAGGGGCGAGAGATACGGAAAGACCCTGTACATCCTCGAGCCTAACGTTAAGGAGGGAAGGGGAGGGCTGAGGGAATTCCAGACGGCGATGTGGATAGCCCAGGCGAGCTACAAGGCCAAAAGCTTCGAGGAAGTGCTCCAGAGAGGCTTCGTTTCGGAAAAGGAATACAGGGTGATGCGAAAATGCCTCAACTTCCTTCTGCTTGTGCGCGCGCAGCTGCATTACCAGGCGAAAAGAAGAGAGGACAACCTGAGCTTCGAGTTCCAGTCCCAGGCGGCTAAATCCTTCGGCTACAGGGACGGGAAGCTCCGCGATGTGGAGAAGTTCATGAGGATCTACTACCTGCGCGCTGCGGTGGTGGTGCAGCAGTCCCGCAGGCTGACGGAAAAGTGCACGAGGGCCTACACGCGCAGAAGGCTCACCAGAAAGGCCGTTCATCTTGACCACGGGTTTACGATACAGGGCAAGTATCTCTCTGTGACGAGCAGAAATGTTTTCAGCGAGGATTTCTGCAACTTCCTGCGCGCGTTTGAGTACGCTGACCGCTACTCGGTCGAATTCAGCGAATACCTTGAAATTCTCATGAGCGAACAGGTCTTCCGCGTAGACGAAAAAGTGAGAAACGACCCGGAGTTCAACAGGATATTCATGAGGCTTCTGCGTTTCGGAAAGGATGTTTCGAAGATGCTGCTGAAGATGAACGAGATACGCCTTCTGGGTCGCCTCATACCGGAGTTCGGAAAGATAGTCTGTATGGTGCAGTTCGATTCCTATCACGTCTATACAGTCGACATACACTCCATATTCATGGTCAGGGAAATCGAAAGGCTTATAAATTACGAGTACGAAGAGAAATTCCGCTTTCTCACCAAGGTTGCCGAGACTCTGGTGAAAAAGCATGTTCTTTTCCTTGCGTGCCTTTTCCACGACATGGGGAAGGGTCAGGGGGGGAGCCATGCCCAGAAGGGGGCCGCCATGATCCCGAAGGTGGCCAAGAGGCTGGGTCTTAACGCTTCTGATACGGAACAACTTGAATTCTTGGTGAGACATCATCTGGCCATGGTTCATTTCTCCCAGAGAAGGGATCTTGACGACCCGGTGGTGCTCAATCGGCTGGCCAAATCCATCCCGGACGAAGAAACCCTCTCACTTCTCTACCTGCTGACTTTTGCGGACATAAGATCGGTCGGTCCTGACGTATGGAAGGACTGGACGGGGATGCTGCTTCAGGAACTCTACGTTAAGACGCTTCGGCAGATGTCTTCGGGTACGTACCGGCGCAAAACCGATGAGGAATGGATGGAGAAGATGACCTCGGACATAGTGCGCGACGCGGAGGGGGAGATTCCCAAGCAGAAGGTGAGAAAGATGCTGAAGAAAATGCCCGTCTCCTACTTCGGCCAGTTCTCGAGGCAGAATATCTTCCGCCACGTTAAGTTCCTGAACTCCATGGAGGGAAAGTTCGCGACGGAGGTGATCCGCTACGAGGAATACGACGAGTTTACGGTCTGCGCCCCTGACAAAAAAGGGATATTTTCCGTGTTCTGCGGGGTCCTGAGCGCGAACGGGCTCAATATCTTGGGGGCGAGAATCGTGACCACGCTCGACAAGAAGGCGTTTGATGTCTTCTATGTGGACAGGACCGACCACCTGACCGAAGAGGAGTATGGAGAGGTGTGGAAAAAGGTCGAGAAAAACCTCGGGGGGGTGCTTGACGGAGATATTGAGGTTGACGAGTTGGTTGAGAGGAGGAAGAGAAATTATTCCTCCTACGGAAGAAAGGTTCCCGAGTATCCTCCGGAAATCGTGTTTGACAACGAGTCTTCGGACAAGGCGACCGTGATAGAGGTTTACGCCCACGACCGGGAAGGGCTTCTCTACAGCATCACCAAAGCGATCGCCGAGCTGGGTCTCTCGGTTGACTACGCGAAAATCTCGACCAGGGCGGATCAGGGTGCGGATACGTTTTACGTGCGTGATTCTAGGGGACGCAAGATAAGCAGCGCAAAAAGACTCAAGAAGATAGAGGATTCTCTTATATCCGCAGTGAGTTAGAGAGAGAAGGCGGTTTTAATGAGCGGAAAAATTATTGACGTCGAGTGCGATTTTCTCGTTGTGGGCGGAGGGCTTGCGGGTCTTTACGCCGCCGTGTGCGCGTCGTCTCTTGGCCGGTGTGTGGTAGTGACCAAGCAGACCCTTGTGCAGAGCAACTCGTACTGGGCCCAGGGGGGAATAGCGGCCGCTGTGGATCCCGAGGATTCTCCAGTTTTTCACAAAGAGGACACTGTTACCGCCGGAAGAGGGCTTTGTGACTCCCGCGCCGTGCAGATTCTTGTTGAGGAGGGAAGGGAGAGGGTTACGGACCTTATAAACCTCGGCATGAAATTCGATTCCGACGACAGCGGTCTCCTGCTCGGTCTTGAAGGCGGTCACTCGAAAAGAAGGGTTCTTCACGCGGGAGGGGATTCCACGGGAAAGGAGATGATCGATTTTCTGATCTCCTATGTGAGCTCAAGCGAATCGGTAACCATTCTGGAACTTGTAACGGTCACCGACATAATCTCGGACGGGGAAAGATGCTACGGCGTCTGGGGTTACGACGAGGGGAGGGAAAGCTACGTGAGTATAGCCTCTCCTTCCACCATACTCGCCACCGGCGGCGCAAGCGCTCTTTACAGAAGGACCACCAATCCGGAAGGAGCCTCGGGAGAGGGCATATCGCTTGCCTGGAGGGCGGGAGCCGAGATCTCCGACATGGAGTTCGTGCAGTTCCATCCCACGGTTTTCAGCGGCAAAAAAGGCGACGCTTTTCTCCTGACCGAGGCTATAAGAGGAGAGGGCGCCTACCTGCTGAACGCCTGGGGAACGAGATTCATGGAACGCTACAGCCCCCTCCTTGAGCTTGCCCCGAGAGACGTGGTTTCAAAGGCGATTCACAGCGAGATGAGATCCTGCGGGGAGGATTATGTCTACCTCGACCTCTCCCATATGGATCCTGAATTCGTCAGAAAAAGGTTCTCCACCATAGAGAGACTCTGCAGGGACTCGGGTTTTGACCTCACAAGAGACCACATCCCGGTGGCTCCCGCCGCCCATTACACCATAGGGGGAGTGAGAACCGGTCTCATGGGGGAAACCAGCATAGAAGGGCTTTACGCCTGCGGCGAGGTTTCAAACACCGGCGTGCACGGGGCCAACCGCCTTGCGAGCAACTCGCTTCTTGAGTGCATGGTGTTTGCCAAAAGATGCGTCGACGGCGCGGCGGGCGGGCGGAATCCGGGCGGCGCCGGCGGAGATTTCGGGGGTTTCATGCTTGCCGACACAAGGGAAGCTGACGCTGAGTTCTTCAACGAGGCCCGCGACGCGATAATCAGGGGAATGAGCGCTTATCTCGGTATAGTCAGGGAGCGGAAGGGAGTGGAGCGATTCATCACGCAGCTTGAGGAAATTTCCTCGGCGAGCGAGGGTGTTACCGGGTGGTTCGGCTTTAAGCTCGGGACGATGCTTGATGTTTGCCTGCTCGTCGCGCGGGCCGCTCTTTTGAGAAAGGAGTCGCGGGGAGCCCATATGAGATCCGATTATCCGGAAGAGGACTCAGGTTATGAGAAGCATCTGGTTTTCAGGAAAGGCGTAGAAGCCTACGGAGACAACTGATGAAAGTCTGCGAAAATTACCCCCCGGAAGTGGATACCGTTTTGGAACTTGCCCTTCGGGAAGATATAGGAAGCGGGGACGTTACGACAGAGAGCATAGTTCCCGAAGATGCCGTTTTAACAGGAGAGATACTCGCGAAGGGGGCCGGGGTGGTTTCGGGGATCGGGCTTTGCGGCGCGGTTTTTCGTAAACTTGACCCTGACTGCGAGTGGGAGGAGACGGTTTGCGACGGAGACAAGGTTTCGCCTGGAGACACCCTCGCTCGCGTTAAGGGCAGGAGCAGGGCGATTCTTTCGGCTGAGCGGACAGCCCTTAACATCCTTCAGAAGATGAGCGGCATCTCGACTCTCACTTCTGCTTTCATCGAAGCTGCGGGCGGATCTGAAGTCAAGATAAAGGATACGAGAAAGACGCTTCCGGGACTCAGGTGGATCAGCAAGTACTCCGTGGCCGCGGGCGGGGGGCACAATCACCGCGCCGGACTTTACGACGGAGTGCTCATAAAGGACAATCACATAAAGGCCGCGGGGGGTATAGCGGCAGCCGTCGGGAGGGCAAGAGAAGGTGTCGGAGAAGATTTCTCGGTAGAGGTCGAGGCTAAAACCCTGAAGCAGGTAAAAGAGGCGGTTTCCTGCGGCGCCGACGTCATAATGCTTGACAACATGGACATTGCGGAAATCAGGGAAGCCGTGCGTTTCATAGACCGCCGCGCCCTTGTGGAGGCGTCCGGCGGAGTCGCCCTTGAGAACGTAGGAGAGATAGCCCGAAGCGGTGTCGATTTCATATCGGTCGGCGCCCTCACGCACTCGGCTCCGTGTTTAGATATTTCCTTTGATGTGTTAGACTGAAAGTTGCGGGACATATGATGGATGTCCGGCTGTTACGATGGACAGTTTACGTGACGTTTCAGAAGAAATAGACAGGCTGAGGAAGGAAAAAAACGCGGTAATTCTGGCCCACAACTACCAGATACCCGAAATCCAGGATCTTGCGGACTATACGGGAGACTCCCTAGGTCTCTCGCAGAAGGCTTCTGAAACCGACGCGGAAATCATTGTCTTCTGCGGAGTCCACTTCATGGCCGAAACCGCGTCCATTATCTCTCCCGAAAAAAAGGTGCTTATTCCGGACCCCGGGGCGGGCTGCTCCCTTGACGAGACCATAAACCTCGATCAGCTTAAGGAATGGAAATCGGAGCATCCAGACGCACTTGTGGTTTCCTACGTCAACACCTCGGCTGCCGTTAAGTCGGAGACCGACTACTGCGTTACTTCCTCAAACGCAGTCAAGATAGTGGAGTCCATTCCCAAGGACAGGGAGATACTTTTTCTGCCGGACCTGTTTCTGGGCGCATTCGTCTCCAAGGTTACGGGCAGAAAGATTCACATCTGGCCCGGGGAATGCCACGTGCACGCGGGAATAAGGCCCAGGGACATAAGGAAGATAAAGGAATCCTATCCGAATGCGGAAATGGTAGTTCACCCCGAATGCGGCTGCACCACATCTTTTCTTCATTCCGCAGCCGGGGATGATGAGCTTGCAAAGGAGATAAAGTTTTTCTCTACAGGAAAGATGATTGACTACACGCGCAATTCCGACACTCCGGAGTTCGTGGTAGCGACTGAAACCGGCATACTCCACACGCTCAGGAAGCAAAGCCCTGAAAAAAAATTCTACCCCGCCAAGGATGACGCGATCTGCGAGTACATGAAGATGATAACGGTCGATAAGGTGCTGAATTCGCTAAGGGAAGAGGTGTATGAGGTCAGGGTTCCGGAGGATATTGCCCGCAAGGCCAAAAAATCGATAGACAGGATGCTTTACATCTCGGCTCAATAACTGCCTGCGGGTTGCGTTTCGAATTGTCGCCTGCTTGCAGGCTGAGGTCCCCTCTTTCTAGAATGTAATGCGTGCTCCGAGACTGAACTCGTGATTGAGTTTAGGGCCGTTGCCGAAGCGCCCCGAGTAACCGATGAAAGTTTTTATCCGGCTGCTGATGTCGGCGGTAAGACCGCCGCCGGCGTTTACCCATTGGCTCGGCGGTTCGAAACCCGAGAGAGTAAAGCGGCCGGACATGGTGTTCGATCCCGCGGTGACTGAAACTGGATCGTCGTTAAGCTCTCTCTCATAAGAGAAGCGGACATATGGGAGCAGCCTTTCGCTTAGACCCAGATTTCCTTTGAACTGATACCCCGCCCTGGCGATCAGGGAGTCGCGTTCAAAGTCCGAGAAGTTCATTGAGGTGGACGTGCTGCCGTTTTCCCTGTAGCCGTCGATTTTCTGATTTAACCACCCGAGCCCAAAAAACAGATTGTGTCTGTAACTCTCGGATGCGCCCAGAACCCAGCCCGCTTCAACATCGGTTCCGAACTGGTAAGAGCTTGTGGAACCCTGCTCCGTGCGCAACGCTGATCCAAGCCGGATCGAACGGTCGATGTCAATGGATGCTCCGCCCGCGTTAAAGGCGCCGCTTAGGTAAAAAACGTCGTAAATAAGGGTGCCGTGCAACGAGCCTGTAACAACAATGCTGTCGATGCTTGCGCCCGAGACATCATTGTCGTGGTTCCCGAGACTCAGTGCCGCGCCCAGATAGAACGCATCCCCGATGCGGTAGTCGGTACCCAAAGTGAGTACCCGCGTTTCGGCCTTCATTTCACCCAGATGTGACAGGGATTCGAGTTCATATTTGCCCAGGTGCCCCCTCGCGTAGCTATGCCATTTTCCGGCCGGGCGATTAGACCCGAGATCAAGCATCCGCTCCGTAAATACGGCGTCGCGGTGCACCCTGGCAACTTCTACTGCCCCCTCCCCTCCAAGCGATACCTGAACCGGGGCCGTGAGGGTGGAAATTACTGTATTTGCGACCGCCGCGTGAACCGCTCCGCTGGGATGGGAACCATCCGCAAAAAGATAAGTCTCATCGGTTTTGGGAGGCGAGAGATAGCCTGAGTCGGTCGGGCCGCACACAAGCGACTCTATTCCCCCACCGGGGCGCAGGGGATTGGAACCGGGAGTACAAGCTATTTCATCAGTGTTGGTGAATCCGTAGTTCGCAGGATCTTCAAATATCTCGTTCATCAGGGCGAAGGCATTTACGGGAATGATTCCGTGTTCAAGAGAACCGAGACCCGTGTCCAGTGCTTCATTGTAGGCGCTGGCTAGAGCGGAGAGCCCGGCCGCGGCTGTAGCTCCGGCGTGCTGGGCGTTTAAGGTTTTGCCGGCATCGGGCAAGTTGAGCACCACGACGTAACGCGCGCCGGCGTCTTGAAGACCTCGGATCTGATCTACGTACGCTCCCGCCGCATTCAGGGTGCCTTCAAGAGCGCCTTGGGGATCAGACTGATTTTCCCCGACTACGGCGCTTATATCGTTTACTCCGCCCCAGATCATATAAAGCGTGTCCGGGTCTGCGCTTGCGCCCGAGAGATGCTGGTCAATCTGCTGCTGCGTTGTGGGCACCGTGTTCTCACAGGTGACGTTTGGGTCTACGCAGGCTCCGCCCCAGGAATAGTTTGTTCCGCCAGCGAGCGAATTGATTGCCGACGCTCCAAAGGCTTCGGCCACGATTTCCGCCCAGATCGGGTCGGGATTCGTTGTGAAGCTCGTGCCGTCTGGAACTGTTAATCCGAGAGGCTGGACCAGAGGTTTATAGGACTCGGCGGTATTTCCAGAGTCAGTCAAGCTGTCGCCGAACACGACGACCGAGCTAAACGTTTGAGATCGAACATTGCCGGCAAGTGCGAACAGGATTGCAATCGCAAGGAAAAAACGCAGATGTCTGAACATTAAAAAGGCAACTACTCCTATAACTGGCCACTTACCCCATCATATTCTTAAGGAATTATTCTCTCAGGTTGACATATTACCGACGTCAACCGAACATCACAGGCTGTGAAAGCTCCATACGGTCTAGTAGGAATTTTATTCTCCTGCTCAACTGCTTGTTAAGTAAAGATTAAGTTATCTTAGGGTGATACGGAACCCTTAGTCCTAACGAGCCACCCCTTGCTCCACTCGGATGAATAGAATTCTCAAACCTCTCCCACATGAATTCGCGGCAATTTGCCTTCCTTCAGTACCCATGTGCCAATCCTCCCGGATGCCTGGGATCAGCCGCTCCGTGAAAGAACCCACGGACCCTGGTTACGCTCTGCGTGCTTCCCATCGAGCCGGTTTTCTTTACTTCGTATCCTTTTTTCCGCAGTTTGATTTCAAGATCTTCTCCCGCATTTTTCTCCACGTACAAGATGTCGGGGAGCCACTGGTGATGTATCCTCGGTGCCCCCACGGCTTCGCGGATGCTCATTTTGTGGTCGATCACGTTCAGGATGACCTGGAGCACGGACGTTATTATTCTGCTTCCCCCGGGGCTTCCCGTCGCCAGGAGAAATTCCTCGTCCTTCAGCACTATGGTCGGGGTCATGGAGCTTAGCATCCTCTTGCCGGGGGCGATGGAGTTTTTTTCGCCGCCGATAAGGCCGTAAGCGTTAGGCGCTCCGGGTTTTGCCGAAAAATCGTCCATTTCGTTATTTAGCAGTATCCCGGTTCCTGCCACGGCCAGCCCCGAGCCGTAGGAGAAATTAAGCGTGTACGTGTTTGAAACCACGTTCCCGAACCTGTCGGCCACGGTGAAGTGGGTGGTGTCGGTGCCTTGTGCGGGGACAGGCAAGCCGGGCTTTACGTATCTGCTCGGAGTTGGTTTCTGGGGATTGATCCGGTTTGCGAGGCGTTTTGCGTACTGCTTTGAGATCAACTGTTCTGTGGGAATCGGGGAGAAATCCGGGTCGCCCAGGTATTTTGACCTGTCGGCGTAGGCAAGCTTCATGGTCTCCGAGAGAATGTGCACGTATTGGGCGGAATTATGCCCGTATCTCCCTAGCGGATAGCGCTCAAGGATGTTGAGCATCTCGATGAGATGAACCCCTCCCGAGCTTGGAGGCGGCATTGAATGGACCTCGTAGCCTCTGTAGCTTCCGCTCGCGGGTTCCCTAATAAGGGCTTCGTAGGACGCAAGGTCCCGTTCGGTTATAAGACCCCCTTCCTGTTTCATGTAGGCAGCGATTTTCTTCGCTACGGCTCCCCTGTAAAACGCTCGGGGCCCAGTTCTGCTTATCTGCCTAAGGCTCCACGCCAGGTTCTTCTGCTTCAGGATTTCTCCTTCCCTGGGCGGCTCTCCGTTGTTTCTGAAAAAAACGTCCATGCTCTCGGCCGATTTTTTCATCCGGTCTTCCGCACGCAGAAGCGATTCTCTGAGGTCCGCCGAAACCGAAAATCCCTCTTCCGCAAGCTTTATCGCGGGCGCAATAACTTTTTCAAGCGGCATGGTTCCGTATTTCTCAAGCGCAAGCGATAGCCCCGCGACCGTTCCCGGGATCCCAGAGGAATAGATGCTGTGCCGCGCGCGCTCCACGTCTACCTCTCCTTTTTTATCGAGAAACATGTTGCGCGTGGCTTTAAGCGGAGCTTTTTCTCTGTAATCTATGGCGACGGTCCGTCCCGTTTTGCCCAGATGAACCAGCATGAATCCGCCGCCCCCGAGATTTCCGGCCCTCGGGTAAGTGACCGCAAGCGCGAATCCCATGGCGACCGCGGCATCAACCGCGTTTCCGCCCTCCTTGAGCACTGAGAGGCCGACAAGAGTCGCAATCCGGTCGTCGGATACAACCATGCCGTTTCGAGAGGATGCGGGTTCAGTTGTGCTTTCGCTTAAGGATCCGGGTTCTGCGCGAGCGGACGTGACCAAGATAGATAAAACCAGTAAGAGTGTGACGGTGTGTTTAAGGATTGAATCCGCGGGCATCTGGGGCGGCCGTGGAGCGTTCAGAAGGAAACTCCATATCTGTAGCGCTTCGACATGTTCATTCTGTCTTCGCAGATCTTTATCTTTTTGGAATAGAACGCTTTTTCGAAGGTTCCTTCGGTAAGACCGATTGCGCGGTTGAAGTTCGATATAGCGTCTTCGTACCTGTGAAGCTGGAAATTAAGATTTCCAAGAGTCGAATAAAGAAGGTCGTGCGATGAAATCTCCTCGACTTTTCGTATCCCTTTTATCGCCTCAAGACCTTCCTGCGGTCCCTGGGTCTTGGAAATGGCTATTGCCTTTTGAAGCTCTACGAGCGGACAGTAATTGCACGCCAGATACTTGTCGTAAAGGGAGATGATCCGGTCCCAGTTTGTGTCCCCGTATTTTTTCGCCAGGGAATGCACGGCGTCGACGCCGGCCTTTAAGTGAATCTCCGTGACCTCTCCCCCTTCCTCAGTTGAAAGGGCAAGGTGCTCGAAGCCCTTTTTGATCATGTTTCTGTCCCAGAGTTCCCTGTTCTGCTCCTTTATCCCGAGCGGTTTTCCGGCACCGTCGTTCATGGTGCGAAGCCTTGAGGCGTTTAGCAGCATGAAGGATACAAGGGCGTGAACCCCGGGTTTTTTCGTCGCCGGGAAATCAAGCAGCATTTCGCCCAGTCTTATAGCGGAAAAGCACAAAGAGGCAATGGGAGGTGTTCCTTTTCGCAGGCCGTTTTGGCCGAGACTGAAAATCTCGTATATGTTTCTGGTCACCGACCCGAGATTTTTCTCCATTTCGGCCCGTGTCAGCCGGACGGCTTCTTCGGTTATCTTCTTTTTCTCAGAAGCGAGATGCTCTTCGAGGGCTTTTTCGTTTTTCTCAAGTATCCTCGCAAGGGATGAACTCGAAAACCCGCAGAGCACGTTCAGTACGAGGTATTTCTGAAAGGAGCTTTCAATCCGGGGGGCGCACAGAGCGAAAAGCAGTTCGACCTGATTTTTCGCCACTTCCTCTTTTTCCGGGAAGTGAAGGTGAAATCCCGATACGTCAATTCTTTCCTCTCCCTCGTTTGCCTTGGAGAGGTAGTTTATTTTCCTACAGAAAAGCTTGTTTGAGTTCTCCGTTACGTCAGCCCACACCGCGCCCTGGGGATCCTGGGGAATTCCGTCTTTTCCCCATCTGGTTTTCATCTTCTCAAAAGAGTTGGCGCACACCCTCTGCACATGCTCAAGGCTCTCGTAGCCGAAAACCTTCGCGAGAGTTGAAACGATCGCTCCGTAGTCGTTTATAAGCTGTTTTGTAATCTGCCTGTTTACTTCAGGCCGGCTGTATTTTATTCCCAACTGTCTGTTTCCTTTTTCCTGAATGCGGAGAACAGCTTTAATCTGAAACCGAAATAAAATACATATCGGAGCCTGAAAGTAAAGATTTCAGGAGTTTTTGCTTATTCGCCTTCTCTGGAGGCAAGTTCCCTGTCAAGAATCAGAAGCGCTGCCGGGCTGTCCTCGGCGAGTTTTATCTGCTCAACTACCTCCTCGGCGCTTTTTTCCTCCTCGACCTGCTCTTCTATGAACCAGTGGAGCATTACCAGAGTAGCCTGATCGTTTTTCGAGGTGGCGAGATCGTAAATATTGTTTATCATCCCCGTTACCTCCCTTTCGTGCTCAAGAACCTCCTCGAACATTTCAAGGAACGCTCCGAACTCCGAAGCGGGCTGCTCTATCGAGTCGAGAACTACCCTGCCGCCCCTGTCGATCAGGTAATCGAAAAACTTCATCGCGTGCACAAGCTCCTCTTCGCTCTGCTTGCGGAGCCAGCTGGCGAAACCGGAAAAGTTTTTGGATTCACAGTAGGCGGACATTGAAAGATAGAGATAGGATGAATAGTATTCGTTTCTTATCTGCGTGTTTATCGCGTCTTGTATGTCGCTGTCAATCATTTTGATTCCTCCTTGGTGTCCTGTTTTGCATTATTAATGATAACCTGCTTGTTAAAAATTACTACTAAATGGTAATAATTTCCAACAAGAGTTTCTGCTCCGGATTATGCCTGACCCGATGCATGCTGTATAATAACGGGTTGTAAATATTCGGATCTGTATTATATACTCTAAATAGGCTTGTGTATCGAGGAGGAGAAAATGTCAGATTCCGTGAACGCTAATGAGAAAGTCCTTCCGCTCCTTCCGCTTCGCGACGTAGTAATTTACCCCTACATGCTGGCTCCGCTTTTCGTGGGCAGGGAAAAATCCATAAAGGCACTTGAAGAAGCGGCGAAGGGGAACAAGGAAATATTTCTTTCTGCGCAGAAAGACGCCAAGGTAAACGAACCCGGAAACGAGGACATGTACAGAATCGGGACCATCGGGACCATAGTTCAGATGCTCAGGCTTCCCGACGGCACGGTGAAGGTTCTTGTCGAGGGCAAAAAAAGGGCGTCCATATCGGGCTTCGTTCCCCACAAGGACATGTTTGTCGTGGAGGTAAAGGAGATAGAGGAGCCTTCGGGAGAGAGCGTGGAGGTTGAGGCGCTCATGCGCTCGGCCACCAAGCTTTTCGAGGATTACGTCAAGCTGAACACCAAGATCCCCTCGGAGACTCTCGTCACTTTCATGTCCATTGAAGAGCCGGGCAAGCTCGGCGACACGGTCGCTTCGCATCTTAACATGAAACTTCCGGACAAGCAGGAGATTCTGGAGGTGATACATCCGCTTGAGAGGCTTGAGAAGCTCTGCGAGAAGATGCAGTCGGAGCTTGAGATACTCCAGATGGAGAAGCGGATAGGGAAAAGGGTCAAAAAGCAGATGGAAAAGGCCCAGAGGGAGTACTACCTGAACGAGCAGATGAAGGCCATCCAGAAGGAGCTCGGCACGAGCGACGACCTTAAAAGCGAAATAGACGAGTTTGAAGAGAAACTGAAAGAAAAGGAGCTTCCCGAGGACGTGGAGCAGCGGGTTAAGAGGGAGATAGGCAAGCTTCGCATGATGTCCTCCATGTCGGCCGAGGCGACAGTTGTGAGAAACTACATCGACTGGCTTCTGGATCTGCCGTGGATAGAGGAGAAAACCGAAGACCGCCTCGATCTTGTGGAAGCCGCGACGATCCTCGATGAGGATCACTACGGCCTTGAAAAGCCCAAGGAGAGGATACTTGAGTATCTGGCGGTGCGCGTTCTCACGGAGAAGCTCAAGGGACCGATACTCTGCTTCGTCGGACCTCCGGGGGTCGGAAAGACCTCTTTGGCCAAGTCCATAGCCCGCGCCATGGGCCGCAAGTTCGTAAGGACGTCTCTAGGCGGGGTGCGCGACGAGGCCGAGATAAGGGGACACCGCAGAACCTACATAGGAGCTCTCCCTGGGAAGATCATACAGGGAATGAAAAAGGCCGGAACAGTGAACCCGGTTTTTCTCCTTGACGAGATTGACAAGCTGGGAATGGATTTCAGGGGAGACCCTGCTTCGGCGCTTCTCGAGGCCCTTGATCCCGAGCAGAACTCGAGCTTCAACGATCATTACATTGAGGCCGACTATGACCTGTCAAGTGTAATGTTCATAATGACGGCCAACGTTCTGCACACGATTCCCTGGGCGCTTCAGGACCGCATGGAAATAATCCGTCTTCCGGGCTACACAGAGCAGGAGAAGCTCCAGATAGCCAGAAAGTTTCTTATAGGGAAGCAGCAGGAAAACCACGGTCTCAAGGAACACAAGGTGTCCATAAAGAACGAGGCTCTTCTGCAGATTATAAGAAGGTACACGAAGGAAAGCGGCGTGAGGAACCTTGAGAGGGAGATAGCGGCGCTTTGCAGGAAAGTGGCGAGGGAGATCGTCGAGAAGAAGAAAACCAAGGGGGTCAACATTACCGCCAAGAGCGTTAACAAGTATCTCGGCACTCCCAAGTACGAGTACGGAGAGATCGAGCAGACCGATCAGGTGGGAGCTGCTACGGGGCTCGCGTGGACGGAGCTCGGAGGAGAGCTTCTTACCATAGAAGTCTCGATCGTCCCCGGCAAGGGGAATTTCACCGTCACCGGCAAGCTCGGGGAGGTAATGCAGGAATCCGCGCGCGCGGCGATGAGCTACGTAAGGAGCAGGGCGCAGCGCCTGGGGCTTGAAAGGCTCTTCTATCAGAACGTGGACATACACATTCACGTTCCCGAGGGGGCTACTCCGAAGGACGGACCGAGTGCCGGCATAGCGATAGCGAGCGCCATAGCGAGCGCCATTACGAGAAAGCCCATAAACAGGGAAATCGCCATGACGGGAGAGATCACGCTTCGGGGAAGGGTGCTTACGATTGGAGGGCTCAAGGAAAAAATACTGGCGGCCCACAGGGGCAGGGTAAAGGAAGTCCTGATTCCGATGGACAACAAAAAGGACATTGAGGACATACCGGAGAACGTGAGGAAAGAGGTGAAGGTAACCACCGTGGAGCATATGGACGAGGTGATCGACAAGGTAATCCTCTCCGATGAGCCGGTGCTTAAAAACTTTGTTGTTCCCAAGGCCGGTTATCCTCTTGAGGCCGACCCGGTGCCGAAGAACATAAACTGAGAGTAGAGGTTATTCAGTGTTTTAAGAGCCCCGAGGCGGCCGCTGCCGCTTTGGGGCTTTTTAGTTTAGGGAGACTCAAGAAGTGAAACCCGCAATAAAAGGAAGAGGATCCCCGGAGAACCCTGCGGGAAGGTTCGAGCGGATCGATTTTGTCGCGGATGAGGATGCGCCTGTCGCTGACGGCGCCCCCAAGACCGTCTACTACAGTGACCGGACAAAGACGATAATCTCTTACAACCAGAGCCCCGACGTTTCATTTGACGCGAGCATCAATCCCTACAGGGGCTGCGAGCACGGATGCGTTTACTGCTATGCGAGGCCCACTCATGAATACCTGGGGCTTTCCGCGGGGCTTGATTTCGAAACGAAAATATTCGTCAAGCAAAACGCTCCGGAGCTTCTGAGAAGGGAGCTTCAGTCGGTGAAATGGGTTCCGAAGCCAATAGCGATGAGCGGGGTCACGGACTGCTACCAGCCGGCGGAAAAGCATTTCCGGATAACGAGAAAATGCCTTGAAGTTCTGCGCGAATTCCAAAACCCGGTCGGGATAGTGACCAAAAATTATCTCGTGACCCGCGATATTGATATCCTCTCCGACATGGCTCGAATCGGCTGCGCGGGCGCGGTCATCTCCGTTACGACCCTTGACGGCGAACTCTCAAGGAAAATGGAGCCCAGGGCTTCGCAGCCCGAGTACAGGCTCAAGGCCATAGCCAGGCTTGCAGATGCCGGCATTCCCGTGACGGTGCTCATAGCCCCGGTGATTCCGGGGCTGACGGACCATGAGGTTCCGGCCATAATGAAAGAGGCTTCTGCCCGAGGGGCGGTTGACGCCGGTTACGTTATGCTCAGGCTTCCCTACGGCGTGGGCGACATATTTTCCGATTGGCTCAAGCGCCACTACCCCGACAGAAGGAAAAAGATCTTGGGGAGAATCGAGTCGATGAGGGACGGGACCCTCAACTCTTCTGAGTACCGCGTCCGGATGAAGGGAAAGGGAATTTTTGCGGAGCAGATAGAAAGAATCTTTCGCGTGGCTTACGGGAAATTCGGCTTTTCGGGGAGGAAGGCGCCCCTTGATGCTTCCCGTTTCAAAAGAAGCGGGGCTGCCCAGCTTGAGCTTTTCTGATTCAAAAAAGGCGGTCTATCTCGCCTCTTCAAGCCTTACAAGCAGTTCCTTTATTTCCTTTGACTTTATTTTCATGCTCACCTTGTTGACTACGAACTTAGCGCTTATTTCCGCTACCACTTCCACTATCTCAAGATCGTTTTTCTTGAGGGTCTCTCCAGTTGCCGTGAGATCCACTATGGCGTCGCAAAGGCCTATTATGGGCGCCAGCTCAACCGAGCCGTAGAGTTTTATGACTTCCGTGCTTATGCCTTTTTTGTTGTAGAAATCACTTGCTATCTTCGGATACTTGCTCGCGATCCGCAAAGAGGACTTGCCCGATTTCTCAAACCCTTTCGGGGCGGCGACCACCATCTTGCATTCTCCTATTCCGAGGTCAAGAGGCTCGTAAAGATTGCACTCCTGCTCCATAAGGGTGTCCTTGCCGACTATCCCGCAGTCCGCAGCTCCGTACTCAACGTAGGAGGCGACATCCGTAGGTCTCACTATAAGCAGTTTGATCCTAGTCTCTTCAAACTCGAATATGAGCCTTCTCGAATCCTCGATTATCTCCGTTATGTCTATCGAGGCTCTTTTGAAAAGCTCGACGGTTTCCTTAAGAAGTCTCCCCCTGGGCGTCGCTATCGTTATCACTCTTTTTCCCTCCAGATGCTGGCTCCGACGGAGCAAAGCTTTTCATCAAGTTTCTCATATCCGCGGTCAAGATGATAGATTCTCGACACTTCCGTTCTCCCCGTGCCGCAAAGCCCGGCCAGTACGAGCGAGGCGCTTGCACGAAGATCACTTGCCATGATTGGAGCTCCCCTAATCTCGGTTACTCCCCTTACAACGGCGCTGTTTCCCACAAGTTTGATGTCCGCGCCCATCCTCCGCAGTTCGGCGGTGTGCATGAACCTCTGCGGAAATATGTTCTCCGTTATCACGCTCATTCCGTCGGCAACGCACATGAGTATCATCATCTGGGCCTGCATGTCGGTCGGGAATCCGGGGTAGGGAAGGGTGGAGAAATCTATGCTTCTTACCTCCCCTGAGCCCCGCACCCTGATGGAGTTTCCGTTTTTCTCTATTTCAGTTCCCGTCTGAAGCAGTTTTCCCGTAAGCGCTCCCAAGTGCTCGAACCTGCAGTTCCTTATCACGAGATCGCTCTCGTTAAGGGCGCCGGCTATCATCAGGGTTCCCGCCTCTATCCTGTCGGGCATCACCCTGTAATCTCTGAGCGGACCGAGCGAGCTTACCCCTGTTATCGTTATTATGTCCGTCCCGGCCCCTTCTATCTTGGCTCCCATGAGATTGAGCGCGTTTGCGAGATCCACCACTTCGGGTTCGCAGGCGGCGTTTAGTATAACGGTTTCTCCTTCAGAGAGGCTTGCCAGCAGCATTATGTTTTCAGTTCCCGTGACGGTCGAGAGATCAAAAGGCACTGTGGTCCCTTCAAGTTTTTTCGCGGCGGCGCTTACGTAGCCGTCTTCAAGCTGCACTGAAGCCCCAAGAATGCGGAGTCCCTTTATGTGCTGATCTATGGGTCTCTCCCCTATCGCGCATCCTCCGGGAAGCGAGACCTCCGCTTTTTTGAACCTGGCCACAAGCGGTCCCAGGACCAGAACCGAAGCTCTCATCGTCTTCACCAGCTCGTAGGGGGCCTTGTAGCGGTCAATTGTCTTTGAGTTGACACGCAGTTCTCCATCTGCGTATTCGCATTTCGCGCCCAGAGTTTCAAGGAGCTCCATCATCGTCCGGACATCCGCCAGATCCGGAACGTTCGAGATGGTGTTCTCCCCGTCGTTCAGTATGCAGGCGGCTATTATCGGGAGCACGGCGTTTTTCGCTCCGCCGACCGCCACTTCTCCCGAAAGCCTCTTTTTTCCTTCTATTACTATTTTTTCCAAGTCGCTTTCACTACCCTTTTTACGCCGCCGATATCGGTTTTGAGGCGTATATCTGAAAAACCGTTTCCGCGGATTATCCTCTCCGCGCTTTCCGCCTGCCCGGCTCCGATTTCAAGGAGCAGAAAGCCTCCTTCCCGGAGCACCCTCCCTGCCGCAGCAGCTATTTTCCTTATGTACTCAAGTCCGTCCTCTCCGCCGAGAAGCGCTGCGTGGGGCTCATGGTGCCTTATCTGCGCGGAAAGCTCCGCGTATTGCGCTTCCGAGACGTAAGGCGGATTGGAAATTATCATGTCAAATGAAGATTTTGCAAAGCAGCCGAGAAGATCCGAGCTTACAAACCGCACGCAAGCACCGTTTGCCCGGGCGTTTCCCTCCGCCACCGAAAGCGCCGCGGCGGATACGTCCGAGGCAAAAACCTCGCAGTCGCGTACCTCAAGAAAGAGGGTTACGGCGAGGCATCCGCTTCCCGTCCCGAGATCCAGGATGCGGGGATTTTTCATCCGCCCCACGGTTTCTATCCCGAGTTCCACAAGCGTTTCGGTTTCCGGTCTCGGTATCAGAACGTCCGGGGTCACGACAAAGGGCCTTGAGTAGAATTCCCGTTTGCCGACCACATACGCGAGAGGTTCTCCCCCGAGACGTCGGCTAAGGAGCTTTTCAAACGCCGCCGTGCGCTCCGGACCCACGCGTCTTTCCGGATGCGCGTAGAGTTCAAGCGGGTCCGTGTCGAGGCTTTTTGCGAGTATTGCCCTGGTTTCGATTCCCGGACACTCGAAACTGTTTTCCTCGAAGCTTTTTCTGCCTTTCAGGTAAAGTTGTTTAAGTTCCATCTGAGCTTGAAAAGATGAAGTGTATACGCGGAAGACGCGTTTTCAAGTTCCGGATCCTTGCCCGGAGGGTTTTTCCCCGAATGCTTAAAAGCAGAAGTTTCATACTTGCGTCCTCTTCCCCGAGAAGAAGGGAACTGCTCGCGAATGTGGGCCTTGATTTCGAAGTGATTGAGCCCCGGGTGCGCGAGAGCGCCCGGGAGGGAGAAGCGCCGCTTGATTTCGCAAAGCGCATGGCCAGGGAGAAAGCGCTCAGCGTCTCGGGGAATGTGCCGCGGGGGCGAATCGTCGTGGGCGGCGACACGATAGTATCTGTTTCCGGAGAGATTCTCGGCAAGCCGAGAGATGAGGAAGACGCGTTTTCGATGCTGCGGAAACTCTCCGGGAAAACCCATGAAGTCATAACCGGCTTCTGCGTTGCGAGATCCCCCGGAGAGGTTCTTCACCTTGGGGCCACCAGCACTGAGGTGCGGATCAGGTCCCTTGATAGCGAAGGGATGCGTCGGTACATTAAAACCGGGGAGCCTATGGATAAGGCCGGCGCTTATGCCATTCAGGGTGCCGGGTCGTGTCTTGTCGAGTGGATAAGGGGTTCCTACACGGGTGTCGTCGGACTTCCGCTTTCCGAACTCGTTTCCGTACTCTCGGATATAGGTGTCGTGGAATCCGGATGAACTTGAAGGACAGAATAGACGGGGTAGAACGGAGAATCGAGGAGGCGTGCCGAAAATCCGGGAGAGGCAGGGACGAAGTGCGGCTGGTTGCGGTCTCTAAGAAGTTTGCTCTTCCCGTGATTCTCGAGGCCAACCGGCTGGGGCTCCAGGATTTCGGGGAGAACTACGCCCAGGAGCTTCGCGACAAGCAGAGAGAGGCTGGAGAGGGCACTGCCGGCACGCTTCGCTGGCACTTTATCGGGGCCCTGCAGAGAAACAAGGTTAAGTACGTGGTGGGCAAGGCGGATCTTGTACACGCGGTTGACAACATGGCCCTCGTTACGGAACTTGATAAGAGGGCTGCGGCTTCCGGAACCCGTGTCCGGGCGCTTGTGGAGATAAACGGCGGGGAGCAGAGCAAAAACGGGATTCGAGGGGATGACCTTCGAGAGTTTCTCGAGGGCTCTTCCCGGTTCCAAAACGTTTTACTTGAGGGGCTAATGATAATGCCTCCTTACTTCGAGGACCCCGAGATGAGCAGGCCGTGGTTCTCAGGACTCAGAGAGATGAGGGACAAGATGGTGGGGGAGTTTCCCGGGATGCGGGAGCTTTCAATGGGCATGAGCAATGATTTTGAGGTGGCGATTGAAGAGGGGGCCACGATTCTCAGGGTAGGTTCGGCGCTTTTCGGTCCGAGGCCCGAGTGAGTTTGAAAATGAAAAAAGCAGGTTTCATAGGAGCGGGAAACATGGCCGAGGCGATGGTAAGGGGACTTCTCGCTTCTGGAAGCTTTAAGAAAAAAGACATAACGCTTTCGGACATAGAGCCCGCCAGGCTCTCTTACCTGTCGTCGCAGTACGGAGTTACGACCACCTCTGACAACAAGGAGGCGGTAAAGACATCCGACATGGTGATTTTTTCCGTTAAGCCCCAGGTGATCCCCTCGGTCTGCGAAGAAGTGCGAAATGTTGCCACCAGAGACAAGCTCTACGTGTCAATCGCGGCCGGGGTTAAGCACTCTTTTATAAAAAGGCTTATCGGCAGGGAGATAAAGCTCGCGCGGGTTATGCCAAACACCCCGAGTCTCGTGCTTGAGGGAGCATCCTGCGTTTATTTCGGCGAGGGGTTCTCCGGGGAAGAGGAAGACCTGATTCTCGAGATTCTCGGGTCTTTGGGAAAGGCCTTTCGGGTTGAGAGCGAGAACCTTATGGACGCCGTTACGGCCCTTTCCGGAAGCGGTCCGGCTTTTGTGTCGATTTTCATTGAGGCGCTTTGCGACGGGGCGGTTAAAATGGGGCTTTCAAGGAAGCTTGCCACGGAACTTGCCGCACAGACCGTCCTGGGCACCTCGAAAATGATTCAGGAGGGCGCCGGGCACCCTGCCGAAATAAAAGATATGGTTACATCGCCCGGGGGAACCACGGCAAGCGGGATTCACTCGCTTGAGCAGGGCGGTTTTAGGGCCGCGGTGATATCCGCCATCGAAGCTGCGGCAAGACGTTCCGCGGAACTTTCAGGAGAGGAGGACTGACATGGAAATATTAGGAGGCAATTTCTTAAGAGCCATAGCGGAAGTTGTGGACATACTTCTTAGCGTATACATATGGCTCATAGTGGGACGGGCTATACTCTCGTGGGTGAACCCCGACCCTTATAATCCGATAGTGAGATTTCTTTACTCGGCCACGGAACCGGTTCTGGGTTTTGCCAGGAGATACATTCCTCCCATCGGGGGCTCAATAGACCTAAGTCCCATAGTGGTTCTGCTTCTGATAGTTTTCATAAAGCGCGCCGTTGTTAACTCTCTTTTCCAGATGGCGGTCGGCTTGTGACGGATTGGGAGTTTGATTTTGATGTTTCCGGCGTAACGGTCTTTGCCGCGCTTGAAAAACACCCCGCAGGCATATAGGATAGATGTTCTGGAAAAATTTGGTTCAAGGAGACGTTAAGAATGAAAATTTCACTTCTAGGTGGAACTGGAGACATAGCGGAGGGGCTGGTTCTGCGGTGGTCAAGAGCGGGGCATGAAATATACATAGGTTCGAGAAGCGAGGAGAAAGCGCTTGGCATAGCTGCGGGTCACGCGGAAACGCTCGAGGGGCTTGGAATCGAATCGAACATACACGGCATGGCGAATGCGGATGCCGCTGCGGCCTCCGAGATAATAATAATAAGCATTCCGCCTGAGTACGCTGCGGCCACTGTAGCGGGATGCGGGGACAGCATCACGGATCAGATAGTGGTAACCCCGGTGGTTTCAATGAAAAGGGAAGGCAAGACTTTTCTCTTCGACCCTCCTTCTCAGGGCTCTTCGGCTCTTGAGATAAAGGATGCGCTTCCGGAGACCGCGAGACTCGTGTCGGCCTATCACAACCTTCCCGCAAATGAGCTTGCTAAGATAGATGAGGATCTTGATTACGACGTGGTCATATGCGGGGATGACGAGGGCGCAAAAGAAGTGGTCAAGAATCTTACCGAGGAAATGAAGAACCTCAGGGTGCTTGACGCGGGCCCGCTCGAGGTTTCCTCAATGATAGAGTCGATGACGCCCCTTATCGTTAACCTCAACGTGAGGTACAAGCCCTCGCATTTTTCGGTCAAGTTCGTCTGAGGCAGGGTCATTCTCCGATAATCTGGACAATTACCCTTCTCGTTCTGGGGCGGTTGTCGAAATCAACGAGCACTATCTGCTGCCAAGTTCCAAGGAGCGGACTGCCTTCTGAGAACGGGACCGTAAGCGAGGGGCCGAGCACGGATGCCCTTACGTGGGAGTGGCCGTTTCCATCACCCCATCTGGCGTTATGCGCGTAGTGCATGGCCTCGGGCGCCATTCTCTCAAACGCGTCCTTTAGATCAGAGAGCACACCGCTTTCGTACTCTATTGTCGTAACCGCACAGGTTGAACCGGCGACAAAGACCGTGGCCGTGCCGGAAGATGCATCCGCCAACTTGAGTTCGCGGCTCACGTCAGGGGTTATGTCAAGTATGTCGCAGTTGCCTTGGGTGCTTATGGTGAATGATTTTGTTTCGACCGGCATTTTGTCCTCAGAAAAGCGTCAACTGATGCGGCTTTTTAAGCTCCGTTACGCTCCACCCATCCTTTTTAAGCCCGTTTGTGAGGCTGTCGCTGAAATTTCCCCTGATAATCACATTCTCGGGTCTTGAAACGTTAAGATATTCTGAAATCTCATCATATCCCCAGTGATTGCTCAAGGGAAACGCGACCTCGGCCCGAAGAGCTGATCTGATAAGCGCCCCGTTCTCCATTGAGTGCCCGCTAACCACCGCCACCCTTTTTTTCTTGAGTCTCTCGACGACGGGCGAGTTCCTGTAGGAAAGGGGGGCTATCAAGACATTGTTTTTAAAATGCTTTCTTTTTATGCCCCCGTAAGAGGGGATTTTGACGCCGAGATCCTCGTAGAGCCTGAGGGTTTTCACCATCGCGGGGTGCAGGCTCATTTTGACTTCCCTTGCGCCGAGAAAAATTATCAGGTCCTGCGCCTTACCCATGGGGTTTATAAGGATTACGGGGATGTTGTCCTCAAAAAGTGTCCTGTTTATGAACTCGAATATGGATTCCATTACCGCTTCCGGCGGCGGGAAAATAAGCTTTGGCGCCCCGTAGGCACAGTCAACGATCAGCGTGTCGCATCTTCTAAGTTCCGCGTAGCCCGCCGTGGCGGTGTTTTTCAGCTTGAAGCCGCCTGCGTAAATGATTCTCTGTCCGTCTTTTTCAACAACTACCTGTGCCGCCCCGAGCATCTGTCCCGAGGGGATAAGCTCAATTGTGTAGCTGCCTAGGGTAAAGGGTTTTCCGTAAGGGGAAGAAAGGACTGCGGAGCCTTTTATCTTTTTCCCGAGAAGCTTTACAGTCTCGGGCGTGGCTATGATTTTATCGCTTCTGGGAAGCCTGTTGATGTTTGCGCTTGAGACAAAGGAAAGCGGTACGGCCCGTTTTGAATCGAAGTATATATCGGTGCCGGAAAGCTTTATTTCAGAGCTAGAACTGATCTCCAGCATACGGAATCAAATTTACTTTAGTTTTACTCCCAGAACAAGGTGGCTTAATCTTGAATCGGGTTTATGCCCCGGCGTGTCGCTTGGCTGCGCTCATAATCGGATTGTTCCCGGGCGGGTTCTTATTCTCCCAGATAAGTATCAGGCGGTTTAGGTCTTAGCAGCGAAAAATAAAGGGGGAGCGCTTCTCGGCGCTCCCCCTTTTTTCTTTTTCTCAGTTCACTTCTATTTTCTTTGAAGGCTCATCCTGCCTTCTCGGCAGGGTGAGCCTCAGGACGCCGTCTTTATACTCGGCTTTTATGTTTTCCCTGTCTACATTTTCGTCAAGGAAAAAGGTTCTCTCGAACGCTCCGTAGGATCTCTCAACCCTGAGATATCTTTCCTTTTCGGTCTTGTTCCCAAGCTTTTTTTCTCCCTTTATGGTAAGCCGGTTGTCCTTTACGTCTATGTCGAGGTCTTCCTTGCCTACACCTGGCAGCTCCGCCGATAAAACGAAATTGTCTCCGTCATCGAAAATATCGACTTTCGGGCTCCGGCCCGCCTCCGCCGCCTCTGGATTGAAAACCCCGGGGAAAACGCTTGCGAAATTACGAAAGACGTTTGTCGGCTCCCACAAATTTACTGCGTATTTCATTGTCACTACCTCCGTTTAATTGAATTTTTGTCCCCGTTTCCCCTTCCGCAGTTCCATATTAATCATCGTCCGGAGGGACTCAAGGAAAAATTTTTTTGTTCTTGCCGGGTTGTATTTACCGCTAAATAATGGTTTGTTTGATTATTGGAGAAACGCTCATGGCGAGACAACAAGGCGGGTATCTGGTTTCAAAGGCTCTTTACGACCTCGGAGTAAGGGACATCTTCACGCTCGGAGGGGGACACATAAACCCCGTTTACAGGGCCTGCACGGATCTTGGCATAAGGCTTGTCGACACCCACCATGAGCAGGGAGCCGCGATGGCGGCGGACGCCTACGGGAGGCTGAGGAGAACGCCTGGGATATGCCTTGTGACTGCGGGTCCCGGACTTACAAACGCCCTTACCGGGGTCTCGGGGTCCTACTTGGCCAACTCCCCCATGATACTGATTTCGGGCCGTTCGGGGATTGAGGAGAACGACAGGATGTCCCTTCAGGAAATAGATCAGGAGGCAATCGTCAAGCCCGTTACCAAGTGGGCTAGGACGGTCTATGAGGTGGAGAGGCTTGAGGAGTATGTCTCGGCCGCCTACGGAGCGGCGATCTCCGCTAGGCCCGGGCCGGCGTATCTTGGGATGTCATACGAGGTTCTCTATCCCAGTTGCGATGAGAATGAGGCTTCGCCCGCGAGGGAGCCCGTTCCCGATACTGACTGCGAACCGCCCGATCGGAAAATCTCGGAATTCTTCGGTATGCTCTCGGCCTCGAAAAAGCCTGTCGTTGTTGTCGGAAGCGGCGGTTGGTACTCGGGCGCCGAGGAAAGTCTTTTGGAGTTTGCGGAAAGACTGGGGGCGCCTTTTTTCACGCTCAGCATGGGAAGGGGCATTCTTCCCGATAACCATAAGTGCTGCTTCGGAGCGGCTTCCCCGGCAAGTCCTGGGGGATTTCGGGAAATAAGCGCAAACGCGGACCTTGTCATCCTCCTCGGCATAAGGTTAAGCATCTACGTGGGATTCGGAAACACGATAAATCCCAAGGCCAGAACCGTACAGGTGGATATCCATCCCGAGGAAATCGGAAGAAACCGCCCGGCAGATCTCGGGGTTGTCTGCGACCTCGACTCTTTTCTCGTAAAGGCGAATCTCTATGCTCAAGAGAACAAGGTCAACTTTGACTTCAGTTCGTGGATGAAAGAGGCCCGCTCCTCAAGGTCCCGCTCCCGCTCCGCGTTTCGCCGGACCGTATCCAGATCGAAGGGCATCCACCCGGCCACAGTCGCGAAAACGGTTTCTGACTACCTCGGGGGAGAGGGGATAATCGCGGTTGACGGCGGGGACTGCCAGTCATGGACCGATCTTTCGTGCGAGGTGAAAAAGCCGGGACATTATCTAAAAGGGGGCCCGCTTGGGTGCATGGGAGTCGGGGTGCCTTTTGCCCTCGGGGCAAAGGTAGCCTTTCCGGAAAAACCAGTGGCCCTCGTAACCGGGGACGGGGCGGTTGCGATGAATTTCATGGAGATGGAAACCGCGGTAAGACACACAATCCCGTTTGTGGTGGTGGTCTGCAACGATTCCACATGGGGTATGACGAAGCACCAGATAGAGATAACCTATCCCGAAGCGGGGGCGACCCAGGGAGTGGATCTCGGTTTCGTCGATTTTCACGAGATAATAAAAGCCATGGGCGGATACGGAGAAAAGATAGAAAACATAAAAGACCTGACCCCAGCATTGGAAAGAGCCTTTTCTTCTGGACTTCCCGCAGTGCTTAACGTGAAGACTGATCCCGACGCGGTAAGCGGTGCCACGCGGGTGATCACGGAGATGATGATGAAGGCGATGGACTGAAAGTCCTCGTCGGCAAGCTTCGCCGTCAGTCGTTTTTTAGCACGGCCAGAAAAGCTTCCTGCGGTATCTCCACCCTACCTACCTGCTTCATCCTCTTTTTGCCCTCTTTCTGTTTCTCAAGAAGTTTTCTTTTTCTGGTGACGTCTCCGCCGTAGCACTTGGAGGTAACGTCTTTTCTCATCGCCTTTACCGATTCGCGGGCTATCACCCGGCTTCCGATCGCGGCCTGTATGGCCACCTCGTAGAGCTGGCGGGGGATAAGCGACCGGAGCTTCACTATAAGCTCCCTTCCCCTCTCGTAAGCCTTGTCCTTGTGGGAGATTATCGAGAGAGCGTCAACCGGGTTTCCATTAACCAGGATATCGAGTTTTATCAGGTCTGAGTCTTTGTACCCCGCCGGCTCGTAATCCATGGAGGCGTAACCCTTGGTGACGGATTTTAGGGTGTCGTAAAAATCGTAGACTATTTCCGCGAGGGGAAGCTCGTATTCGATTATGGCCCTGTTTTCGGTCACGTAGCTTAGGTTCTTCCGTATCCCCCTTCTTTTTTCGCAAAGCTCGAATATCTGTCCCAGGTAGTCCGAAGGGGTGTGAACGGACACGAAAACGTACGGTTCCTGGAGTCGGGCTGAGCGGTCGCCGGTCGGAAGCTCGGTCGGGTTATCGACATATACTTCCCTCCCTCCCGGATAGATGGCTCTGTATATGACGGTCGGCGCCGTCGTTATGAGATTCACCTCAAACTCCCTCTCGACCCTCTCACGCACGATCTCCATGTGAAGAAGTCCCAGAAAGCCGCAACGGAACCCGAACCCGAGCGCAAGCGACGTCTCCGGTTCGTAGACCAGGGAAGAATCGTTAAGCTTGAGTTTTTCAAGTCCTTCCTTGAGCCTGTCGTAATCTCCCGTGTCGATCGGGTAGAGTCCGCTGAAGACCATGGGCTTTATTACCTTGAACCCCTCGAGGGGTTGTTCGGTGGGGGAATCGGCCGCCGTTACCGTGTCCCCGACCCCCGCCTCGCCGATTTCCTTTATCGAGGCGGTTATGAATCCGACCTGTCCCGCCCCGAGCTGCTCAAGTTCCGTTGCCTGCGGAGCGAACGTGCCTATTTTCCTGACTTCGTATTTCTTGCCGGTTGCCATTAGCTTGATGTCCATGCCGAGCTTTACCGTTCCTTCGTATATCCTTACCAGCATGACGACGCCCTGGTACGAATCGAACCAGCTGTCGAATATGAGCGCCTTGAGCCTTGAGTCTTCGGGGCTTTTCGGGGGCGGTATGAGCGCCACGATCGATTCCAGTATTTCCTTAGTGCCGGTCCCGTCCTTGGCGCTTGCCAAAACGGCGTCTTCTGTGGAGATTCCGACTATGTCCTCTATCTCCTTTTTTACCCTGGCGGGCTCGGCGGAAGGCAGGTCTATTTTGTTTATGACGGGGATTAACTCAAGCCCCGAATCGGCGGCCAAGTAAGCGTGGGCCAGTGTCTGGGCCTCAACCCCCTGCGATGCGTCGACGACGAGCAGCGCTCCCTCGCATGCTATCAGGCTTCGTGAAACTTCGTAGCTGAAATCGACATGCCCTGGTGTGTCTATAAGGTTGAATTCGTAGGTTCTGCCGTCATCGGCCTTGTACTTTAGCCTTACCGCCTGAGCCTTTATGGTTATTCCCCTTTCCCTTTCTATTTCCATGTTGTCTAGGAACTGCTCGGTTTTCTCGCGTTCGCTCAAGGTTCCGGTGAACTCAAGAAGCCTGTCGGCAAGAGTTGATTTGCCGTGGTCAACGTGGGCTATTATAGAGAAATTTCGAATGAGATCCGTTTTCATGGTCAGGCTGAAAGTATAAAGCAATGTCCTTATGTTTCAAACGCCGGAGAGACCAACCGTGTCTTAATGAAACCCGATCGTCCGCACTTGCTCCGCGGTGGTCCTTCTTAGGGCTTGTGAGGAACGGTAACTACTTCTAAATTTTTTGTTTTTCAGCAAAGATTACAGCTTAAATTGAGATGTGTTCTGTGTTATAATCGAAAATCCGCATTATTTTGAGTTATGGAGGACCAAGAATGGAGGACCAAGATGAGAAAAGGAATAATTACGGGACTTACCACGCTGCTTGTCGTGGCTTTATTAAGTCCCTTGACACAGGCTTACGAACTTGAAAAGCTCGTGGTGATCGGCAGCCGTTTCCAGGAACGCAGCGTTTCGGATTCCCCGGTTCCCGTGGATGTCATAACCGAAGAGGAGATTGTTGCTACGGGCCAAACCGAGGTAGGACGGGTTATACAGGAACTCATACCGTCTTTTAACTTCTCAAGCTCGACCATAAGCGATGGAACGGACGCTCTTCGTCCCGCCACGCTTCGGGGCCTTGGGCCTGATCAGGTTCTGGTGCTTGTTAACGGAAAGCGCCGCCACAAAAGTGCCCTGATACACGTAAATACATCGGTAGGGCGGGGGACCGCTGGCGTTGACATGAATACGATTCCCATAAGTGCGATAAAGAGGATCGAAGTCCTGAGAGATGGTGCTTCAGCGCAGTACGGTTCAGACGCTATATCCGGCGTTGTAAACATAGTCCTTAAGGATGGCTACGACGGCAGGATAACGGCAACCGCCGGACAGCTTTACGAAGGAGACGGAGAAACTCTTGTGGCGAGCATAAACAAGGGTTTTTCGCTCGGCGGAGAAAGCGTCGTGAATGCAACCCTTGAAGTAAGGGACAGAAGCAAATCCAACAGGGCGGGGGCAATAGGAGATATCCAGTATCCAGGTAGTGAATGTCTTGATGAGAATGGAAATACGGCTCCGTGCGGAAGCCTGAGCAGTCCGCGGACGCTTTCGGACAGCAGTGTAAACGATCCAGAGCGTAATATTGACAGAAACACATTCAGGATTGGCGATGCGGACTCCACGCACGTAAGCTTCGTGCTCAACATGAGGGCGCCGGTGGATCTGATGGACGGTGAGATTTACAGCTTCTTTGACCTGTCGAAGAGGGAAAACGAGAGCGGGGGTTTTTACAGAAGGGCAAATCAGCTTGACAGAAACCCTGCCGGATCAGCTTACCCGGAT
Source organism: Candidatus Dadabacteria bacterium (assembly GCA_022819805.1). Taxonomy (GTDB): domain Bacteria; phylum Desulfobacterota_D; class UBA1144; order Nemesobacterales; family Nemesobacteraceae; genus Nemesobacter. The sequence continues at coordinate 77,253 of JAJEGO010000014.1, forward strand.
GGTTTTCTTCCTCTTATCAACACCAGCATAGGTGATATCGCATTCGGTGCGGGTTTCGAGGGAGACCTTACCGACAGCGTAAAAATGGACGCGAGTTATGTAGTGGGCGGAAACACTTTTTCCTTTGAAATTACTGATTCCCATAACGCCTCATGGGTCAGATGTCATACCGGTGAAGCGGGCGCGGATGATTGTCTGTCCGACGCAGATTACGGGGGCTCAATTCCGTTATCTGCCGACGCGGGAGAACTGAAACTTTTTCAGCATACCGTGAATCTTGATTTTACGGCTCCTTTTACGTTTGGAAATCTCGCATGGGGAGGTGAGTACAGAAGGGAGGAATATGAGATAACGGCCGGTGAACGGTATTCATATGAAGACTACGATGGTCCTGGAGGTAGAGGATCTCCCGGAATACAGGTATTTCCTGGTTTCAAGCCTAGCAATGAGCTTTCAGAAGCGAGGGATGCTTTTTCCGCTTATGCCGATGCGGAGTTTGACGTAGGGGAGATGCTGCTTTTAAGCCCCGCCGTGCGCTACGAGAACTACAGCGATTTCGGAAACACCTTTAACGGAAAACTCTCCGCCCGAGCCGCGCTTTCCGATTCTTTTGCCTTGCGCGGTTCTGCGAGCACGGGGTTTAGGGCTCCTTCCATGCAGCAGATTTATTTCAATAACGTCTCGACGCAGTTCAATCTTAATTCAGACACGGGGGAATTTGATGCATTTGAAGTAGGAACTTTTCGTAACGATAGTGATGTTGCGGAAGCTCTCGGCGTTCCGGAACTTAAAGAAGAGACCTCAAGAAATTTCAGTGCAGGTTTTGTTTTTAACCCATTCCCGGCCCTCACGATCACAACAGATTTTTATTACATCCTGATTGACGACCGTGTTATTCTGAGTGGCAGAATTGGAGATGATAGAGTTGCTGTTGTTTCAGAAGCGATAAAGGAAAGATTAAGAAGTGCAGGAGCGGAACAAGCCCAGTTTTTCATGAATGCCGCAGACACTACGACCAAGGGAGTAGATGTAGTCGCGAGCTTTAACCATTCCTTTGCCGACAGTTCCACTTTGAATATTGTTCTTGCCGGCACCGTGAACGAAACCGAGATCACGGACGTGAATCTTCCAATTGATGTTCCCGAAGAGCTTTTTACAGCGCAGGATCGTTCAATTCTGGAGGAATGGCAGCCTAAGGACCGATTCTCCCTTTCCGGTACTTATTCAAGGGGCTTCGCATCCCTGCTGGTTGCTGTTCACCGCTACGGAGAGTATACGGTTCTTGACGGCGGAGAAAGACAGACTTACGGTGCTAAGTACCTCACCGACGCGAATCTCAGTTTGAATGTCGGTAAACTCGGCACGTTTAAAATCGGAGCGAATAACCTTTTTGACGTGAAACCCGATAAAAACAAGATTGGCCAAGCAAGGGGCGGCACCATATACGACCATGATGGATCTCTTATAGTCGATTCTCCGGGAGTTTTCACCTACTCACGGCGTTCGGCACCTTTCGGGTTTAACGGCGGTTATTACTACTTGGCTTACGAGTACAGCTTCTAAGCTTGTCTTGCCGCAACAGTATTATTTTCCTGCCGGGATGAATTCGGTCCCGGCAGGAAAATTTTCCAATTCCCTCATACCGCGGGTGACCTTATTACCATAAGTTTTTCGTGGGTCATCTCGCGCATCGTGTACGGAATTCCTCCCGTTCCAATTCCCGAGTGCCCTGCCCCGCGAAAAGGCATCCAGTCGACCCGGAACGCCGTGTGGTCGTTTACGAGCACCGACGCCGCTTTTAGTTTCCTTACGGCTTCCAGAGCGGTATCGATGTTCTTGGTGAACACCGACGCCTGAAAAGAGTAGGGGAGGCTGTTTGCGAGTTCTATGGCATCCTCTGTTTTCTTGTAAGAGTAAACGGCTATAACAGGCCCGAAGATCTCGCTGCGCGAGAGCCTGCAGTCCTGGCGCGGGTTAAGTATTACCGTAGGCTCATAACATGTTTTTCCTATTTTCCCTCCCCCGCAAAGAAGTTTCCCGTCCTTCCGCAAAGCTTCTCTTACCCAAGTATGGACTCTTGAGACTTCCCTCGGACTTATAAGAGGTCCTATCTGCGTTTCTTCGCCCATCGGGTCTCCGACTTTTGCTTCAAGGGCGAGTTTTTTAAGTCCTTCCGCTACCTTTTTGACTACCGAGCTATGTGCGAAAACCCTCTGCACGGAAACGCAGACCTGGCCTGCGTGATAGAAGCCGCCTTTTGCCAGAAGAGGAAGCATATCGGCTATGTCGGCGTCGCGCTCAACTATGACTGGAGCCGCACCCCCGTGCTCAAGGGCGCATCTGGTTCCTGGTGCTAGTTTTGACCTCAGGTGCCATCCCACTTTCGCGGAACCTATGAACGTAAGGTAGTCGACCCTTTTGTCCGTGGCCAGCGCTTCTGCAAGCGTATCATCCACTATGACAGCGTGAGCCCATTGTTTCGGCAGACCGCTTTCATAGAGTGCTTCAAGCAAGTTAAGGCAGGAGAGAGGCGTATTGAGCGCGGGCTTGATGATTACCGGGCAGCCGACGGCAACCGCGGGTATCACTTGGTGGACGGGGAGATTGAAGGGATGATTGAAGGCTGAGATGGCTACCACGACACCTATCGGTTCCCTGATGGTAAACGCCATCCTGTTAAGAGAAGCGGCGTTTGTGCCCATCGGTATTTCTTCTCCGCCCAGGTTCGAGAGGGATTCGGTTGCCACCTTTATTCCGTTTATGGCCCTTGTGATTTCTGCTCTGGTGTCAATGAGAGGCTTTCCGCCTTCCGCGGCGGCGTCCGTTACGATGCGGTCGTAGTTTTTCTCGACAAATTCTCTTGTTCGCTCGAGGATCTCTATTCTTTTCGGGATAGGAATTCTCTCTGACGGGCGATCGGCGAGATCTCTTGCTTCGGAAAGTGCTTTTTCCATTTCCCTTCTGCTGGTTACGGGAATTCTTCTTATGAGTTTTTCGTCGTAGGCTCCTATGACCTCGAGTGTCTTCGGCATGCTTGTTACCTCCGCCGCCCTTCGCGCGGGCTTTTGTTTTTTAGATACCTGATTTAAAGACACTTTACACGGCTGCCATGGATGTTTATATTGAAAAATATGAGGTTGTTTTCATGATTATGCGCGGAATTGTTTTGATTGTTCTTGGGGTTGCCACGCTGGTTCTTTCGCCGCTTCTGCCCGCGGGCGGAGAGCAGACTGAAAAAAAACCGCCCGAGGGGATTATGGGACTTACCACGGAGCAGTGGAGAGAGAAGCTCTCGCCCCTTGAGTACAAAGTGCTCTGGAAGAAGGGCACCGAAGCCCCTTTTTCAGGGGATCTGCTTTACAACAAGGAAAAGGGACTCTACGTTACCGCCGGCTGCGGACAACCCGTTTTCTCCTCCGAGCATAAGTACGATTCAAAAACCGGATGGCCGAGCTTCTGGAAGCCCATAAGCGAGGATGCGGTGAGGATAGTCCCGGATAATTCCTTCGGACTCAGGCGCTTTGAAGTGGTATCGAGCGAATGCGGGGAGCATCTGGGACATGTTTTCAGGGACGGTCCCCCTCCGACTGGACTTCGGTATTGCATAAACTCGGTTGCTTTGGATTTTATCCCCTCCAGATGAGGCCGTCTGATGCGGGCCTCGGGTAACGAAATGGCCGAGGATTCCTCCTTGGCATCGTATATTATTCCTTGACATTGAAGATGCATCTGTGATAAAAGCATAATTAGCGGTCCCTGTCTTGGGACCAGGAACGGTTATGATCTCATAAGGAGGTATGGTTGGTATGGTTCCAATAGAAGCTTTGTTAGGTTACGTATTGCTGCTCGTGGGATTTGTGTTCTTCGCGAACGGAATGACTCTCTTGGGTCAGACGGGAGCGAAGGAAGTGGGCGTGCTTAATCTTGGCGTCGGCGTTCTTATAGCGATTGCCGCCTGGAAACTGCACACTCTGGGTCTTACCGCAGCTACCGCGCTTGTGTCGGTATTTGCATTGATATACCTGATAGTGTACGCGGTATTCGTACACGGACATGACGCG
>JAJEGO010000057.1 GCA_022819805.1 Candidatus Dadabacteria bacterium
GACGCTACAATTCTCTTCACGAATATTAGTTTGGGTTAATTGAAAAAGCTAGTTGGAACTCTGACACATGTTCTCCGAGAACTGAGAAGTCAGTTTTATCTGAAATTGTTCTGAGTGAGTTTTTAATGAATTACGACATACAAATAACTGATAGCTTATTACGACATATTTCATCAATTCCAGAGAAAATACGAAAAAAGCTTTCTAGAGAAAGTAACAGGCTTCGGTCAAATCCCGGAGCCTCAGTTTCCCCAATAAAAAAATTGAACGGATGGAAAAATCTTTACCGATTGCGACTGAATGAGTATAGAGCTGTCTATCACGTTGATGAAAAGTCTAAAACAGTCACGCTTCTACTTATTGAACATCGTAGCAAGGTGTACAACCTGCTGGGACACGACCCAGACAAAAATCAGCCAACCAGCCGCATAATCGCTGATGAGCAAGCTCAGAAGCTCCTTGAACGCATACCCAGCCAAGAGGAATTCGCGAAAGCCTACGAGCAGACATTAAATGAACAACCGTCTGTGAACTCTGAAGATGCTGATTCGGCTCCACTTCCAGACGAGTTCAACGATGAATTGCTTGACTCGCTTAATATTCCTTTGAACTATCGGCAGACTTTATTAAATTGCAAGACTAGAGAAGAGCTACTCTTCTGTGGTATTCCAGACAAACTTCTCGAAAGAATCATTGATTCCCTCTGGCCACCACGTATAGAAGAGATAGCAAATGCTCCCAAGAGAGAACTACGCTCGGTCGAAGCGCTCGAGGAGCTAGCTGAAGGCTCCCGTCCTCTTGAATCTTTTCTCCTAGTTCTGGATGAAACCCAAAAACCGCTTGCAAACAGATTCAAAACTGACGACGTCAAAGGACCATGGATAGTTAAGGGCGGACCCGGGTCTGGAAAATCAACAGTGGTACTCCACTGTATCATGAACCTGTTATGGAATCATCGAAGCCAGTTTGACTTTGAACGGAGACCACTTCGCATTCTCCTGACTACCTATACTAAGTCTCTTGTCAGAGCGTCACAACAGTTAATTGGCTTCATGGGCGGAAAAAAATTTAGACAGCATGTAGAGATTGTACACGTAGACGAACTCGTAAAAAAACATCTGCCGTCAAATTGGACCTTAAGACCAATTTTTTATTCCTCAAGAAACGCTGAGATCAATAATCTTTTGAGTAATGCAATCAGAATCTGTCAAACCAAGGACAAATCATTTCCCTTTGATGAAAACGATAAAGAATTTCTGTTTGAAGAAGTAGATGATCTGATAGGTGGCAATGAAATCCTTGATGCTGAGCAATATGCTTCATTTGAGCGAATCGGAATGGGTCGAAGACTTGGCAGGAATCAACGCAAACATGTATGGAGCTTCTGGGAAGTTTTTCAAAAAGAATTGACGGGTAAAAATCTTTGCACTCGGTCTCAACGCTTTGCCGTCGCGTTAAAGAATTCAAAACCTATTTACGATTATGTTTTCATAGACGAAGCTCAAGACATTCTTCCCATTGCATTGCGGATGTGTCTTAAACTAGTTAGCAACTCGAAAAATGTTTTCGTAACTGCTGATCGCAACCAGTCTATATATAACTCGGGATTTTCCTGGAAGCGCATTCAGGAAGATCTTGATTTCCGAGGACGCTCGACAATTTTTCAACGCAATTATCGCACGACACGTGAAATTATGGATGCTATACACCATATCCTTGATGCTGATAAACAGATAGATGATGAAACACTGAACGAACAACACGTTCTCCAAGGAGAAATGCCCGATCTTTCCTATACATCCGAAGAACAAGAACCTGAAATACTCAAAGAATGGATCCCTCGTTCTCTTCTTGAAGAACGAGTCGGCCTCGGATGTGCAGCGGTTCTGTGCCCAACAAACGCATACTGTGAGAAAATAGCTGACGCACTCCCTAGCAAATTCAACGCAGTAGCCATGAAACCCGCTGAGGTAGACCTTACCCATAGGGGAATAAAGGTGATGACTATGCATGCTGCGAAAGGACTCCAGTTCCCTGTTGTCGCAGTAGTAGGACTTAAAAGAAACGAGATGCCTTGGAAAGTAAGAAGTGGTAGCGATGAAGATCAAGCGGAAAGTGATCAAAAGTTACGCAGAACCTTCTTCGTAGCATGTAGCCGGGCCATGCGGCGCTTGCTGGTTGTTGGCAACCAATCCCAACCATCTCCTTTCCTCGAAGGATTCGACGAAGAAAATTGGAATGTCTTGTCAGAGTTATAAACTCGTTCGCAATTTCTGCAATGCCTTGAAACGTGTAAGTGATAAGATAAGAAAAACCGGTCTGCGCGGCCTCACATAAAAGAAGAAGCGGTATGTATGTCCTTATCTCCTCTGCCCGAAAGACAGATCACAACAACCTGCTCGGGGGACATAGAGGGAGCGATTTTGCGCACGTGGGCGACCGCGTGGGCGGTCTCAAGAGCGGGTATTATTCCCTCGACTTCCGAGAGAAAGGAAAACGCAGAAAGAGCCTCCTCATCCGTAACGGACACGTAATCGACCTCGCCCGCGTCCTGAAAATACGAGTGCTCGGGACCCACACCTGGGTAATCAAGCCCGGCGGCTACGGAGTGAGCGCCTTTCACTTGGCCGTCTTCGTCCTGAAGCAGGTAGGTTTTGCTTCCGTGAAGAACCCCTACGGAGCCCGCGGTTATGGTAGCTGAGTGCAGGCCGCTTTCAAGGCCGTGACCCGCCGCCTCCACCCCGATTTTTCTTACCCCGGGTTCTTTGATAAAAGGAAAGAAAAGACCCATGGCGTTTGAGCCTCCCCCGACGCAGGCAACCAAGGTGTCGGGGAGCTTTCCTTCCGCGGCAAGTATCTGCTCCATCGCCTCGCGTCCGATCACCGACTGAAAATCCCTTACCATCATCGGGTATGGATGGGGACCGGCAACGCTTCCTATTATGTAGAAAGTGTTCCTGACGTTGGTGACCCAGTCTCTCATTGCCTCGTTCATGGCGTCCTTGAGTGTTTTCGTGCCCGAGACCACGGGTCTTACCTCGGCGCCCAGAAGCTTCATGCGGAAAACGTTCAGTTCCTGGCGTTTCGTGTCCTCCTCCCCCATGTATATAACGCACTCCTTGTTTAAAAGTGCGGCCACCGTGGCCGTGGCGACCCCGTGCTGTCCCGCCCCGGTCTCGGCTATTATCCTGTCCTTGCCCATCCTCCCGCAGAGAACCCCCTGGCCTATCGTGTTGTTTATTTTGTGCGCCCCGGTGTGGGCAAGGTCCTCTCTTTTAAGGTAGATCTTGGCACCGCCGAGGCTCTCCGTCATCGCTCGGGCGTAGTAAAGCGGGGTGGGTCGTCCCACGTACTGCTTCAGGTGGTAATCAATCTCCTCGTGGAAAGTCTTGTCCGCCGCGGCCTCCTCGTAGGCCCGCTGGAGCTCAATCAGAGCCGGCATAAGGGTTTCTGAGACGTAGCGTCCGCCGAAATCTCCGAAATGACCTCCAGAGTCAGGATAGCTGTATTTCCGGTTAGTTTTACTCATAACTGGCGGCCTCCATGAACCTCTCAAGCTTAAGATGATCTTTTACCCCCGGGGAACTTTCGACCCCGGAACTCACGTCAACTGCGTAGGGGCCCACAGTCCGTATGGCGTCGCGCACGTTATCTGGGTTAAGTCCTCCGGAGAGTATAACGAATTTATCCCCGAGTTTCCGTCCCGAGAGAACATCCCAAGAAAAATTCTCTCCCGTGCCCCCGTAGGCGTCGGGAGAGAAAGTATCGAAAAGAAAGGAGTCCGTATCGTATAGATTGACCGCTTCAAGACTGTCTGTGTCTTTTACCCTTATAGCCTTTATGTAGTCCTCCCCGAATGTGGAGCAGAACTCAGGTGTCTCGTCCCCATGGAACTGGTAGACGTCAAAACATGCGATGTCCCTTGCCTCCCGCAGGTAGTCCGCCTCGGCGTTTACGAAGACCCCTACCTTGGTTACAAACGGTGGGACCTTCCTTATTATCTCTCCCGCCTCCTCGGGCGCAACGAACCTGGGGCTTTTCTCATAGAAAACGAAACCGAGCGCCGAGGCTCCGAGCCGAACAGCGCAGAGAGCGTCCTCTGAGTTGGTTATTCCGCACACCTTTACTCTTGTCATTTGCGGTTAATCCTAACCGATGAGACAGAATTAATTAACCCGAATTCAAGCGCGGAAAAACAAAAGCCCTCCCGCATCGTTTCCAATGCGAGAGGGCTTCAGCCTAACAGATTAAAAGGAAGGAGAAAAAAACTTGTTTCCTAGCGCAAGATCCTAGAAGTAGGCCTGAACCTGCGCTCTTACCATCGATTCATCAGACTCTGCGCCAGCGAGATCCTCTTCTCTCTGGAACGTGTAGTCAACCTGGACTTTCCACTTGTGACCCCCGCCGAGATAGTAGTTAAGTCCCTGGGTGAATGTCCATACATTGTCAAGATCATTCCCCCCAAGAACTCCTGCGTCAGTGTCAAACATTACCATCGCGTATCTTGAGGCAAGCTCTACCTTCTTTGGAACCACGAAGAAACCGCCCTGAACCCTGAAACCGGAATCATAGGCGGTGCCTACACCAGCGTCGTCAGGATTCACCCATCTTCCGATATACTCACCGGTAAGGTTAAATCTCGGATCCCTGTAGTTCACGTCAGCCGTGAAAGAAGTGACCGTACCGTTTTCAAGCGCTCTCTCTCCGGACGGAATTCCGATATTGGCGTCACTGCCATCTTCAACATCTATGCCTGCGACAGCGGCTCCAACCATAAGCGTTGGTTTCTTGGCAAAATTCTCTTTTACCTTCTTTGCTTTCCCACCTATAACAGCCACCTGAACTCTTCCTGCCCATAGCATGCCGGTGTCACCCTTGTCGTTCTTGGTGTTCGTGCCTTCTCCCTGGAAAACGCCGAAGTCGTAGCGGATCATCCCGCCGCTGAGAAGACCGTAAACGCCGACACCGATATCCCTGTCATACTCGAAGTAGTCAGTTATTACCGAGCGGCCAACAACCTGCAGGGCGGATGAGGAGTTAAGCACCTCCCTGTTGAACGGAACCTTGTACTGACCCACGGTAGGAATGAACATCTTGTTCTTGGCAAACGAGAACTTCATGTCCTTGAGTTCCCCGGTTCTTCCGAAATCGTACTGAACCTTATATTTCATCCAGGGAGCAAAAGCGTTACCGTCCCATGTTACCCTTAGCCTTCTTACCCTGAAACCGAGACCTTCGTCATCTTCTCCGTCAGGATTTATGTAGTTAGCCAAGAACTGGCCGCGAAGCCTCATCCTCATCTTGTAATTCTTGTCCGCGGTCTGGAAAGTAAGACCGGTGCCCTTTTTGGTTTTGACCTTTATTTTGTTGTACCAGGCCTTGGTGTCCGTGGCCTCGTACATCTTCATGTTCATCTGCTGGCTCTGCTGCTCGAGCCTCTCTATCTGCTTTTTCAGTTCCTGAATCTGTTCCTCGATGCTCCCATCGCCACCGGCCTGAGCGGGAACAGGCATAAAGGAAAGCAGTGTCATAAAAGACACGGCTAAAACTGCTAAAATTCTCATCTCATATCCTCCTTGATGTGTTTATTGCTCTGCTTTGAACAACTCAGGGCTAATGATATGCGTGAATGATTAATTCAGAATAAATAAATTGTTAGTTCTATGTTAAGAGACCCCGCCGCGCAATTGATGTACGCATTCGCATTCTGTAAATTAAGAGAGAACACAGATGAGAAAGCTCATAGCGGTAGTAGATGACGAAAAAGATATACTCAATCTGATAACCCATCACTTAAAGCGCGAAGGGTATCAGGTAAAGCCTTTTCAGAGCGGAAAGGACTTCCTGCTCTACATAAACTCTGTCCCGCCGGATCTGGTGCTGCTCGACATCATGCTGCCCGGCATGGACGGCCTTGAACTCTGCAGGATACTTAAAAGCAAGCCCTCAACGGAGTCAATACCTATAATAATGATCACCGCGAAATCCACCGAGGCCGATATCGTGGTGGGCCTTGAACTCGGCGCTGACGACTACATAGTAAAACCTTTTCGGACCAGGGAACTTGTCGCCAGGGTAAAAAGCATCCTGAGAAGGTACGCGATGAAAGACTCCGGGGACGGATCGCTTTGTATCGGTCCTCTCAAGATAAATTCGGCAAGCTACGAGGTTTCAGTCAACTCGCGAAAAATCGACCTCACCACAACCGAGTTCAGAATACTGGAGACCCTGGGAGAGGCGGAGGGAAAGGTGTTCACGCGCGATCAGCTGCTCAAAAGAAAAACCCTCTGGGGAGACGAAAGGGTGGTTTTTGACAGAACCATAGACGTTCACATAAAAAACCTGAGAGAAAAACTGGGTTCCGCCGGCAAGATGATAAAGACCGTGAGAGGAATCGGTTACAAGCTAGAAGAGATCCAACCGGTTTGAAGATATTCAGAAAACATTTTCTTTACCTGCTCTGCCTCGCCGCCTCAGCGGCTCTGCTCGCCGTGCTGCTCTTTCCCGGACAGGGAACTTTGAACTACTTAGCGTACGTGGCCGTGTTCGTTGCGTTCGGGTTCATCCTCTCCTGGATAATTGAAAGAGACATTCTGAAGGACTTCTCAAGAATATCCAAGGCGCTTGAGCATTTGCCCGAAAAACAGAAAAAGGCCCGTAAGACGGGCCGCAAGGTAACCGACTTCGACACGGGAGTTTCGATCTCCATAAGCGAACTCTCAGAGAGAATATCTCTCCAGATGCAGTCGACCGAGAGGGAGGGAAATCAGCTCAAAAGCATAATCGAGTCGATGAAGGAGGGGGTAATAGTTATATCGAGGGAAGAGGAGCTTATACTTGTAAACGACGCCGCGAAGGAGATGCTCGGAATCGACGACGCGGCAATCGGCCGCCCCTACCTGGAGACCGTGAGAAACCCCGATCTCCAGGGGCTTATCTCCCGGATGCAACGCAAGAAAAAATCGGCCACCCAGGAAATCTCCGTGCTTTACCCCCAGGAGAGATCGTATCTTGTGAGCGTCCGCGTGAGTCCGCGTTACAGGGAAATCGTGGTGGTTATCTTCGACATAACGGAATTCAAAAACCTTGAGAGGATGAAGGCTGATTTCGTGGCGAACGTCTCCCACGAGCTAAGAACCCCGCTTACGTCCATAAAGGGGTATATCGAAACTCTTCTTGACAAAAGCTACGACACCGACCAGGAGAAAAAGAATTTTCTCGAGATAATAGAGGAGAACACCGACAGACTCATAGCCATAGCTTCGGATCTGCTCGTGCTCTCGGAGCTTGAGAGCGGGGAAGCCGATCCCCTGGACTCAAGGAAAGGGTACGAAGAGATCGACATCAGGGAAACGATCCTCCGCTCCGTGGGATCTCTAGACTCCCTATTCTCCAAAAACAGAGTAAGCCTCTCCCTTGAGGTAGAAGACGGCATTCCTCCCTACAGGGCAAACAGGTTTCTAGTGGAGCGCATGCTGATCAACCTAGTCGAGAACTCGGCCAAGTACACCCCGGAAAACGGTTCGGTGTCGGTCCGCGCCTCGGTCCAAAACGGCGCCCTGCGCATAGAAGTTGAAGACAACGGGATCGGAATCCCGCTCGAGCATCAGGAGAGGATATTCGAGAGGTTCTACAGAGTGGATAAGAATCGCTCAAGAGAGATAGGCGGAACAGGGCTTGGGCTAAGCATAGTAAAGCACATCGTCATACAGCACGGGGGAACCATAGGGGTCAGAAGCTCAGAGGGCGAGGGAACCACGTTCACGGTGGAGCTTCCGCATCGGGAGTATTGAGACAACGGCCGGTCAGTTCATCTCCGAAGTGTGGTGATGCTTGAGCACCTCTCCTGTAGCTATGTAGTAGGCGTTCTCGGCTATGTTGGTTGCCAGATCGCCCACCCTCTCAAGGTGCCTTGCGACGTAGATGTAGCGAAGCGCCCGGCTAAGCGTTGAAGGATCCGACATGATGAAGGTTATAAGCTCCCTCACTATCTGGGGCTCGTAGTTATCAACTTCGTCATCCTTGCGACAGACCTCCACGGCGAGCTGCGCATCCCTTTTGATAAAGGCATCTAGGCTTTCCCTTAGCATCTCCATAGCCTTGTCCGCCATCTTGGGAATGTCAACAAGCGGCTTTATAGGCGGGTGGTCGGCCATGAAAATAGCCATTCGGGATATACTCGAGGCGTGATCTCCTATTCTCTCAAGATCGTTGTTAACCTTCATTATCATCGTGACGGTCCGAAGGTCCTTGGCCTCGGGCTGGTAAAGGGCCAGAATCTTTACGCAAAGGTTGTCTATCTCGATCTCCATGTCGTTTACCTGCTCGTCGGTTCGGATCACTTCCTGGGCGAGGATCATATTGCCTTCGCGAAGAGCCTTCATGCTCTTAGCGATGCGACTCTCTACAAGCGACGCCATCTCGAGCAGTTTCCTGTTAAGAAGCCCAAGCTCCTCTTCGTATTTTATCATCCTTGATCGCGTCATTGAGATCCCCCTAGCCGAACCTGCCCGAGACGTAGTCTTCGGTGTGCTTTTCGGCGGGGTTAAGGAATATCTTCTCCGTGGCATCAAACTCCACTATGTCACCTATGTACATAAAAGCCGTGTAATCAGAAACCCGGGCGGCCTGCTGCATATTGTGGGTGACTATAACTATTGTGAACTTGCTTTTAAGCTCCGTAACGAGATCCTCTATTTTTGCCGTTGCTATGGGATCAAGCGCAGAACACGGTTCATCCATTAAAAGCACGTCGGGCTCAACGGCTATGGCTCTTGCGATGCAGAGTCTCTGCTGCTGACCTCCCGAGAGACTCATGGCGCTGTCGTTAAGCCTGTCGTTTACCTCGTCCCAGAGGGCGGCGCGCTTGAGGTTTTTCTCCACTATATCGTCAAGAACCGATTTCTTCTTTATCCCCGCTATCCTAGCCCCGTAGGCAACGTTTTCGTAGATCGATTTCGGAAACGGGTTTGATTTCTGAAACACCATTCCGACCCTTTTTCTGAGGTCGGTGATGTCAACATCGGAGTCGAATATGCTTTTGCCGTTAATCGATATCTCCCCTTCAATCCTGCAGTCATCGATGAGGTCGTTTAAGCGGTTAAAGCAGCGGAGCAGCGTGGATTTGCCGCAGCCCGAAGGACCTATAAACGCCGTTACCTGTCTTCTCGGAATGTTCATGTTGATGTCCTGAAGGGCCTGCTTCGTGCCGTAAAAAAGATTTAAGTCTTTGACTTCGACCAAGGGGTTGGGAACGGACTTTGCCTTCTCCGGTTTCCTGACCTCAGGAACCGGGGAAACACCGTTTACCTCGGGGGCCTTAAATTCTCCTTTTTCCATCGCTTTTCCAGACAACATTAAATCTTCCTCCACTACTTATACCTTATTAAACTACACCGCGGAAGTTGCATATTTTTTCCTCAGTCTGTTTCTTATTACTATCGCCGTTATGTTGAGCACAACCACTATCAGTATGAGCAGAAACGCGGTCATGAATACC
>JAJEGO010000048.1 GCA_022819805.1 Candidatus Dadabacteria bacterium
TGAAAGAAATGGCTTTTCTCGCTATGTTTCTCGGATCCCTAGTGTAAGGTTCCCTTGTTATGGGATCCTCGATATTACATATTATGGCGAGGGTCTGAGCCTGCATGAAAGGATCGAGCTTGCAGGTGGTGGGATCCGGCATAATCAGCATGTCGCTTGTATTAATTGCCTGCCAGCCCCTGATGCTTGAACCGTCAAAACCTAGGCCGTTTTCGAAAAACGACTTGTCAACTTCCTCCGCCGGTATGGTGAAGTGCTGCCACATCCCTATAAAATCAAGGAACCTGAGATCAACGAACTCAATCTCGTAATCTTTTATGAATTTCGTTATTTCAGCCGGCTTTTTCGGAAAAGCGGGCTGACCCGACTTAGTAGCCATGATTAATAATCCTCCTTAATGCAATTGTTTTTAGAGAAAAGTCCTTTGGTACGAGCGCTAATTATATAGCATCCTCGCCTCTTTCTCCAGTTCTGATTCTTATTACGTCCTCGGCTGGGGAAATGAATATTTTTCCATCTCCTATCTTGCCGGTTTTAGCGCTCTCTCTTATAGTCTCGATTACCTTGGAGACCATATCCTCGGTAACTACTATCTCCAGTTTTATCTTGGGGAGAAAGTCGATAACGTATTCTGCGCCCCTGTAAAGTTCCGTATGACCTTTCTGACGCCCGAAACCCTTTACCTCAACGACTGTCAGGCCCTGAATTCCTATTTCCCTGAGAGCCTCTTTCACGTCCTCCAGTTTGAACGGTTTGATAATGGCCTCTATCTTCTTCATGGTGGTAAAATCCTCCTACACATATTTATTCAGCTACATTAAAGTATCAAGAAATATACCATTTGTTTCGCTCCAGAGTGAACCGGGGCTCCAAATAGGCGTATAAAATAACTGTTTCTTTTGCGAAGGGGAAGTTTTTCGTTTTATAAATAACTCTTACAACTAGATATTTTCCAGATCTGGAAGCAATCCCATTTATATTGTTATTCGCAAAAAAATCTCTTTTTTCCGCAAGTGTCGTTTCGTGTTTTTCCGACTATGCACGTTTATTGTGCATAGAATCTTAAAATTTGAACATTTCCCCCATGATAGTAACGAGATTATAAGAGCAGGTGTAAGAGCGGGGAATTCATGAAAATCGGTATCCGACTGGCTGTTTTGGCACGAAAGCAGTCCGACTACTTTCCCTGTTTACTCTTAGACTGTTTACATTGGGTCTGGCAGCCCTGTTCTAACGACATTGATGCCGGGTGGGGCAAGCGACTTCCGATGAATAGCAGTACAGGTCTTTGCTGTCGGTTCGTGCTATGCTCACGCGTAAAGCAAGCGCTGCTCCAGTAGCACCTGCATGTTCCGCCGTCCGTCTGCGACCATCAACACGAAGACATTGTCGCCGGTTACACGGTAAATGATCCGGTAAGGCTTGAAGAAAACCTCGCGGTATTCCCGAATACCCATATCCAGCAATTCTTTCGGATGATTTCCATGCTGAGGATGCTCCGAAAGGTTGGTAAACGCTGCTTCGATTCGCGTCAGTACGTGATCTGCTCTGTCCGGTGAGTCGTGTCGCTCGATGTAATTATAAATCTCCTCCAGGTCGCGCGTTGCGTCGTCGGTCAACTGGACCAGAAAGGGCATCAGCGAGCCTGTCGGCGCCCTCGAAGTCGTGCTATTACGTCAGCGGCGGGCTGCACCCGTCCCGCTTCAATCTGGTGGTTGCCCAGAGCAAGTATCTTGAGCAGTGCGACCGTCTCCTGCATCTGCTCGTAGCTGTCAATATCCTGTATTACTGCTTTGGCTTCACCGTTTTGGGTGATGATTAAGGGTTCCCCTTGGTCCCCGAGCGTACGAACGATCTCAGCAGCGTGGGCCTTGAGGTAACTGATCGGCTTGATCCGGCTGGATAGTTTCATGGTCATTCCCTTCCCAGACTAAATATAGTCATAAATAAGTCTGATTGCAAGATGTATGAGCGGAGGATTTACGGAAACCAGTATTTTGCGTGGATTCATTGGATGAAGAACAGTGCTAGTTTAATCCAGAATCATACTCGGTATTGTGGGAGGCCATATTTCAATAATATCGGGAGGCTCCAGTTGAACTCTCGCCGCCGCACCCTCATCTGGCCTGTTTGCCTGTTGAGAAGTAGGGCACTGGCCCAAATCTAAATAATAAAGAGCTGTTCCCAAAATGGTCTCTCTGGGGTCACCAAGCGGATATCTTATGTCATCTCTTGCTTGACAGGTTGGCTGGAAACCGTCCGCATAATTACCAAACCCCTTATCGTTCACGGCCCTGAACTGAATTGTTAGGTAGGTAGTGCCGCAGTTGTCCTCTGGAACAAAGCCATAAGGCTTGCCACAGGTAGTATCGCCGATCAAAACAACTTCTACATCAATACCCCGCAAACCATTAATGATCGCTTCGCTTGCTGAACAGGTCTCATATGTGGTTAGAACGAATACTCGCTCCAGATTAAGGCTCGGCAAAGGAAGACCGATGATTGGACTGATACTGTAAAACGGGGACGGTTCTGAAGGGCGCTTGCCGTTGTAGATAGTTTCTAGAAAGAGTTTATTCTCAGTAGCGCGTGGTCCGGCGATCATAAACGCAAGCTCACTTGCAAGATAAACGAGACCGCCAGCATTATAGCGAAGATCAAGCACCAAATCATCAATATCTTGAGAATCAAAATACTCGATAGCGGATATTAAAGCTGGTTCTGCAGGAGCAATATGGTCATTAAAAAGCATATAACCAACCCGATGACCAGAATTACTACCAACTAGGGTATCCACCAGAACAGGAGTTTTAACTATCTCTTTGGACGTCATAGTTACAGAGAACGGCTGTGATTCTCCAAGCCTCAAAACAGTAAACTCACGCCTTTCAGGTTTAGACGATGCTAGGCCGGGCACCTGCTCAATCGGGACACCGTCAATTTCAAGAATACGCATGCCACGCCTCAACCCCGCATTGTCCGCGGGTGAGTTGGGTTCTACATAAAGTATAAAAACTCCTTCTCGAGTCAGCGCAACACGAATGCCGTATCCGAATGTTATACCCCTTTGTGATTCTTCCCATTCTTTGGTGTTTACTGAAGAATGAAACTGGTCTTTAGGGGTGCCAGAGGAGGTCGTCTCAAAGGTCTTCATCAACTCAAAGTATTCAGGTGTACTGCAACACGCAGGGTCTCTGTCTTCAACCTCATCATACCAAAGATAGGTTTCATATGTGAATGATCGCAACCAGTTGTTTTCGTCTATATATGTTCCCTGTACGGCGGTTGCCTTGTCATAAGCCTTGCTTGGATCGGCACAGATTTGGTGGAAGTCATCGCTGGGGAGAAACACTCCTTCTTGCCATGTGGTAGGTGATGTATTTGGTGTACTTGGGGAATCAGGTGCGATTTGAGGTGGGGATGTTTGTCCATCATTAGCGCTTCCGCCGCAACCGACTACCGCAAACAAAAACAGCATGAGAACAGATATTCTAAGCATTAAGTTCCTCCCGTGGTTCCATGAAAAATTTATTCTGATAGGACTAACCAATCATCTCCACTCTACCCCCCCCCTAATTTTGTCAAGATTTGATTTTTAAACGCGGTTAATGATATTTTCTCCCAATGACTAACAGGAAACTTGGCTACGAGTTCAAAGACCTCTCTCTGCTCGAGACGGCGCTTACCCACAGTTCTTATGCAAACGAGTTCTCGTGTCCCAGCAACGAGAGACTTGAGTTTCTCGGAGACGCGCTTCTCGGATCCATGGTGAGCGTGCTGCTTTACGAAAAGTACCCTTCATACACCGAGGGTAACCTCTCGAAAATCAGAAGCCGCGTGGTGAGCGGTGCGAATTTCGCGAAATACGCCGAAGCGCTTGGTCTGGGAAAGCAGATGAGGTTTGGAAAGGGCGAGGAGAACACCGGAGGAAGGAGAAGGGAATCAAACAACGCAAACGCTTTTGAGGCTCTTATAGGTGCGCTGTATCTTGATGCGGGCTACGAGAAGACTTTCGAGGTGGTCTCCCGACTGTTCCAGGACGCTATTGAGGAAAACGATTTTCCTCGCGACAGTAAAACGGAGCTTCAGGAAGTTTCCCAGAGCATCTTTGGAGAGGCGCCCGAGTACAGGGTTCTAAGCGAGGAAGGTCCTGAGCACGAGAGGACTTTCACCGTGGAGGTCAAAATTCCTTCCGACCTGACGGGTAGGGGCAAGGGCAGGAGCAAAAGGCAGTCCGAGCAGTCCGCGGCCCGCGATGTGCTCAGGAAGCTCGGTTATTGAGCCTTAGCTCTTCTCTATTCCCAGATCGTTTATCTTTTTTGAAAGCGTGTTTCTGTTTATTCCCAGTATCGCTGCCGCCTGTTTCATGTTTCCGTCGGTTTTCGCGAGAATGGCTTCGATTAACTGTTTTTCAACTTTGCCGACTACCTGTTCGTGGATGTTCTGCAGGGATAGATCCGAATTTTCGACCATCATGCGGACCAGTTCTTCAGTCTTTTTCTCCTCAGCTTCCGCTTCCCCGTAGCCGGTTTGCGAGTCGATGGCTTCTTTTGTCTCGTCCCCGCTTATCATGCTGTCCGGGCTTAGAACCAGCAGGCGTTTTATGGCATTTTCAAGTTCTCTTACGTTCCCGGGCCAGTTGTGGGCAATCAGCAACTGTTCTGCTTCCCCGGAGAGCACCTTTTTCTCGGTGCCGAGTTCTGTCGAGTACTTATTCAGGAAATGTCGCACCAGTTCTCTTATATCCTCTTTTCTCTTTCTGAGAGGAGGCAGGTTTATGCTTATGACGTTGAGCCTGTAGAACAGGTCTTCTCTGAAAGAGCCTTCTGCGACGGCTTCTCTTAGGTTCTTGTTCGTGCTGGCGATTATCCTCGGATCAACGGAGATCGGTTTTTCGCTGCCGAGCCGGTAGATCTGTTTTTCCTCGATGGCTCTCAGGAGCTTTGACTGCAGGTCGGTTGAAAGTTCCCCTATTTCATCTATGTGAAGGGTTCCGCCATCGGCTTCCTCGAATCTTCCTTTCTTCAGGGCCGTGGCACCCGTGAAAGCCCCTTTTTCGTATCCGAACAGTTCGCTTTCGATAAGTTCCTTGGGAATCGCCGATATGTTTACCGATACCAGCCTTTTCTTTCTTCTCGGGCTGTTATAGTGGATGGCTCTTGCTATCAGTTCTTTTCCCGTACCGCTTTCTCCTGCTATCAGCACGGTGATGTTCTTGGAAGCGGTGCGGCCGATAAGCTTGTATACGTTCAGCATGTCGGGCGAACTGCCGACTATCTCCTCAAACGAGATATTCTCTTCGGAGTCCTGAGACAGTCTTATTTTTCTTCCGGCCTCGTAGTTACTTATCGCCCGCTCGGCAAAGAGTTTTACCTCTTCGAGGTCAAACGGCTTGGTCAGGTAATCATAGGCGCCGAGCTGCATTGAATCTATGGCGTTACTGACGGTGTTCTGCGCGGTGATGAATATTATGGGCGAGTCGATTTCTCTGTTTCTAAGCTGGGTGAGCACTTCAAACCCGTTCATATCCGGCATGTTTATGTCAAGGAGAATCAGAGAATACGCTTCCTCGCAGGCTTTTCGGACGGCGTCCTCTCCGTTTTCGGCGCACTCGACTTCAAAACCCGATTTCTTAAGGGATGTCTCGAGTATCCACCTGATGTCTTCTTCGTCGTCTGCTATCAGGATGCGATTTTCCATAAGCTCATTCCTCTAGACGGCACATTGCGCATTACGTGTTTCCCCGCGTAGCGCATAATTCACTAGCTTGCCGGAAGCTGTATTTTGAATTCGGAACCCTTTCCCTCCGCGCTCTCCGCGGTAATTATTCCTCCGTACTTGGCTATTACCTGGCTCGATATGAAAAGCCCAAGCCCGCTTCCTTTCTTCTTGCTTGAAAAAAACGGGGTGAATATTTTTTTCAGGTCTTTTTTCTGTATGCCGCTTCCGTTGTCCTTTACCGATATCATGACCGTGTGCTTATTGCGTATCTTGTAATCCGTCACCCACTTTGTGCTGACCGTTATCTGCCCGTTGTCCTTGATCGAGTTCACCGCGTTTTGGATGATGTTTATGAACACCTGCTTGAGGGAGTTATAGTCCCCGGGTATGGGAGGGATGGTGACGTCGAGCTTGTGCTTGAACTTTATGTTTTTACGAAGATTCGATTCGAGAAATATTATGTCAATCAGGATCTCATTTATATCCACGGACATTAAATGCTGAGTCGATACCGATGACGGTTTCACGAGCCTGTCGACCAGGTCTTTCAGTCTTTCAACCTCCTTTATTATTATCTCGGAACACCGGTTTTTCTCCGTTTTCGACAACGCGCCTTTTAGGAGTTGAGCCGCTCCCCTTATGCCGCTCAGAGGATTCCTTATCTCGTGCGCGAGCCCCCTTACCAGAGTTTCGTAATTTTCTTCAAGGCTGCAGTTTCTGCTGATGATGGACATCATGTTCATTTTTTCCGTATTTCTTATCTGGATTACGAGTCCGTTCATCCTGCCTTCGTTGCCGTGTATGGGAGATGCCGTGCATTCCACGTTGATCGATGAGTCCTTTGATATGCGGAAAAGCAGGTCGTTTTCCTGCACGACCCTCTCCTCCGCCACCGCCCTCGCGCAGAGATTGGTTATTTCCTCCGGCAAGAATCTCGAGATATTCTCTCCTATCGTTTTTCGCCTCGAGATGTTGAGTATGGTTTCAGATGGTTCGTTAACGGAAATTATGTTGAGGTTCTTGTCGGCTACTATAACTCCCTCGGGAAGCGAATCCAGAAGATTTTTATAGAAAATCGAGTGTTCCTGCGATTCTACGCTCAGAACTATTTTTCTTGCTGTAGCCGCCGCCTGTTCCCTCATATCTCCTCAATCCTTATGAAAATGGCGTCGGAGACGGATGCCATGGATTTTTCTATCCTTCCAAGCGCTTTTCTGAGGCTCTTCTCGCTCGACTCGTGGGTCATTATTATTATGGGAACCTCCCCGCCGTTTGTTTCTCTTGTCTGCTGAATTATGGTCTCTATGCTTATTCCGCCCTTGCCGAGAATCGAGGTTATCTTTCCAAGAGTGCCCGGCTTGTCTTCAACCTGAAATCTGAGGTAGTAGCGGCCCGCAAGACTGTCGGTACCGACAAGAGCCCTGCGCCCGGCATTCTCGGAATAAAGCATCGGTGGAGCCGGCTGCGAACCGTTCTGGGCGGTTTTCGCGATTGAAACCAGATCGCCCACTACCGCGCTTGCTGTCGGGAGCATTCCCGCCCCCATCCCATAGAGCATTGTCGGACCTACCTTGTCTCCCACTATATGAATCGCGTTAAACGCGTCTTTTACGTCGGCAAGCTGAGTGTTTTCTCTTATAAGCGCCGGATAAACCCCTGCCTGTATGCCCGCGTCGGTCAACTTGGCGATGGCAAGTAGCTTGATCTTGTAGCCGAGCTGCTCGGTGAAGCTTATGTCGGCCGAGGAGATGTTTCTTATTCCCTCAACGTATATGTCTTCGAATTTTGGAAAGAATCCGTAGGCGAGCATTATCAGGATCGAAAGCTTATGAGCGGCGTCGACGCCGTCTATGTCAAAGGAAGGGTCGGCTTCGGCGTATCCCTCTTTCTGGGCGCGCCGCAGCATTTCATCAAAACCTTTTTTCTGCTCCGCCATGTTGTGGAGTATGTAGTTGCATGTCCCGTTCATTATTCCGTGTATGGACAGGATGTTGTTCGCCACGTAGCTCTCATGCGTCGCCTTGATTATGGGTATTCCTCCTCCCACGCTCGCTTCAAACGCAACGTGAACTCCGTTTGCCGCCGCTTCCCTGAAGATTTCGCCCCCGTGGTGGGCCAGAAGGGCCTTGTTCGCGGTTACGACGTTTTTTCCGCTCCGTATCGCGTCCAAAACCAGTTCGCGAGCCGCGGTGGTTCCGCCGATAAGCTCTATTATTATCGAGATGTTCTCGTCGTTTATGAGTTCGCGCGCGTCGGTGGTAAAGAGCCTTTTCGGGATTCTGACCGGGCGTTTTCTCTTTATGTCGATATCCGCCACTTTTTTTATGCGCAGCTTTATCCCGGTTCTTTTTTCTATTATGTCCTTGTTTTCACTTATCGTTTTATAAACTCCGCAACCTATGGTTCCGGCGCCTATAAGACCTATGTTTACGGAATACATCCGGCAATCTCCTTTTTCTTAACGCAAAAAAGAAGATTATACATAATCCGCCTAACAATACAGTGGAAGCGTTTGACAGCCATGTTTCCTGAAATAGACTAATTATTCCTGTTTTTCGTGGGGCCGTAGCTCAGACTGGGAGAGCGCATGAATCGCACTCATGAGGTCGCGGGTTCAAATCCCGTCGGCTCCACCACTCTTTCAGGGTTTGACATGCACTTGCCTTGAAACTAGATTTATAATTCTGTTTTGTTCGGGGCCGTAGCTCAGCTGGGAGAGCGCATGAATGGCATTCATGAGGTCGCGGGTTCGACTCCCGTCGGCTCCACCACCCCTCAGGCTATGAGCCGTGAATTAGAGTATTCTTTCGGAAAAACTATTTTTTTCTCCCCGTCCTGCCACTGGGTTACCAGCATTCGGTGTCCGATCTGGCGCAGGGTTTCGGGGTCGATGCGGAAATCTCCGTAAAAAGTCGTGAATCGAGAGCGCAGGGCTTCGCGCAGAAGCGCCTGTTCGTCCGTTTTACCTGTCCTCTCAATGAGTTTCTCGATTATAAGTCCCATGTTGTAGGACTGCGCGGCGGTGTAGTCGGGCGTGTATCCGTAGGCGCGGGCGAATTCGTCTGAAAATTCCCTTAGACTCGGGCCGAAATCCACGGACACAGAAAGCGTCGGTTCCCACTGGCTTGTCGAGACAAAACCTTCTGCCTCAGGGCCCAGACGTTTTTCAAACTCGTTTACCGCGGCCGCAAGCGTCGCCACCAACCCGAAGGTGCCGGCTGAATTCCTCGATATCCATCTGGCGAGATTTATATCGTCTTCCATCCCCCCGCAGCAGAGCACGCAGCAAGCGCCCTGGCTTTTCTCGCTGGAGAGTATGGAGGAGAAGTCTTCTGTGCCGGAGGGAAAATCATAAACGGCCGCCGAAATACTTAGTTTCTCTGCGCGAAGCAGAGCCCCTTCGCACACGGTCTCTGAGAACCGGCTTCCCGCGAGACGCAAAACGGAGATCTCCACAGTCTTGCCGTAGCAGTCGTGGATCATGTCTACCACCGCATGGAAGTAAGAAGACGCCTCGGTTATCGCGCTTACTATCATCCCCCTTGAGTGAGAGGGGATATCGTCAAGCGACCCGCCGTAGTTCCAAACTACTCTTTGGGTCTTCTCCGCGGTCTCAACGCATGCAAGCGTGAGGCTGCTTGAGTAGGGTCCAAGCAGTATGTCTACCCTGTCTTTTTCTATCAGGCGCAGGGTGTTCTCACTGGTTTTCTGGGGAAGGCTTCCGTCATCGTAGAAGATAAGCTCCGGCACAAGGGATTCCCCTTCCGCCGTTTTTATCCCGCCCCGGGAGCGCAGGTGGTCAGTGAAAAGTTTTATTCCCCGGAGGCTTTCCCTGCCCTGGATTGCGTGGCGTCCTGAGAGCGTTGCGGGAAGGCCGATCTTAAAGGAGTTCATTTCGAATCAGAGCAGATTTCCTACCGCCTCTTCGATTCTGTTTAAGCCTTCTTCTATGTTCTCCATGGATGTCGCGTAGGATATCCTGAGATGGTTTTCCTTTCCGAAGGCTATGCCCGGCACGACGGCTACTTTTGCTTCTTCAAGCAAAAATTCTGTAAACGAGATCGATCCGTCAATCTTCTTGTCTCCGTATGTTTTACCTACGAAACCGTCTATGCTCGGGAACACATAGAAGGCTCCCCTGGGGTCAAAGCACGTAAATCCCGGGATTTCGTTTAGCCTTTTTACTATGAAGTCTTTCCTTCTCTCAAATTCCCTAGCCCTTTTGTCGAGCAGGTCCTGCGGTCCGCTTAGCGCCTCAAGGGCGGCCATCTGCGAGATTGAGGAAGGGTTCGAGGTTGACTGGCCTTGCAGCTTCGCCATCGCGCTTATCACTCTTTTGTCCCCTGCTGCGTATCCTATGCGCCACCCGGTCATCGAGTAGGATTTGGATACTCCGTTTACGAGTATGGTGGATTTCTTGGCCCTGTCGCTAAGAGAGCATACGGATACGTGCTCGGTGTCCCCGTAGATTATTTTCTCGTATATCTCATCTGAGATTATGATCAGACCGGCATCGAGGGCGACTTCCACTATTTCCTCAAGTTCTGTGCGTGAATAGGTGGTTCCCGTGGGATTTGAAGGATAGTTAAGGATAAAAGCCCGAGTCCGTTCGTTTATTCCCGCCTCGAGCTGCTCCGGGGTGATCTTGAAAAGCCCCTGCTCGTCTGTGTCTATGATTACAGGGGTTGCGCCTGTCAGCGCCACCTGGTCGGGATAGGAAACCCAGTAAGGGGCGGGGATTATGACTTCGTCTCCGGGTTCAAAAAGCGCTTGGGTGATGTTGTATATCGAGTGTTTTGCCCCGCAGGAAACCATTATCTCGTCCCTTGCGTACTCAAGGCCGTGATCTTTTTTCAAGGACGCCGCTATAGCGTCTTTGAGCTCGTCGATTCCTCCTACGGCTGTGTATTTCGTGAAGCCGCTTTTAATTGCGGCCACTCCTTCTTTTTTAACGTTTTCGGGAGTGTCGAAGTCGGGCTCTCCCGCTCCGAACCCTATGATGTCGACTCCCTGGGCGCGAAGCGACTTGGCTTTTGCCGTTATGGTCAGAGTCGCGGAGGGTTTAAGGTTGTTTACCCTTTCTGAAAGTCTCACTTTATTTCTTCCTCCGCTTTTTCGCCGGGCGGAGTTTCTCGATCAGTTTTTCCTCAACCGCAGCCGGCACGAAACCCTTCGCGGAGCCTCCCAGAGAAATTATTTCCTTTATGAGGGATGAGCTTATGTGGGAGAACTGGCTTTCGGTCACCATAAACAGCGTTTCCACCTCTTCGTTCATAAGCTTGTTTGCTGTGGCCATCTGGAGTTCGTATTCGAAGTCCGAATGACACCTCATTCCGCGCAGTATGGTGTTGGTTTCTTTTTTTCTTATGTAGTCGACCAGGAGTCCCTCGAAGCTTTCAACCTCGACATTGGGGAAATCCTTGGTCACCTCGGCGATGAGAGAGACTCTCTCTTCAGTCGAGAGCGTCGTTTTCTTGGAGGTGTTGTGTCCGACCGAAATTATGATTTTCTCGAAGATTCCTGCCGCCCGGGCGATTATGTTAAGGTGCCCGTTTGTGAAAGGGTCAAAGGAACCCGGATAGATTACCGTTTTGCCGTTCAATCTGGCCTCCTTAGAAAACTTACGGAGGTGCCTCCGTATTTCCTGGTTCTTACCTGAAATCCTTCGGACTTCATAACGTTTCCGGATGGATGTTCAATGACCATGATTCCTCTCTCTCCGATGACGCTTCCTATCTCGCTAGCAAGCGAGTGCGGCTTGGTCTTTTCGTAAAACTCGTATGGGGGATCAATAAAAACAAGATCAAACCCATGATTTTCCGCACTTAACATACTCAATGCTTTTCTGAAATCAAAATTGAGTATCCTCGATTGTTGAGTGTACCCGCAGGAACGCAGGTTCTGGGCGATTATCCCGGCCGTGGCGGGGTTTTTCTCAACAAACACGCAGGATTCAGCCCCCAGGCTCAGAGCCTCAATTCCAAGGTTTCCTGATCCCGAGAACAGGTCAAGTACCTTTGTCCCCGGTACTTCGGAACCCAGTATGTCGAAAATGGACTTTTTTATTCTGGCTGCGGTGGGTCTAAGCGATTTCCCACGGGGAACCTTCAGTTTTTTCCCCTTGGATTGTCCTGTAAGTACGCGCATGTTGACTATGCCGGTTTTCTCGGTGGTGCCGGATTTTCTCCATATCTGTAATCAGATTGCAGTATTTATGCATTTTAATTAGCTTCTTGCCCTTTTCCCTGATTATATCACGAATTACGTCTGTTGAAGTGATATGCTGATGAGCCTTTACTCATTCTCCAAGGCCATGCGCGTGCGCATATGGATCTCCCTATTTTTTGTCTCAAGAACTATTAACGGGTAGAAATCGGTATTCATTTCTTCCCCTCTAACCAATTGAGTATTATCTCCTGATGGCCGATAATAGGACTTTCTCCAACAGATACCGGGCCAACTTCAAAATAGGGGCTCTTCAGTGATTTCTGCTGCTGCTCGCAGGCGTAAATATCTTCAGCGACGAGATCGCCACTGGTCATAGGGTCGTCTTTGTTTTCTGGATCAGGTTTGTATTTGCCACCAAAACTGCCGGACCAAAACGAGTTAGATCGTAGTGCCTGCTTCCCAAATTCCCAGATCGAAGCGTTTGCGACCCGAACTCGATTTTCAACCCTAGTAAGCTCTGGAGCAAGTGGCTTTACGATGAATGTTGCCCAAATGCTTTCTGTTTCGGCTAACCCAATGCCGGGAAACAACATTGGAACCCATGCACCCGCCTGTTCGCTGGGTATAACTAGCGGGTAGGGTGCGTTAGCCTTAATATCCGCGCCATATCGCTCGGAAGGAGGTTCCCAAAAGGCGTAGTGAGTACCAACAAACTTGTACTTTGCTTTGGCGTGGTCATACATGCTAAGGGTTCCGGAGTGCAGGTGTGACAGGTGGTACACGTCAATGTAGTTCTCAACCACAATCTTCCAGTTTGCTTTGATTTCATAGCTTGTGCGCGCATCTTTATACTCAGGAAGTTTATCTACGGCATGTGGCCCGAGTTTAGGTTCAAGATCGCCAACCCACTCCGTAATAGATCCGGTATCTGGGTCCGGATGGACAAATATCATGCCTCGCCAGACATCGACAGCGGCTGGCTTAAGTCCCAAGCATGATTTGTCTATTCCTTCGAATTCCCGTTTTTCATCGGGTACTGAAATAAGGTTGCCGTCTAGATCATATGTCCAGTCATGGTATGGACAAGTCAATGCTTTTTTGGTTTTACCGACTGCTCTAATCAGCTGCGTTCCGCGGTGACGACAAATATTGTGAAACGCGCGCAGGCGCCGGTCGTGCCCCATTACAATAAAAATATTGTTAAGACCGGCTTGCACGGAGATATAATCGCCAGGCTCTGCAATATCCTCAATAAAGCAAGCATATCGCCATGTTTTGGAGAATATTTCTCTCTGTTCTCGGTCAAACCAGTCCTGACTCGTATATGCCGAGACCGGTAGCTTGTGCATCATTCTGGTCATATCGATTCCTCCTTTTAAGCTAGGAAAAATCCCCAACAATCATTACCAGACCTAAAGTCACCCAAGCAATTTGGATGGCCCAAAAGAGAAAAGGGTCGGTGCTTCGATTGACGTTGGTTAACAGAAAAGCATGTCCTGAAAGGAAATTAGGGATAGTCCATAACAGGAACAATATTCCCCAGAATAATTGATATCCAAGAGCGGTGGAAATCATCAGGATTGCAAAGGCGACATAATTTAGGGTGCGTAAATTCTTCATGTTACTGTGTCTTGTTTAACGAATCGACAAGTTTCTCCATTGCGAGGCGTGAACGCTGATAGAAGTTTTTTGAAAAAGACAACGATTCAAGTGAAGCTACATTGAAGTATATGGACACTAGTCCGTTTGAGACAGCCTCAATACTCGCTTTGTCATTTTCTGGATATTCAGTCTTAATGATCTGGCAGAGCGCATTCTCAAATCTTTCAATTGATGATCTAATCTTTTCAGCCAGCTTAGGGTCATTGCCGCACTTCATTGTTAGTGCTGCAAAAGCAAGAATAAGTTCTGGATCAGAACTTTCATTAGGCGTTGTCATAAACTCAACCAATGTTTCTAAGCCCCCCTTCTCGGGTAAATATGTAAATAATTGCGAAGCCCCTTCATCGAACTCACCCAACACATGAGACGTTAACATCTCACTCATTTCAGCCTTGTTGCCGAGGTGATGCCGAATGAGTGATCGAGAAAGCCCAGCTGTTTTCGCGATAATCTCCAGTGTTGTCCCGTCGAGACCGTACTTAGCGACGGCCGAAACGTAGGCCTTCATCACTTCTAACTGTCGTTGATCTTTGTTAGACGGTCGTCCGGCCATGATTCCTCTGGTTATTGTTCAAGGGGTACAATACATAAGCTTGAATATATTGTCAATTATGACAATATATTCGAGTTATCTACCAAAATGTTTGGGCGGGTGGTGGTGCAATAAGCCTTGAAATCGATTCATCGA
>JAJEGO010000046.1 GCA_022819805.1 Candidatus Dadabacteria bacterium
CTAAGAGTATTAAAAGATTCATTTCCTCTTCTGGTCTTAACATACAACCCTCTCTCAAGAAGAATTTCATCATCTTTGTCCAGCATCAAAACTTCTTTTAAAATTTTTTGCAACTTTTTCCATTCTTTATCAGAATGAATCTTAACTCTGCTTGCTCCCAACTCTGCATTCTGTAAAGGAAATTTATAATTAAAGAGCGTGTAAAGAGAATCAACTAAAGCATATTCTTCATAGGATTCCGTACCTGTAACAGACCTGCTTGCACCGTAACCCACTGCAAAAATTTTTTCTCTTTTAAAATTTTTAACATCCCTAGCATCCGGTTTGCCTACACAATCACCATGAAAAACATCTTGAGAAATAGACTCACTCTCACCTTCTATTTTAGTCTTGATAGTATATTTTTTGTTGTCCTCATCTTCCAAACAGATCTCGATAGAACCCCTCTTTGCACCTTGTCTTAAGAATCCATACAACTCCAATAGAAGGGCAGATGCCCCTTCCTTGTCACATAGCCCCGCTGCCAAACTTCTAAGAATTGTTGTTTTTCCCTGTCCGTTATCTCCCACGATAAGGGACCAATCCTTAACACCTCCTTCGTTGTCTTTAAATGAAAGTTCTATCTCTTTAAAACACCTAATGTTTTCAAGTCTTAGTTTTGATATTTTCACTTATCAATTCCCCGATAATACAGAACGGAATTCTTTGGCAAATTAAAAAAATCCGTATCCATTTCAAATCCGGTCAAAAAACGGCAATAAAATCACGCCGTATAAAGGAACACCCACCCAAGATTATATATTAACACAAAAACCAGAGAAGATGCCGCCCTGACGGGTGATTACGCGCTCATAATTTAATAAAAAGAGTCTAGAAGTTAAAATCGCAACCCACTGAAATCAGCCAGCTTTGGCAGCCTCAACCACCTTGGATGCGGCTTCTTTCATGTCGGCTCCGGTCTGGATATCGAGACCCGAGTTAGATAGAATTTCTCTTCCGGCTTCAACGTTGGTTCCTTCAAGCCTGACCACTAGAGGAACGTTTATTCCGACCTCTCCCGCGGCTTCCACGATACCATCGGCGATGGTGTCGCACTTCATGATACCGCCGAAGATATTAACGAAGATGGCCTTCACGTTCTCATCGCTCAGGATCATCTTAAACGCCTTTGTCACCTGCTCCGTGGTAGCCCCTCCGCCGACGTCAAGGAAGTTCGCGGGCTCTCCGCCGTGGTGCTTGATGATATCCATGGTCGCCATGGCAAGCCCAGCTCCGTTAACCAGACACCCTATGTTTCCGTCAAGCTTAACGAAACTTATCCCCGCGTCGCTTGCCTCAAGCTCAAGCGGGTCCTCCTCGTCCCTGTCCCTTAGCCCCGCAATGTCACGGTGGCGGAAAAGCGCGTTATCGTCGAAGTTAATCTTCGCGTCGAGAGCAACTATGTTTCCGTCCGAGGTAAGAACAAGCGGGTTTATCTCCGCAAGTGAACAGTCCTTTTCGATAAAAACCCGGTAAAGGGATGAGATAAACGATACGGCCTGCCTTACCGCGCCACCATCAAGACCCATGAAATAAGCGATTTTCCGGCACTGGTAGGGCTGAACGCCAAGCGAGATATCAACATGCTCCTTTATTATCTTCTCGGGAGACCTGGCCGCCACCTCCTCGATCTCAACCCCGCCCTCGGGGCTTCCCATGATGACCACCTTTTCCCGGGAGCGGTCAATCACCATGCCGAGGTAGAACTCCTTCTCTATGCTCGAGGCTTCCTCGATCAGCACGCTTCCGACCTTTTTGCCCTCGGGACCGGTCTGGTGGGTTACGAGGTTCATCCCGATTATCTGCTCCGCGGCCGCCGTAGCGTCCCCGGCATTGTCTACTACCTTTATTCCCCCTCCCTTGCCCCTGCCGCCCGCGTGAACCTGGGCTTTTACAACGTACTTCTCAGAGTCAAGACCCTCAAGCGCTCCCGCCGCCTCATCCGCACTGAAAACGACCTGGCCGCCCGGAACCCTCACTCCGAAATCAGAGAGAAGCTTCTTGGCCTGGTATTCGTGTACGTTCAATCTGGAACCCTCCCCTATTTCCCCTTTATCTTCCTCAAAAGCCAGGAAAGCGGATCGTAGTACTTGTCAACCACCCTCTCCTTAAGCGGAATAATTCCGTTATCCGTTATGTGTATGTCCTCGGGGCACACCTCGGTGCAGCACTTTGTGATGTTGCAGAAGCCGACTCCCGCCTCCTCGCGCGCGAACTCCCTCCTGTCAAGCACATCCAGGGGATGCATTTCCCGCTCGGCGATCTTTATCATGAACCTGGGCCCCGCAAAGACGTCCTTCCGGTTGTGGTCGCGAAGTATGTGACAGACGTTCTGGCACATGAAGCATTCTATGCATTTCCGAAACTCCTGCCCCCTCTCGACGTCCTCCTGGTACATGATCCACTCGGTATCTTCCGCGGGGGTAAACGGAGGAATCTTCTTGCTTACCTCGTAGTTCCATGAGACATCGGTCACGAGGTCCTTTATCACGGGAAACGCCTTGATCGGATAGACGGTGATCGTTTCGCCCTCTTCGAAACTGTCCATGCGGGTCTTGCAGGCAAGCTTCGGTTTTCCGTTTATCTCCGTGCTGCAGGAGCCGCA
Source organism: Candidatus Dadabacteria bacterium (assembly GCA_022819805.1). Lineage (GTDB taxonomy): Bacteria > Desulfobacterota_D > UBA1144 > Nemesobacterales > Nemesobacteraceae > Nemesobacter. The sequence goes on from JAJEGO010000046.1 coordinate 2,645, forward strand.
CTTTGCAGCCTTGCAGTTCCATCTTATCGCCAGGTCGCCGTCGTAGTTAGCCTGTATGTAGAAAAGCGCGTCGAGGACCACCATCCCCTCGTCTACAGGGACCTCGTACTCCTTTTCCTCTCCACCCTGGGAATCACCGCGAAAAACTCTCAGCTTGGCTACCGACATCACTTATCCTCCGTAAACATCTTCGAAAACTCATCGGGCATCTCCATGATCGGCCGCGTCACGAAATCCATCGCCCCGTCCTTGATGGCCACGATGGAATTGAGCTTGCCCCATGTCCCGTCGTCGCTCTCGGGGAAATCAACCCTGCTGTGGGCCCCCCTGCTCTCCTTTCTCGCAAGCGCGCATCTAGCGAGCGCCTCGGAGACGATCAGCATCGACTTAAGATCCCTGCAGAGATGCCATCCGGGGTTAAACATCACCGAGCCCTCTATCTTGAGCGTCTTCGCCCTCTCCTTTAACTTCTCTATCTCGTCTATGCCCTTCTGTATGTTCTCCTCGGTGCGGAACACCCCTATGTAGAGCTGCATCACGTCCTGGAGATCCTGATGGATCGTGTAGGGGTTCTCCCCCTGGGTGTTGTTAAAGGGCTCGCGAAGCTCGTTCGCGTATCCCTCCACGAGCTCTGCGGATACCGACGCGTGCGATTTCCCGTTCGCGTAAGCCGCCGCTCCCTCTCCCGCCCTTTTCCCGAAAACGAGAAGGTCTGAGAGAGAGTTTCCTCCGAGACGGTTAGCGCCGTGCATTCCCCCGGCGACCTCGCCCGCTGCGAAGAGCCCCGGGACGGTGCTGGAGCACGTGTCCCCCTCAACCTTGACTCCGCCCATTACGTAATGGGTGGTCGGGAACACTTCCATCGGACCTTTCGTTATGTCTATATCGGCGAATTCCATGAACTGGTGGTACATGCTCGGAAGCTTCCGCTTCACGTAATCGGCCCCCCTGTGCGAGACGTCGAGAAACGCTCCGCCGTGGGGAGAGCCGCGGCCCTGCTCGACCTCGGTGTATATGGATCTCGCGACCACGTCGCGGGTTGAAAGCTCCATGCGCTCGGGGTCGTATCTCTCCATGAAGCGCTCGCCCTCGCTGTTTGTGAGTATGCCTCCCTCTCCGCGCACCGCTTCGGTGACGAGAATTCCCCTAACGCTCGGAGGCCAGACCATCCCCGTGGGATGGAACTGTATGAACTCCATGTCTATAAGCTCGGCTCCTGCCTCATACGCCATCGCGTGACCGTCGCCCGTGTACTCCCAGGAGTTAGAAGTGTACTTGTATGCCTTTCCCACTCCCCCCGTCGCCAAAACTATGGCGTTCGCGCGGAAAAGAACGAACTTCCCGCTCTCTCTCCAGTAGCCGAAAGCGCCCACGACCCTGTCCCCGTCCTTTATGAGATGGGTTATGGTGCACTCCATGTAGACGTCTATGCCCGAGTGTATCCCCTTTTCCTGAAGGGTCCTTATCATCTCAAGGCCGGTCCGGTCGCCCACGTGCGCAAGCCTCTTCCATGTGTGCCCGCCGAAGGCCCTCTGGTTTATCCTTCCTTCTTTCGTTCTGTCAAAAAGCGCTCCCCAGTATTCAAGCTCCCGCACCCTCTCGGGGGCCTCTTTCGCGTGGTAAAGGGCCATCTGCCAGTTGTTGAGCATCTTCCCGCCCTTCATGGTGTCCTTGAAGTGGGTTTCCCAGTTGTCCTTGGTGTCTACGTTCGCCAGGGCGGCAGCCACTCCCCCCTCGGCCATCACGGTGTGGGCCTTTCCGAGAAGCGACTTGCATATGAGCGCTGTCGAGGCGCCCTTTGCTGAAGATTCGATGGCGGCCCGGAGCCCTGCTCCGCCTGCGCCGATAACTATAACGTCATGAGTGTGTGTTTCGTATTTTTCCACTTCTATATCAACCTCAGATCAGTGATTGTTCCGTTAGCTACCAGGAAAACGTAAAGGTCGGTTAAAGCCACGAAAACAAGGCTTGTCCACGCCCATTTCATGTGCACTTCGTTCTGGACGCTTATGGCGCCCCAGAGACGAAAGCGGGTCGGACACTTTGAGAACACGTCGAGATTCCCTCCCATCAGATGGCGAAACGAGTGGCAGGAAAACGAATACATGGTAAGCAGGAACGCGTTTGCGGTAAGAACCAGGGTCCCGACGCCCACCCCTATTCCGTCATGGAAGAAAAAGGCTTCGTACGAGTCAATCCACAAAAACAGCAGAATGACGATAGAGGCGTAGAGAAAGAACCTGTGGGCATTCTGGAGGATGAACGGAAAGCTCGACTCTCCGGCGTAGGAGCCCCTCTTGCCGACCGGTTTTACCGCGCAGCCCGGAGGCGAGAAGAAATACGCCCTGTAGTACGCTTTTCTGTAGTAATAGCAGGTCGCCCGGAATCCAAGCGGCGCCCAGAGAATAAGTATTGCCGGGGAAGCCGGCCACCAGTCAAAGAGCAGAAGCGGGGAATAAAAAGGCGAGAGGTAGGGTTCGGTGTAGAAAAACTGGTTCGAAAGAGCCCTCCACGTGGAGTAGATTCCAAAAGCCCCGAGCACCACCCCGGTTATGAGAGGCTCAATCCACCACAGATCCTTTCTCATGGTGAGCGCCTTGCTCGCCGTACCGTTAGCCATATTGCAGAAACCTCCAAAAATATTTCCGGAGCGCCCGTCCGGGATTAAAGACGGCGCCGGGGAGCGGAATGCAAGCGGAACCCTAGAGGATTCCCATTCCGTCAATCACTTCGCAAAGCTCTTTCACCTTGCCCGCCGAGACGTGCAGAGCCTCCATCTCCTCATCGGAAATCTCAACCCCTATAATCTCCTCGACCCCTTCTGCGCCGAGCCTTACGGGAAGACCCACGAAAGTGTCCTCCACTCCGTAATGCCCGTCCGCGTAAACGCAGCAGGGCAGTACTTTCTTCTTGTCCTTTATGATCGCCTCGGCCATTTCCACCGCCGCTACCGCGGGGGCGTAAAAGGCGCTTCCGGTCTTAAGGAGCCCCACTATCTCGGCCCCTCCCTTCCTGGTGCGCTCAACCATCGCGTCGAGCCTCTCGGCGGGAACAAGCTGCGCTATGGGAATACCCGACACCGTGGTGTTGCTTAGAAGCGGAACCATCGTGTCTCCGTGTCCACCGAGAACCGAGGCGTTTATGTTCTCAACCGATACCCCGAGCTCCATCGCGATAAACGCGCGGAAACGCGCCGCATCCAGAACTCCGGCCATTCCCATCACCTTGCTTTCTGTAAAACCGCTTACCCTGTGCGCCACGTAAACCATGGCGTCAAGCGGGTTGGTGACCAGTATGAGTATCGCGCCGGGGGAATGGGCGACCACCTGCTCGGTGACGCTCTTTACCACCTTGGTGTTTGTCGAGATAAGGTCGTCACGGCTCATCCCGGGCTTTCTCGGGATACCCGAGGTGATTATCACCACGTCCGAGTCGGCCGTGTCTTCGTAGTTGGTTGAACCGACGAGATTTACGTCGCTTCCGGTGATCGGGCACATCTGGGCAAGGTCAAGCGCCTTTCCCTCGGGAATTCCCTCCACTATGTCGATCAGTGCCACGTCGGCAAGTTCAAGCTGTGCTATCCGAAACGCCGCCGACGCGCCGACGTTTCCCGCACCTATCACAGAAATTTTCGCTCTGCCGTTTTTCAAGAATCCACTCCTTTTGAAAAGATTTGCGTGCCGCGAGCCCCTCTAGTCCATCACCTTGTCCATGTTTGAAACGATGGCCTCTCCGTACTCGGAACACTTAAGAAGGGTCGCCCCCTCCATCTGCCTCTCGAGGTCATAGGTGACCGTCTTCTGCAGAACAGTCTCCTCCATCGCCCTGAAAACAAGCTCCGCGGCCTCGTGCCATCCCAGGTACTGGAACATCATGACTCCCGAGAGTATCACGGAACCCGGGTTTACCTTGTCCTGCCCGGTGTACTTGGGAGCGGTTCCGTGGGTGGCCTCGAAACACGCCAGGTAATCGCCTATGTTGCCGCCCGGAGCGACTCCGAGACCTCCTACCTGCGCGGCGCAGGCATCCGACATGTAGTCGCCGTTTAGGTTAGGCATGGCCATCACGTCGTATTCGCTGGGTCTCGTCAGAACCTGCTGGAACATGCTGTCGGCTATGCGGTCCTTTATGACGATCTTGCCGTCGGGCTGCTTGCCGCCGTAATCGTCCCAGAGCTCGTCCTCGGTTATGGTGACCTCGGGGAACTCCTCTTTTGCCAGTTCGTAGCCCCATTCGCGGAAAGCACCCTCGGTGAACTTCATTATGTTGCCCTTGTGGACAAGGGTGACGCTCTTTCTTTTATACTCTATTGCGTATTCGATCGCCTTTCTAACGAGCCTCTTGGTTCCGAAAGGACTTATGGGCTTTATTCCTATTCCGCTTAGCTCGCGGATGTTAACCCCGTAGGTATCGACGAGATACTCCCTTACGGCAGCCGCTTCCGGGGTACCGCTCTCCCACTCGATTCCCGCGTACACGTCCTCGGTGTTCTCCCTGAATATCACGACGTCGAGCTTGCCGGGAACAAGAAGAGGGTTTGGGGTTCCCTTGATCCATCTTACGGGCCTTACGCAGGCATACAGATCGAGTATCTGCCGGAGCGCGACGTTAAGGCTCCTTATTCCTCCTCCAACCGGAGTGGTTAGCGGGCCCTTGATGGCGACTATGTATTCCTTTATCGTTTCGGTGGTTTCCTCGGGAAGCCATTCGCCGGTCTTGTCATACGCCTTCTCGCCGGCCAGCACCTCAAGCCAGGATATCTTCTTCTTTCCTCCGTAAGCCTTCTCGACCGCGGCGTCGAACACTATCTGGGACGCGTACCAGATGTCGGGGCCTATCCCGTCGCCTTCTATGAAGGGGATTATGGGGTTGTCGGGAATTACAAGCTTTCTGCTTTCCTCGTCAATCTGTATTTTTTCTCCGTTTGGGACTGTCATTGAACGCTTCTCCTTTTTAACTGAACCGAAATTTTAAATCTCAAAATATAATGGAAAAAACCACCCTTTTCAAATTATCCGCCCGACTACCCGGATATCATCTGGCGAAGCACGGTCTGAAGTATCCCTCCGTTTCGGTAATATTCGACCTCAACCGGCGTATCGAGCCTGCACGTTGCGTGAAATTCTCTCTGCCCGCCGTCTGTGTCCGTAACCGTTACCGTCATCTTCTTTCCGGGATAAAGATCCTCCGATATCCCGCTTACACCCAGGGTCTCAAAGCCCGTGAGGCCGAGGGATTCGGCGCTCTCCCCCTCTTCGAACTGAAGGGGCAGAACCCCCATTCCCACAAGGTTGCTTCTGTGAATCCGCTCGAAGCTCTCGGCTATGACGCACCTCGCGCCGAGAAGCGCGGTTCCCTTGGCCGCCCAGTCCCGGGAACTTCCCGTCCCGTACTCCTTTCCTCCTATGACGACAAGGTCCGTCCCGTCGCCCATGTACCTTGAGGACGCGTCGTAAATCGACATCTCCTCGCCCGTCGGAACGTGAACTGTCCATCCCCCCTCCTTTCCTCCGACCATCTTGTTCCTTATCCTGATGTTGGCAAACGACCCGCGGATCATAACCTCGTGGTTCCCCCTCCTTGAGCCGAAACTGTTAAAGCTTCTTTGGGAAACGCCCTTCGAGATAAGATAGCCTCCTGCGGGGCCGTCCTTGGGGATTGAGCCCGCCGGGGAAATATGGTCCGTGGTTATCGAGTCCCCCAAAAGCGCGAGCACGTTCGCGCCCTCTATGTCCCCGGGATCTTCCGGCTCAAGCGGGAAATCATCGAAAAACGGGGGCTCCTGTATGTAGGTTGATTCCGTATCCCACTTGTAAATGTCTGACTGCGGCGCCTCAAGAGACTTCCAGGTCTCATCCCCCTCAAAGACCCTTGAGTACTGGTTGTTGAATATCTCGGGGCTTATCGACCCGGCCACCGTGTCGATTATCTCCTGCTGCGTCGGCCAGATGTCCCTGAGAAACACCTCCTCTCCGTCGCTTCCGACCCCTAGAGGCTCTGTGTATAGGTCAATTCCCACCTTCCCCGCTATCGCGAACGCCACGACAAGCGGAGGCGACGCCAGATAGGCAAACTTGACAAGCGGATGCACCCTGCCCTCAAAATTCCTGTTTCCGCTGAGAACCGCCGCGCAGGTAAGGTCGCCCTCCCTTATAGCCGCGTCTATATCCTCGGGAAGCGGGCCGCTGTTCCCTATGCACGTCGTGCACCCGTACCCGACCAGGCCGAAACCCAGTTCTTCAAGGTACGGGGTAAGTCCTGCGGCATCTAGGTAATCGGTTACCACCCTAGATCCCGGCGCGAGGCTCGTCTTCACGTGGGGTGAAACGGTGAGGCCGCTCTCAACGGCTTTCTTCGCGAAAAGTCCTGCTCCTACCATAACGGAGGGGTTGGATGTGTTAGTGCAGCTCGTGATGGCGGCTATCACTACGGAGCCGTCAGAGAGCCCGTTTGCAGCGCGCGGGGAATCCCCGGTTGCGCCTTTTGCCCGAAGGCTTTCGTTGTAGGAAGTTTTCATGTCGCCAAGCGATATCCTGTCCTGCGGACGGCTCGGGCCCGCTAGGGAGGGCTCGACGGTCGATATGTCAAGTTCCAGGGTATCCGTGTACACGGGGTCCTCTGCGTCGTCGGTTCTGAACATCTTCTGTTCCCTGGTGTAGGCTTCGACAAGCGTGGCAGCGTCATCCCTGCCCGTCGTCCCGAGATACCTCAGAGTTTCCGCATCCACCGGGAAAAATCCCATGGTGGCCCCGTACTCGGGGGCCATGTTCGCTATTGTGGCCTGATCAGAGAGCGCGAGGTTGCTCACGCCGGGTCCGAAAAACTCTACGAACTTGCCGACCACGCCTTTTTTCCTAAGCATCTCGGTCACCGTCAGAACCAGATCCGTTGCGGTAACCCCCTGGGAGAGTCGGCCGGTGAGCCTGAACCCGATTACGTCAGGTATCAGCATGTAAAGCGGCTGCCCGAGCATGCAGGCCTCCGCCTCTATTCCCCCCACTCCCCATCCCATCACGCTCAGGCCGTTTATCATGGTGGTGTGGGAATCCGTTCCCACCAGGGTGTCCGGGTAAGCTACCGACTCGGAGCCGTCCTGCTTTGAGACGACCACGCTCGCAAGGCACTCAAGGTTAACCTGGTGCACTATCCCGGTTCCGGGCGGCACTACCCTGAAGTTGTCAAAAGAGCCCTGGGCCCATTTCAGAAATGTGTATCTCTCCCTGTTTCTTTCGTACTCGACTTCCACGTTCTTGCCGAAAGCGTCACCGCTTGCGAAATAATCGACCTGAACGGAGTGATCTATCACCAGATCGACGGGAACTATGGGGTTCACGAGCGAGGGGTCCCCGCCCTTTTTCTCGACCACAGATCTCATCGCCGCTAGGTCAACGACGCAGGGAACTCCCGTGAAGTCCTGGAGTATCACCCTCGCGGGGTTGTAGGGAATTTCCCTGGCCTCCGTGTTTGAGGGATCCCAGTTCACAAGGGATTCAACGTGCGCTTCGGTGACGGTCTCTCCGTCAAAGTTCCGAAGCACGTTCTCAAGCAGTATTCTTATCGAAAAGGGGAGTTTTGAAATTGATGCCCCGTAGCGGGATTCAAGCTTCGCCAGGGAGTATATCTTGTAGGTTTTGTCGCCGACCGAGAGGTCGGAGAGAGTATCAAGGTTGTTACTCAAAGCCATATGGCACCTCTATATTCAGGGTTCCGCGTTTGCGGAGTTAGCGGGGTATTTTACCAAAAAGAGAGAAAAAATAAAACTGCCGCCGGCGTTACCTGCAAAGACAGAGCAACTGGGGGAGTTAAAGGGGGTTTCCCGGGACTCAGGGGGGTCAGTCGAACTTGCCTAGCGCGACGCTTACGTTCGTTCCTCCGAAACCGTAGGAATTGCTTAGCGCCACTTTTATTTCACTGTCCCTCGCGGTGTGCGGGATGTAATCGAGATCGCATTCCGGATCGCTTTCAAAAAGGTTTATAGTCGGCGGCAGGACGCCGTTTTTAAGGGCGAGCACGCTGATTGCCGCCTCCACCGCTCCTGCTGCGCCCAGCAGGTGGCCGGTCATGGATTTGGTGGAACTCACGGGAATTCGTGAGGCGCAGTCCCCGAACACTTCCTTGATCGCCCTGGTTTCGTTAGCGTCGTTAAGACGGGTCGAGGTTCCGTGGGCGTTTATGTAATCGACATCCTCGGGATTAAGGCCCGAATCCTGCAAGGCCGCGTTCATGCAGCTGGTCGGTCCCTCGAGAGAGGGCGCCGTGATGTGAAAGGCGTCCGCGCTCATTCCGGAGCCGAGCACCTCCGCGTATATGTTTGCCCCTCTTTTTTTCGCGAACTCGAGTTCCTCGAGGATAAGCACCCCCGCTCCTTCTGAAAGAATGAACCCGTCGCGCCCCGCCTCAAAGGGTCTTGACGCGGTCTCGGGGTCGTCGTTTCTGGTCGAAAGAGCCTTCATGGCGTTAAAAGCCGCGAAGGTAAGGGGTATAAGCGGCGCTTCCGATCCGCCGGCTATCATGACGTCCGCCTTGCCGTCCTCTATGATCTTGGCTGAAAGCGCGAGGGAGTGACCGCTTGCGGAACACGCGGTCGTAGAGGAGCAGTTTGGGCCCTTGGCGTTGAACTTTATCGAGACGTATCCCGAAGCCATGTTGGTAACTATGTTGGGTATGAAGAAAGGAGAAACGCGTCCGGGACCCTTGTTCTCCATGGTCAGGACGGTGTCGTAGAAAGTGCTCATCCCTCCGATGCCGGAGCCGATGAAAGTCCCCGTGCGCGCGGAGATGTCATCTGTAACCTCAAGCCCGGCATCCTCAAGCGCGAGCTTGGTGGCCGCGATTGAGAGCTGAATGAACCTGTCGTTTCTCTTCGCGTCCTTGGGTTCCATGTAGAGCACCGGATCGAAATCCTTCACCTCTCCTGCGATCTGGGTTTTAAGATCCGAGGGATCAAAAACGGAAACCCTGCCGACTCCCGGAACTCCTTCGCAGATCGAGGACCACGTGGCGTCGTTTCCGACCCCAACGGGCGTTATGAGCCCTATGCCTGTAACAACTACCCTTTTTCCCATTTTCTCCTAGTCATCCTTCGAAGCTGCCTGAACCGAACTCTGGATAAAGTTGATCGCGTCCTGAACGGTGATTATGTTCTCCGCGTCCTCATCCGATATCTCAAGCCCGAACTCATCCTCCATGGACATTATGAGTTCCACGAGGTCAAGCGAGTCGGCTCCCAGATCCTCTATGAAGGAAGAATCTGGAGTTATCTCCTCTTCGGATTTGCCGAGATGGCTTGCGATCATCTCTTTCACTTTAGCTAAAACTTCTGCGTTATCCTTTGACATATGAGTCGTAACCTCCTCTAGATTTTACATGTAAATTCCGCCGTTAACCCTTATAACCTCCCCAGTTATGTACGAGGCGCCTTCGGAAATCAGAAAACACACTACACCCGAGATATCCTCAACGCGCCCGAAGCGGCCGAGAGGTATGGCTTCCAGATATTTTTTTCTCATATCCTCGTTAAGGTCGGCGATAATATCTGTTTCAACAAAACCGGGACTCACGGCGTTCACCGTTATCCCTCTCGGACTGAACTCCTTGGCCGTTGATTTCGTAAAGCCTATCACTGCGGCTTTCGAGGCGGAGTAATTGGCCTGCCCCGGGTTTCCGGCCTCACCGGCAGCCGAGATAATATTCACTATCCTTCCGTAACGGTTCTTGAACATGCCCCTGCAGACCGCCTTGGTACAGTTAAACGTTCCCTTGAGGTTTATGTCCATGACGCGGTCCCAGTCCTCCTGCCCCATCCTCATCAAAAGCCCGTCATTCCTTATGCCCGCGTTGTTAACAAGTATCTGTATCCCGTTAAGTTCGTTTGAGAGTTCCCCCACGATCCTCTGAACCTCGTCAAAATCGGAAACGTCAAAGCCGACCACTCTGCCGCTGCCCCCGTCCTGCTCTATCTCCCCCAGGGTCTCCTCGGCCGCCTCCTGGTTGCTCGCGTAGTTAATCAGCACGTACGCTCCATACGAAGCGAGTTTCTTCGCGATGTCTTTTCCTATCCCCCGCGACCCGCCCGTGACAAGAGCAACCTGGTTAGTTAGTTCCAATTTCATCTGCTTTAATATGATGTAACTCGTCGGGTTTTTCAATACTTGCGCAACTTGCGTCCCCAAGCGTTCTCTTAACAAGACCGCTTAGCACCTTTGAAGGGCCGATCTCAAAAAACCTGAAAACCCCGGAATCTTTTAGAAACTCAAGGGACTCAGCCCACCTGACGGGGCTTACCACCTGCTGAACCAATATGTCCGCCACCCTAGTTGAATCCGAATTGGCACGCGCCTCGGTATTTGTGACCACGGGGTATTTCATCGGGTGAAAATCCACTCCTGCGGCAAACTCGCCAAGCCGCGCGGCTGCGGGCTCCATAAGGGAGCAGTGAAAAGGAGCGCTTACCTCGAGTTCGACAACGCGTCTTGCCCCTTTTTCCTTGGCAAGCCCGGAGGCTGCCTCGACGGCTCCCGCTTCCCCAGAGATAACGGTCTGCGTGGGAGAATTAAAGTTTGCCGGAGAAACCACTGCTCCGCCCCCGGCGACCTCGGCGCAGAGCTCGCTTACCTCCTCCGAGGTAAGGCCCAGCACGGCAGCCATCTTTCCAACTCCCGGAGGAACGGCTTCCTGCATGAACTCCCCTCTTTTCCTTACCATGCGCACGGCATCCTGAAACCCAAGACACTCAGAGGCGACAAGGGCAGTGAATTCCCCGAGGCTGTGTCCCGCGACCAGATCAGGCCTTACATCCGTTTCCCCGAGAACTACTCTCAAGGCGGCCACGCTTGTTGTAAGTATCGCGGGCTGTGCGTTTGCCGTGAGGGCAAGGGTCTTCGCCTCGCCTTCAAAGCAGAGCTTCGCAAGGTCAATTCCGAGGGCGTCGTTTGCCTCTTCGAAAGTCTCCCTGGCAACGGCGAACTCGGCGCAGAAATCGGCGCCCATGCCGATGTACTGCGAACCCTGACCTGGAAAAAGAAAAGCTATCATGGATTCAGTGTGTTCTTAGTCTTCCGCCAAGGCTTCCGTATCGGGCGCCTGCCTGAAGAAGTTCCTTCCCTTGTAGTAACCGCAGCTGGGACACGCCCTGTGGGGAGGCTTCATCTCGTTGCACTCGGGACAGAAGGAAGATCCCGGCACCGCGACTTTATAGTGGGTTCTTCTTTTTCTCGATTTCGACTTTGAAGTTTTTCTCTTGGGTAATGCCATCTCAATCTCCTGGCTTGAAGCTATATCTTTATATCCTTAAGTACCGCAAAGCGCGAATCCTGCTGGCGAGTCTCGCAGCTGCAGGGCTGCTCGTTTAGGTTCTGGCCGCACTCGCTGCAAAGCCCCTTGCACTCCTCGGCGCAGACCACCTTGTAGGGAAGCGAAAGATTCACCTGCTCTCTCATGTAATCGTTAAGATCTATTTTTCTCCCCCGGTAAGTCTCATAATCCATGTCCCCGCCGGATTCCGTCTTTCCCTCCGCATCCGAAGGCGAAAGAAGAAGCTTTATCTCGAGGTTCGTGTCGACGTTCACGTCGCTTAAGCAACGGGAACACCGGGCGACCGCCAGGAATCCGATTTCTCCCCGCACGCTTATCTCGCCCGCCGTGCGCAGAAGATCAATATGAAACTCTATATCGGAATCCACGCTCGCGACCTCCGATTTCTCGGAACCGCCTAGCCACCCCGGCCCCTTCTTGAGATCAAGCCTTAATCCGCCGTCTCCTATTTCCGATACGTTAACTATCATCGCGCGGAAACCCGCCTGCAAAAATTGCTCTAATATAAACCACAATCGCTTTATTGCAAGTCATTCGGAAAAAATGGCCGCCGGGGAAACGGGCGGATCTCTCAGACGTTATGGCAGGCGACGCTTCGCCCGTCATCTCCCTTCTTCTCAAGGGGCGGAGTCTCCCTTGAACATATCTCGGTCGCAATAGGACACCTGGGATGGAAACTGCACCCCGAGGGAATATCCGCAATGCTCTTTATTTCCCCCGATACGGACGCTTCCTTGCCGTTTTTGCTCCCGGTTCTGTTTATCTCGGGAATGGCGGAGATAAGCATCTTCGTGTAAGGGTGCACGGGGTTTGAGTAGATCTCCTCGCTTGGGGCAATCTCCACTATCTTCCCAAGGTACATAACGGCCACCAGATCGCTTATGTGCTTTACGACGCGCAGGTCGTGGGATATGAATAGGTAGGAGAGACCGTGTTTTTTCTGAAGGTCCTTGAGCAGGTTTATTATCTGTGCCTGCACTGAGACATCAAGCGCGGAGACGGGCTCGTCGCAGACGACAAACTTCGGGTGAAGGGAGATGGCGCGCGCTATGGCTATTCTCTGGCGCTGTCCCCCGCTGAACTCGTGGGGATAGCGGCCCATGACGTCGGTGCCCAGGCCCACCTCGCCCAGAAGCCGGGTCACGAATTCGCCTCGCTCTTCTTTTTTTACCGTGTTGTGGATGCTTATTCCCTCGGAAACAAGCGACCCCACGTTCATCCTGGGATTAAGGGAGCCGTAGGGATTCTGGAATATCATCTGCATTTCCCTTCTCAGGGGGCGGAGCCGGGCTGAGTCAAGTCCGGTGATGTCCTCTCCCTCGAAAAAGATCTTCCCGGCCGTCGGCGTAAGAAGCCTCAGCACAGTTTTCCCAAGCGTCGTCTTCCCGCTTCCGCTTTCCCCCACAAGGCCCACCGTGCTGCCCCTTTTTACTTCAAGCTCCACGTCGTCAACGGCGCGGACGTAATCGGAAACCCTGGAGAGAACCCCCTTGCGGACCGGAAAGTACTTTTTAAGTCCCCTTATGCTTACTATCGTTTCACTAGTCATGTTGATAAGAGGGAAAAACGGTTCTTACTGTTTTCTAGCGAGGCCTTATCCGCCCTTATGCAAACCCAAAAGGCGGATTGTCAATGGAAAGTACCCGATTCGGCTCTCCGAATCCAGTATCAGGGTAAGGATTTCGTCTGAAAAACAGTTCTTCCCAATGGCTTTTAACTCGCGCATGGACGCTCAAGAGACCTTTCTCAAGGAGGATTGCTCCTCATTTTTATCTGAGCAAACCATTTTCTCGGCTAATGAGATTTCTTGCTTTTTGTCAGCTTTTTTTTACAATTCCCAGTAAGTTAAAAACAGCTTTAAGGGAGGCACAAACATGAAATTCGGCATCGGTTACTACAGTCTTCAATCACCCTCTCATCATCCAAGATCACATCGTGAGTTGTACAGCGAAATGCTGACTGAAGTGGAGATGGCGGATCAGATGGGGTTTGACTCCGCATGGCTGACGGAGCATCACTTTCTCGACGATGGTTACTGTCCCTCAATGCTTATAGCCGCTTCGGCAATGGCCGCCAGGACTAAAAATATCCGTATAGGCACGGGTGTGCTGCTGATACCCCTCCATGATCCGCTCCGAATAGCGGAAGATGCTTCCGTTGTTGATCTCATTTCCGGCGGAAGATTTATACTGGGACTGGGACTGGGTTACAGAAAAGAAGAGTTTGATGGATTCGGCAGGCAGTTAAAGGAGCGCAGGGGCAGGATTGAAGAAAGCCTTGAGATACTGAACAAGAGCTGGAGCGATGATCCGTTCAGTTTTGATGGAAAATATTATCAGATAGAGAATTTGAATGTAACTCCCAAACCCGTTCAACAGCCAATACCGATATGGATCGGCGCTTTCACGGAACCCGCCATAAAGAGAGCGGCTCGGATTGGTGCTCCGCTTTACGTTCCGGCAATCGGCGTAATACCGATTATCAAATACCTTTTTGATATGCATGCATCTTTCCTGAAGGAATATGGCAAGGACCCCGACGAAGTTGAAAGGCCGCTTGTCAGAGAAATTTATATTTCCGACAAAAAAGCCGATGATGTCTGGGAGGATATAAAAGAGCACGTTACTTATACGGCCAAGGGATATGCTTCATGGGGTTCAATGGTGGATACCGAGGGCAACTTGCTGAGTGATCCGTCAGATCCGATCCTGTATGACCTTGCAAGGCAGCAGTCAATTATAGGAACCCCCGAAGAATGTGTTGAGACTATCATGGAATATCGGGAAAGGTTATCTATAGACAACCTGGTATGCAGATTTAAATTCCCGGGTATTTCGCATGAAGAAGCAGTAAGGTCAATGAAGTTATTTGTGGATAAGGTGCTGCCCGAAGTAGGATAGCCCGGCTATTTCTCAAACTGTATTTTTATGTTTTTTAAAACCGACCTGCAATGAATCGGCGTTAAGAAAATACTGTTAAAAGCCGTCAAGGAAGGACTGGAGATATGGGCAGATCCAGTGATTTCAGAGATACCGTAATGGAACGGGCGAGAAGAGATCCGGAGTTCCGCGTCGGCCTTCTGACCGAAGCAATTGAGTGTGTGCTCAATGATGAAATCAATGTGGCAAAAGTGCTTTTAAGAGACTATATCAACGCGACTATCGGTTTTCAGGAACTTGGGACCCTTACGAAAAAGGACCCGAGAAGCCTGATGCGCATGCTCGGTCCGAAAGGGAATCCAAGTCTTAAGAACATCTCATCCCTGCTGGCGTCTTTAAAGAAAAACGAGGGCATAAGATTTTACGTACAGGCCCTGAGATAACGCCAACTACTTCAGCAAAGCGGAATTTCTGTCCGTCTAAGCGCATCATTACGATTCGTTCTTAAAAAATACGCGAAAAACAAGTTTCTGGACATGATATGACCGGTCATGAATACTGGTCATATGATGAAAATCAACGCATCCGATTTCAAGGCTC
>JAJEGO010000002.1 GCA_022819805.1 Candidatus Dadabacteria bacterium
AGGATCAGGTCCCGGATGGGAGACGACACCTCCTCAAGCGGAAGAGAATTTCTCCTCTCAGACCAGCCGATCTCCCTCAGTATCAGTGCCATCGCCTCCGCGTCTTCGCCGGTGGCTTTTCTTACGGTGACTTTCTTCAAAACTCTTCCTGCAGCGCTATCATTGCCTTTTCTTTCCCAAGGCCTCAACCAGAGCCCCGATGCTGTCTAAGACCCCCCGGCTGCTCAGAACTCTTGGAAGTTCCCGGTCAGCCTCGGCGCAAACTCCCTCCATATTCGCCACGACCTCCCGGCGAAGAGCCCTTTTGGAAAAGGCGTAACCGGGGATAAGCGACGGGCCGTATTGTCCCGCGAACTCAACGCAGTGAGAAAGAAGCTCGTCCGCTTCGCGGCTTTCATCAAAGAAGCCAAGCGTAACAGCGTCACGTGATTCGTAAAGAAATCCTGTTGTCATGACCTGCTGCGCGACTGCCGTACCCAGCGCGTAAAGCGCTATCTGCGCTATGGCAGAGGGAATGGGAAACCCTATGGTGATTTCGTTAAGACCGAATCTTGCTCCCGAGTCAACGCATACCCTGTAATCGCAGCAAAGCGCCAGTATAAGTCCGCCCGCTATCGCGTGACCGTTTACCGCCGCCACGA
Organism: Candidatus Dadabacteria bacterium; assembly: GCA_022819805.1. Lineage (GTDB taxonomy): Bacteria > Desulfobacterota_D > UBA1144 > Nemesobacterales > Nemesobacteraceae > Nemesobacter. The sequence continues at coordinate 642 of JAJEGO010000002.1, forward strand.
CCGGTTTATCATAAGTAAAAACCCGAAGCAAAGCGCCGCGAAACCGCTTGTACCACTGCCAGATTTCCTCTTCGTCCCCCGCAGTGAAAAGTGAAAGATGGTACTTAAGGTCAAGTCCGGCGGAAAAAGCCCTCTGTGAAGAGGTAAGCACCACGGGACTTTCCGCGTGATCGCTCTCAAGCGTCGAGAAAGCCTCATGAAGATCGCTGAAAAAACCCTCGTCAATAACGTTCATCGGGTTCGAATTCATGTGTACAACCGCAACGTTGCCTCTTTTTTCAATCTCCCAGCTCATAATCTCTTTCCGTCCATGTGAATGCGCAAATCAAGTTTTGCCGCCCATGCGGCGACTCCATGAATCCCTAAGGGAAACCGTCCTGTTAAAGACGGGCGCCCCGGGCACTGAATCCACGGAATCAAGTATGAAATACCCCTTCCTTTCAAACTGGTAGTTGATATCTCCGGCACAGTCCCCAAGAGCCGGTTCGGCCGCGCAGTTCTCGAGGGTGTTAAGGGAATCGGGATTCAGAAACTCAGTAAATTCCCTTTGCTTGTCAGCCATCGGGTTCGGGACGGTGAAAAGTCGGTCGTAGAGCCTTACTGTCACCCTCGAGGCGCTTTTCGCGCAGACCCAGTGTATAGTGCCCCTTACCTTTCTCCCGTCGGGAGCGTTCCCGCCTCTTGTGTCAGGATCGTATTCACAGTGAACCTCGGTTACCTCACCGGTCGCGGGGTCGCGCTCAAGGCCCACGCACCTCACTATGTAGGCGTAGCGCAGGCGCACTTCGGAACCCGGGGAAAGCCTGTAGAACTTCTTCGGAGGGTCTTCCATGAAATCATCTCTTTCAATGAAAAGCTCTTTTGAAAAAGGCACTTTTCTTGTTCCCATGGACGGATCTTCCGGGTTGTTTACCGCGTCGAGTTCCTCTTCCGTACCCTCAGGGTAATTAACTATCACCACTTTCAGGGGATCAAGCACCGCCATCGCTCTCTGTGCCCTCCTGTTAAGGTCTTCCCTTACGCTGTGCTCAAGAAGCTCCATGTCTATAACGCTGTCCTGTTTTGTGATGCCTATCTTCCGGCAGAAATCCCTTATCGACTCAGGCGTGTACCCCCTTCTTCGCAACCCCGAGATGGTAGGCATCCTTGGGTCATCCCACCCGCTCACAAGCCCCTCGGAAACCAGCCTCATGAGATTTCTTTTGCTAAGAACCGTGTAACTGAGGTTAAGCCTGGCGAACTCTATCTGCTGGGAATGGTATATGCCGAGCTGGGCGATAAACCAGTCGTAAAGAGGCCGGTGGTCCTCGAACTCAAGAGTGCAGAGTGAATGGGTGATGCCCTCAATCGAATCACTCTGTCCGTGCGCCCAGTCATACATAGGATAAATGGACCAGGAATCCCCGGTACGGGTGTGAGACTTTTTCATTATCCGGTACATGACCGGGTCGCGCATGTTCATGTTGCCAGAAGCCATGTCTATCTTGGCCCGCAGCACGTACTGTCCATCATCGAAATCCCCGTTCCTCATCCCCTGGAAGAGTCTCAGGTTCTCCTCAACCGACCTTTGCCTTGAAGGACTCTCCCTGCCGGGTTCCGAGAGAGTGCCCCGGTGCTCTCTTACTTCCTCCGCGCTCAGGTCGTCAACGTAAGCCCTGCCCTCGCTTATGAGCCGCAGGGCGTATTCACAGAGCTGCTCGAAATAGTCCGAGGCGTAATAGATTCTGTCTTCCCAGTCAAATCCAAGCCACCTTACATCCTCCTTTATTGCCTCTTCATACCTTATGTCTTCCTTTGAGGGGTTGGTATCGTCAAAGCGCAGGTTGCACTCTCCGCCGAATTCCTCGGCTATACCGAAATTAAGACATATGGATTTTGCGTGGCCTATATGGAGATAGCCGTTGGGCTCGGGCGGAAAACGGGTAATGGGCTTTTCGATGCCGGACTGAAGATCGCTCCTTATCCTGGCCCTTATGAAATCTTCGGGCTCTGAATGTCCGTTGCTGTCCGACTTCGGTTTCATGATTAGACGTGATGAAATCCACCGAACAAGAGGAGGGGATTCCGGGCAATTCCCCGTGGCGGGGAAAAGCGCGCTATTTCCATTTTATGTTGCACCCGAGGCTCGGAATCTGCTCCCAGTCAACCGCTTCGCCCCCTAAAATGGAATCGAGTGCCATTCTCATATCCTTTCCGGTGACCGGTTTTCCGTTTCCGGGTCTTGAGTCGTCAAACTGCCCCCTGTAAACACATCTGAGATCCCGGTCATAAACGAAAAAGTCAGGGGTACAGGCGGCATCATAGGCCTTGGCGACTTCCTGCGTTTCATCAAACAGGTAGGGAAACGAATATCCCTTTTCTTCGGCGACTTCCTTCATTCTCTCGGGAGAATCATCAGGGTAGTTCTCAACGTCGTTTGAATTTATGGCTATAAAGGAAACTCCTTTGGGAATGTAATCATCGGCTATTTCCACCAGCCCGCCCTGAAGATGCTTTACGTAAGGACAATGATTGCATATGAACATAAGTACCGTAGCCACGTCTGATTTAAGGTCACCAAGCGACAGATCACTCCCGCTTACGACATCCGGCAGCCGGAAATCAGGAGCCTCGCTCCCCAAGGGAATCATAGTTGATGGAGTCTTAACCATTTATTATCTTCTCCGGGTTCTTTAATTTACTTGCCAGTGAAACCGATTTTCTTGTGCGAGCCGTCACAAAACGGCTTGTTCTCAGAAGCCCCGCAACGGCAAAGGTAGTAAGGGTCATCCGAAGAGAGCCCCAGGTCATCTTCAACGCAAAGCTCCACATCTCCACAGACCTCATAGGGTCCGGCCTCAAGCGGCCTTATAACCGCGTCCCCTTCCTTGCCGGGTGCAGAAGACTCGCCAAGGGAAAGGCTGCTTTTAAAACCCGCTCCCCTGTGGGAGCCGTCGCAAAACGGCTTGTTCTCTGAAGCCCCGCAGCGGCAAAGAGCGATCTTCTTTTTTACCGCATCCTCTCCAGCGCCTTCAAGCGACCGCAGGTCGCTTACAATCAGCGGTCCGTCATCCATGACCTCTATTTTCGCTTTCTCGCTCATATCAAGTCTTTGGCTAAGGTAATCGGTTGCCTTGGGACAGCAGCCGCTTACGGTGAAGAACAATAATGTCTGAGTTTACATTTTTTCGACAATCATTGCTATACCCATACCGCCTCCCATGCAAAGAGAAACCATTCCATATCCCCCGGGGCGGACGTTCTGAAATTCATGAAGAAGCTTTACGAGCAGCACCGCACCCGTGGCCCCCACGGGGTGCCCGAGCGCTATGGCTCCGCCGTTTACGTTCAGCTTCTCCTCGGCAACGGGGAAATCGCTCAGTACCGCAAGGGACTGGGCCGCAAAGGCCTCGTTGAGTTCAACAAGTTCGATTTCGTCGATTCCGAGGCCGGCTTTGTCAAGAGCCATGCGCATTGCCGGAACCGGACCGATTCCCATGATCGCAGGGTCAACACCGGAGATCGCATAGGATTTAATCGACGCAAGTGGACTGAGACCCAGTTTTTCCGCCTTGCTCTCGGACGTGACGATCAAAGCGGCAGCGCCATCGTTAATGCCCGAGGAATTTGCCGCGGTTACCGTGCCGTCCTTTTTAAAAACCGGTTTTAACCCCGAGATCCGCTCAAGGGTTACGTCAGGCCTGGGGTGCTCGTCAGTGTCAAACTCCACCGGGGTCCTTCTGCCTTGGGGAACTGTTACCGGAACGATCTGGGAAGTGAATTTCCCGTTCTCTATCGCGGCTTTGGCCTTCATCTGGCTTGAGTAAGCGAACTCGTCCTGCTGCTGCCTCGATATTTCATATTTTTCCGCGAGGTTCTCGGCCGTAACGCCCATGTGATAGTCGTTAAACGCGTCCATGAGCCCGTCACACAGAATTCCGTCCACAAGCTCATCGGAAGGCGTTGACATCTTGTATCCCCACCTAGCCTTCCGAAGATAGAAAGGAGCCGTGCTCATGCTTTCCATCCCTCCCGCCACAATACATTCGCAGTCGCCGGATTTTATGGCCTGGGCGGCATTTACGACGGACTGAAGGCCCGAACCGCACACCCGGTTAACGGTAATCGCCGGGGTTTCAACCCTTAATCCGGAATTAACCGATACCTGCCTCGCCGGATTCTGCCCTTGTCCCGCTCCGAGTATGTTGCCCATTATGCAGTCATCTATCTGTTCGGGCGGCACAGACGCTCTGTTTATAATCTCCTTTACGACCGCCGTCCCGAGATCAACGGCGGAGACATCCTTGAGGGTTCCTCCGAACGTCCCTATCGCGGTTCTTAGGGGTTCTGAAAGCACGATTTTTTCCATTGCTACTCTCCCTTGAACTCAGCCGTCCTCTTCTCGACAAACGCGCTCATTCCCTCAACCCTGTCATAGGAGTCAAAACACTGAAATCCCGTTTCCATCTCGTACGCGAGTCCTTCGGAAAGTCCCGTCTCGGATCCCTGGTTTATCGCTTTTTTGGCGTAACTGACGGCAAGCGGACTGTTGTCCGCAATCTGCTGGGCTATTTTCATAACCTCATCCATAAGCTCTTCCTGCTCTACCACCTTATCCACAAGCCCGAGGGCAAACGCTTCTGCGGCAGTGATCATTTCCCCGGTAAAAACCAGTTTCTTGGTTCTTCCAGGCCCTATAAGCCTGGTTGATCTCTGGGTTCCTCCCCAGCACGGGAACAGACCAAGCTTGGTTTCGGGAAAACCCACACGGGCATTTTCGGAAGCGACTCTTATATCGCATGCAAGCGCAAGTTCAAGCCCTCCCCCCAAGGCGTATCCGTTTATCGCGGCTATAACCGGGAAAGATGCCTGCTCCAGATAGTCAAAAGCCCCCCTTCCCAAGGCACAGTAATCCTTGAAGTCGTCCGTCGTCATTTGACTCATCTGCCTTACGTCGGCCCCGGCGACAAAAGCTTTTTTTCCGGCTCCGGTAACAACCAGCACCTTAAGATTCTCAGCGGGCAGCTTTTCGGTCACAAAGCCCTTAAGCTGCCCTACGGTGTCGCCATTGAGAACATTCATAGACCTCTCTTTGTTAATCGTCAGCACTCCCACGCCGTCTGGAGTGCTTTCAAACAAAAGATCCTTGTACATTTATGCCTCCTTTACTTTCTGCCATACTCAAAAAAACCTTTTCCCGTTTTTCTGCCCAGATTCCCGGCTCTTACCATTTCCTTAAGCAGCGGAGCGGGTCTGAATTTCGGGTCTCCGTATTCTGTGTAGAGAACGTTAAGCACGCTTAGGGTGACGTCAAGCCCTACGAGGTCCGCAAGCGCAAGCGGCCCTATAGGGTGATTCGCTCCGAGTTTCATGGCGTTATCGATCTCCGCAGCCGTGGCGATGCCTTCGTCAAGGGCGAAAATCGCTTCGTTCATCATCGGCAGCAGGATCCTGTTTACAACGAATCCGGCTCTGTCTTTTGCCATAATCGGATATTTATCAAGGCTCTGCGCGAATTCCATCGTCTGCTCAAGGGTCTCGGGGGATGTTTTCGCGGTATTGATCACCTCAACCAGCTTCATTATCGGTGCTGGATTAAAAAAGTGGATTCCGACAACTTTTTCGGGCCTAGAGGTGCTCATGGCAAGCTCGGTAACCGACAGGGTCGAGGTATTGGTAGCGATGATCGCGCTCTGTTCGGTGTTTTCCTCGATTTTAGCGAATACAGCCTTCTTAAGGTCCATATCCTCGCTTGCGGCTTCAATCACTATATCCGCTCCGCGAAAATCGCCGTAGTCTCCGGTCGCCTGAATCCTGGAGGCAATCAGGGGTACCTGCTCTTTTTCGATTTTGCCTCTTCGCGCCAGCCTGCCAAGGTTCTTTTCTATTTTCCCGACGGCGTCCTGCGCGATACTTTCCTCGATATCCAAAAGGACGACGCTTTTCCCCGCTGAGGCGACAAGCTCGGCTATGCCCGAACCCATAGTGCCAGCCCCCACGATACCCACAGTGTTTATGTTTGACTCGGACATGCTTTTCCCCCGGTTCACAACTGATTATAAGCCTTGAATTATACCACCTTAGAGCAACTCGGAAAGAACCTGTCTGGCGATAACGATCCTCTGTATCTCAGAGGTTCCTTCGTATATCTCCGTTATCTTGGCGTCGCGGAAATGCCGTTCCACCGGATAATCGGTTGTATATCCGTTCCCTCCGTGCACCTGGATTCCCTTGGTCGCCACCCGCATCGCAGTCTCAGAAGCGTAGAGCTTCGCCATGGAGGAGTGCTTGGTGTATTTTTCCCCGCGGTCTTTTATCAGGGCCGCTTTATAGGTAAGCAGCCTTGAGGCCTCGATCCCAGTCGCCATGTCGGCAAGTATGAACTGTATCGCCTGAAAATCCGAGATCTTCTTGCCGAAAGCCTCCCTTTCCCGGGAATACCGCGTCGAGGAGTCAAGAACCGCCTGGGCTATTCCCACGGCCTGGGCCGCGACCCCTATTCTCCCCGCGTCAAGCGTTTCCATGGCTACCTTAAAGCCCTCGCCCTCTTTGCCGAGGACCCGGCTCTCCGGGACCTCGCAGTTCTCAAAGACAATCTGCGAGGTGCTCGTTCCCCTTATTCCGAGCTTGCTCTCCGATTTTCCAAGAGAGATTCCGGGAGCGTCAAGATCAATGATAAATGCCGTTATCCCCCCGCTTCGTTTAGTTTTGTCGGTCTTCGCGAAAACCACGGCGACTTCCGCCTCGCGACCGTTTGTGACCCAGCTTTTGGTTCCGTTAAGGATGTAAACCCCGCCTTTTTTCACGGCGCCCGTCTTTATGCCGGCCGCATCCGAACCCGACTCGGGTTCGCTAAGAGCAAAGCACCCTACGGCGCCCCGGCACATCCGCGGCAGGTATTGTTTCTTCTGCTCCTCGGTGCCGAAATCAATAATCGGGACGCACGCAAGAGAGTTATGGGCCATAACTATCGCCCCGGTTGAAGCGCAGGCCCGGGATATCTCCTCAATGGCGACCACGTATGACAGATAATCAAGGCCGCTTCCGCCGTAGCGCTCCTCAACGAAATGTCCCATAAAACCGAGATCGAACAGTTTTCCCACGATTTCCGCGGGAAAAGCGCAGTTTCTGTCAATTTCAGAGGCAACCGGCTTGATTTCTTTCTCGGCAAACTCCGAGACGAGATTCTTAATTAGACGCTGCTCTTGCGTAAGGGAAGAAGAAAGCATTACTGTGCGATTCCTTTTTTTTCAGGGCTTGGATATGCAGGAAATTTTAATTTACCCCTGTCTAAAAGGCAAAAGCGTCTGAGTCATTTCGCTTATAAGGAGCGAGCGAGGCAAAACGAGAGGGCAGTAATCTCTCAAGAATTCACAGGAGGCAGGGAGCCGTCAGAATTCGCGTCGAACTTCATCAGAAGCGGCGGGAGGAGAAGGAAATCGGCCATCAGGGCCAAAGTGATTACAAGCGCTGTAAGCTTGCCCATCGCTGAATTGAGTTCGAAATTGGAAAAACTCACCACGACAAAGCCTGCCACTAGCACAAGCGAGGTCGTGAGCAGTGCCTTACCCACGGTTCGGAAGGCAACCAGTACCGCGTCAGCAGAGGTGGCACCGAGTTCGCGTCGGGTCCGCTGGTACCTGCTGAGAAAATGAACTGTATCGTCGACCACGATACCCAGCGTCATGGCCGTTACCATCGAGAGCGATACGCCCACTTCTCCCACTGTCAAACCCCATATGCCGAAGCCCAATGCCCCGGGAACCAGGTTCGGGACCATGCTCGTGATTCCGAGTCGCCATGATCGCAGCGCGAAGATAAGAATGAAGGAAATTCCAACGAGAGCAAGCGTGGTTCCGACAAGCATGGAGATGATATTTCGCTGGCCGAGATGGGCAAACATCAACGTGGTGCCGGAACTCACCGGACCGGCAATATTCGGCGCATGGTGCGCGAGCCATCGCAGTACGCGCTCGTCAAGCGCGATCACTTCCTTTGATGAGAGCGTCTGCGTTAACGCTACCATCCGGGTTGCTGACCTGTCGACGTCGATCTGGTTGTCGAGATCAAGTCCATAGGGCAGAGAGAGCTCGTAGAGGAGCAGGTACTGCGCAGCCAGTTCCCGGTTTGCGGGTAGCCGGTAGTAGGCCGGATCGTCCCCGTTCATGCTCTTGTTGAGCCGCCGGAAGGTATCGGTGATGGCATTTACGTGTATCGTTTCAGGCTGTTCCCTGTACCACTCGACAAACGCTTCGACATCGGAGAGATACGCCGGATCGCTGACCCCACCCGGGAAACCCGACGGGAGCGAGTATTCTATGGCATACAAACCGGTGAGGTTATCCACGATGAATTCAGAGTCTCTTCGGAATTCGACGCTCTCGTCAAAGTAGCGGAGAAAGACGTCGTTAAGCTGGTTCTGAAAAATCCCTGCCACTAGCACTATCACGATCAGCCCGGAACCCCAGAGCAATTTCCGGCTCCGGCGTACCACGAACTTGCCGAGCATGGCTATCGCAGAATTCTCCCGGGGCAGGGATGCGGGAACCCGAACCGGCAGCAGCGAGAGCAACGCTGGCAGAAAAGTTATGGAGAGCACGAAAGCCGCGCCGACACCAAACGCAACGAAGCTGCCCAGATGGCGGAAAGGGGGTGAATCGGAGAAGTTCAAGGCCAGAAAGCCGAGCGTGGTGGTCAGGCTCGAGAGAAATACCGGCTGAAGGTTAACCCGAATCGATTCGACAATCGCATCCTGCCTGATCCTGCTCCCGCGATCCCCAGGCCTGCGGGACGCTGCATCGTACATGTAGCTTATAAAGGTGGAATAGATGTGGACGCAGCTGGCAATAGCTACCGTCAGTACAACGACCGGGGCGACCGCCGAAGGCGATGTCAGTGGAAGCCCCACCCAGCCCCCGATGCCCACAGCAGCCATTACCGACATCGTCACAACGAGTATTATTGCGAATGTCCCAAAAAATCCCCGCGTCAGCAACAGGAGCATTAACATCATTGCCGCGAAACTCGCCGGGATGAACGTTCTCAGATCTTTCAGCGACACCTCCATAAGGGTCTGGTTAAAAAACACCATTCCGGCCAATCGCACATCAATACCGGGGAAACGCTCCTGAACCTCATCGGCAAGTTTGCGTGTGTACTCGGCGACCCCCGCGCCTTCGCGCAATTTGTCCTCGCCCGGCAACTGCACTCTGACGTTAATTCCCGAAACACCGCCGTCGCGTGCCAGCAGACGCCCCGCGAGAACCGGTTCCGCCAAGGCGATTTCGCGAATCCTTGACCGCTCTTCGGCATCGCTGTAGGCACTCTCGTCCACCAGTTCACGCACCAGTATCTCGTCTCCGTCGGCTGTGGTATGCTGAAAGTTGGTGATGGAGTCGACGCGGCTTGTGAATGGAATCTGCCAAGCCTGTTCGGTGAGCCACGCTGTAGCTTCAAGGGCGAGAGCCGATGTGGCGTCTCGGTTCTCCGGCGCGATGGCAAAAAAGACGTTGTCGCTTTTGCCGTACATGTCCTCCATCTCATGGTACGCCAGAAGCTGAGGGTTGTTTTTGGAAAAGTAGACGCGGTGGTCGGTTGAGAACTCAAGGAGCAGCGTGCCGCTTGCTGCAATCCCGGTCAAGACAATGGCAGCGACGATGATAGGCCATCGCAGCATTATGACCCAGCTGCCCAGACGTGACTCTATGTCTCTCAGCAATTTCATTATCGCCGAAACAGGGAATTTGACTTGCGCTCAAGGCCAAGGGACACGCCCCCACTTTCCGGGTCATGGGTTGTAGGAGTGTTCGAGGACATCGGTATTCCGCCGTTTTTCATGGGTTTGATCAATCCAACTTACGGAAGCTCTCCGCTCGTCGCGTAGTATATTCACCCAATTTCAGTTGCAGTCACTCCGGCGGGTGGTGAACCGGGCGGGGCAGTCCAGAAAACTCCCTACCGTACCCGCTTCAGCGCTGTCCGGGTAAAGTCCTTGGTGTCGAGGTCGATCCCGAACTTGTAGTCTGACCATAGCAGCACGGTACTCTTGCCCGTCAGCAGATTTGTCATCGTTATAGTGCTGCTCCGCCAAAATCGATCAAGGTATTTTGCGTAGCCCTCCACGACCATCGTCTTGAGATGCTCATTCCTGCGGTCGAAGTAGTGGACCTGAATTGTTCGAAGTTCCTCCCGGTCGAGCCAAACCACTTGGCGGGAGTACCCGGAATCCTGGCTTTTCGGGATACGCTCCAGAACCAGGCACTTGAGATCACCACAGGGCTCTTCGCGAAGGAACCGGTGAGTAAATTTCCCGACCTCAACCGCTCCCATATCCTCATAGGAGAATTCGCTGCCCATGAAAGAGCCGGATTGTTTCGAGGCGCTGATGCCTTTAACCCGCTTCAGTGCGGGAAGATAGAGCCACTGTTGGTCTGGCCCCTCCTTGTGGGCGTGGACGAGAAAGGCGGTTCCTTTGACATCCTTCGGGTGGTCAAACACAAACAGAGTTCGATCGCCGTCCTCCGGGATTTCGATGACCTTGAGGCGGAGTGAGCGCTGGGTTTCCTTCCCCTGTTTGTTACGCAGCGTCATGGTCAGGCTCGCGGTGAAATTGCCGAAACCCTTCTGGTTCTCACGAGATTCGGTTGCAACCTTGAGACCCACTTCCTCGGCGGTACCACTCAGGAGATCGGAATACGACTCAGTCGGCCAGAAACAAATTGCGAGGAAGCTCCCAAGGAGCGCAAGCATTGTGCGTGGAATTGAAAACCGAATCATTGGTTCCTCCTTTTAATGGATATAAACAAAACCGGAGATATAGTCAAATCTGGTGCATGGGGACAGGACCAAGCGACAGACTGATTCCTGATTTCACCTCGATTCCATTTTTGAATTTCACTCCGGCTATTACTTCTCCAAATATTTTGCAAGGAAATCATAGAATGCCATCAGTTCATTACCGTGTTTCTAAAGATACTGTGTTGCTTTAGGGCCCTGGTCTAATTCAGAAACTGTAGCCCAGATTGATCTTTACGTAGCTGTCGCGCCGCACGTAGTATATGAAGTCGTCTTCGTCGATATCCAGAAAAGCTGAGGTCTCAATATGCAGAAGCCAGTTGTCCGAAGAAAGGCGACGCTTGAACTCGCCCGCGAGGACGCGACTGCTCTTGTTGAGGGAACCCAAAACGCTGACGACAAATTCGGTGCCATGCGTATCGTTCAACCCGAGACGCGCGGCAATGAACAGGTCGTTCTCGAATGCATTGGTCGCCCACCGGCCACGTCCATCGTAAGTCCATTCGGCAAACAGGACCAGATCAGAGTTCGAGCCCAATATGGAATAGAGCGTGTACTCGCTACCCAGGATAAAGGCCGCGTAGTCCTCCTCCTCTAAAGTGTTGAGGTGTTGAATGTACCTGCTGTTCCTCGCGCCGGCGCGGTAGATGGCTTCGAGCTTGAGCAGCAGGGACCCCCTGTTAAGCTGGGCATCCACACCGAATTGGCGAATCCTCTCGTAATGTGGAGCCAGGACCAGTCCGGAGTCGAGAAATATCGGCAAGAGGGTGGGCTCTCGGTTCGTACCGTTAAACACGCTGAGACCAATTTCGAGCGGCCCGAATAAGCCGCTGTACCGGCTGGCAAGATCAATATTCCATTCTTTTGCACCGGATTCGTATGAAATCATATCCTGGTCCACAATGAACTCATACCGCTGGCGACCGCGTGGGCCCGGATAGGTGCGCGCACGGTGCCATGTCGTCGCGAAAAATTCCAGCGCTCCCCATTCACCCGACCAAGTGAGATGGGCCATCGGCTGACCCATCTTTGTCTTTTCGTTCGGGTGTTCCGCGACATCGGTCTGATTGATGATGTCTACCAGGGAACGCAACTCCACGACGCCCCAAAACACCCGATCGATGCCCAGACGCAATTCCCATTCGCCGTCGCCAATATCGCCGTACATAAGCAGATAGGCCTCCCGGAAATCACCGTACGTGCGTTCCGGGTCCCCGGCATCGTACCGCAAAAAAGGAGTCACCGTTATGCTTGTGCCTTCGTCGTTCTCAACATAAAACGTTGTCTCCAAGGCAAGCCCGCCAGCATACGAGTGCTGGTCAGGATACGCGGCACTTTGGGGATACAGCCAAGCCTCAGTCGAGAGGCGCCCGGAGATATCAACCTCGTCGGTGAAGCCAGCCGGGTACGCTGTGGTCGGAAGCATTGAAACAAGCACCCCCAGCACCACCGCGAAAACCGCCGGGAGGCGTGAGGCCGGAATCCTTTTGCCGCCCTCACCGGGTGCGGTGAACGGATTTTTGAGAATCTGGCGCTGGGTCTTTTCAAACAACATGATGCTAGTATGTCAGCCTTTTACTTAGGAATATAGTAACCTAAATTCCCGCTTTACGGGTCTTGAACCGGAATTATATTCAAATCTGGTTTTATTGAGGTTCTGAAAAAAGCGGGTTTGGCAATCCAAGGAATGTTTTTGACCCACTGACGGAGATTGGATAAGATAGTTTCCGAAAATTTAGAAGAAAAGTTAAGGTGATAGGGAATCTTTCATTCTACAGAGGGAAACACAAGTGGCAGATGACTTCCACAAACCAGTTTCAAATGCAGTTCCGCCGGATGATATTGTGGAAAGGCTCTCGAAGTACCGCAGAAGCCAGGGGATGAGCAAGGAAGAGTACGCCAGCACGGTAACGGCGTTTTATAATCTCATTACTGAATTTTGCGAGCGTGGATGGGGACAGTCGATTCACTTCGCAGTGATGGAGCCGGGGGTATCTTTCAAGGAATCCATTGCCAACCATGAGTATTTTCTGGGCGAAGCCATTGGATTGAGGCCGGGTATGAAGGTGCTGGATGTCGGGTGCGGCATAGGCGGACCCCAGCGTGCCCTCGCAAGGAAGTTCGGCGCTTCGATCGTGGGCCTCAACATCAACGAATATCAGCTCGGGAAGTGCTCAGCGTATAACAGCGAGGCTGGCCTGGACCATCTCTGTAGCGTCCTGCACGGCGATTTCCTGAATATGCCGGCGGAAGACGGGAGCTTCGACGCGGCTTACCATATCGAGGCCCTGTGTCATGCGCCGGATAAAACCGCGGCCCATGCCGAGATATTCCGTGTATTGCGGCCCGGTGCGATCTTCGTCGGCTATGACGTGTGCACGACCCCGCTTTACGACGGCGGAAACTCTGAGCACCGGGAACTCAAGGAAATAAACGAATACGTCTCCGCTCTTCCGGAAATCGCTTCATTCACGGAGGTAAACGACAGCCTGCGGGCAGTCGGTTTCGAACTTGTCGAGGCGCGTGACCGCGCCCTGGACGGCAACCCCAAGACGCCGTGGTATCAACCGCTGGAAGGGGGCAGCCTGAATCTGAGGAGTTTTTGGAGAACGGCCCTTGGCCGCAAAATCGCCGCGGCGGTTCTGCACGTTATGGAAGGCGTACGCGCCGTACCCAAGGGGTCGTCCGAGGCACGGAAAATTATCAATCTCGTGGGCGACAGCCTCGTGGCCGCGGGACGTCTGGGAATTGTTACGCCCATGTACTACCACAAGGCACGCAAACCAGGTTGACCCGTAAAGTAATCGGTCCAACGCAAGCACGATGCGGGGCGGCGACCGTAACCACCCTGTATGGACTCGCAGGGAATCTCCTCAATAAATGCCAGGAAAAATCCGGTATTTCACCCGAGCCTGATACTCTGCCCACTTCTCGGCGCCGTACTTTTCTGCACAGTACACATCATCAAAATGCTGACGGAAGGTAAAAAACGTTACGACGAAGATAAAGTAGGTCCACGCCCAGAGATTAGTGAAGTAGCCGAATGCCAGGGCAATTGAAAGGCCAAGAAAGCCTTCGCCCAGGTAGTTAAAGTGGCGAGCGACACCCCAGAAGCCGCTGCACAGGATCTTGCGGTCGGCGGCCTGAATATACTCAGGCTCGATGAGCCCGAGAAACTTGCGGTCGGGCCATCGCTTGAATGTGTATTTCTGCATGTTGGCGCCGCGCGAGATGCCCCACCCGAACAGGAACAGCACAGGCGTTCCGATTAGCCAGACATACGTCCACGCCGACGAAAATCCGGGAGACGGGTAAACGGCCATGCCCCACAACGGGAGGATAAACAGCCACCCGTAGACCACGAGGCCTCCCCAGAACATTTTGAAGCCGAGACGCTCATGGATCAGATCGTAGGTATATAGCTGGACCCGCTCGAAGATGAAATAGTCCAGTATATAGAATGTGTAGAATGCCGCATACAGGAAAACGCCCGGATTGTAGTTCTCGCCAAAGAGTTCGTAGTTGTACGCGGCCCCGGACAGGGCGTTTAGCGCCAGCATCGTCCCACCGACCACATAGAAATACATCTTCACATCGAAGCGGTCATTGAAGAACGACATCTCTTGCGCTCGCCCGTCCCAAAGTGCCAGAAGCGGGTTCTTTATCTTGCCTTGCGGCTGACTGAAGACCGCTATGATCGCAAAGATCGTGGTGAATACCGTTCCGCCGACCACTGCATAGATCGTGGACCGGTAAAACCAGTCGCGCGGCATCCCGGTGAGCTCAAAAGCCCACACGATCAGCGCAACCACAAACACCAAAAGACCGTTCAACCTATACTTGCGGGGCTCGCTGGTCTCCGGGTTAATAACGTAGCCGGGAACCCACTTTCCGGGCAGTATAATCTGCACCAGGAAAAACACGGCAAAAATCACCAGTGGGGTGAAAAACCCCGCAATCGCTTCCCCTTGGGAAAGCCCAAAAAGATGGCTAATACCAAGCCATTCAATCATAACAAAATCCCCCTTCCTGCAGTGAAGTGGTCACTTTATGGATATGGCCACATAGAAGATCAATAACACACGACACTGGAATTTAGATGTTTATAGTATATAAACTATATATCACGTTAATAGAAACAGTGTTCGGAATTTTTTGCAAATTCAAGTTTTCACATGAGTCTTTGAGTCTAAACTCCGGTCTTGTTCAGTATACGGCAGATTTGACTATATCCCGGTCGGAATATACAGTTCTAGTGTTACGAACTATGATTGTAGGTTTTACAATTTCCTGTAATCATTACCGCGCCACGGATTCAGATTGAAGGAGGCGACGGCTGATGAATGATCCTAGTGAGAGCCAGCCGCTGAGTTTGCTCGACGAGTTCATACTGATGCTCCTTGACGAGGAGAGCGGCTATTTTTATCAAATAAACGCCCACAAAATGAACTGCGCTATTATCGGTGCGGCACTTGCGGAACTCTCTCTGTTTTCGCGTATCGACACAGATGTGGAGTCTCTTC
>JAJEGO010000020.1 GCA_022819805.1 Candidatus Dadabacteria bacterium
CTTTACAACACAGCTAAGCCCTATAGACTTCAAGGGCTCTGTATTGAAATCGCCATCAGCCTTGGCAACGCGATTGGAGAAAAAATGCCACAAATTGAAATTGTTACGGTTTCGTCGCAATCGGGACAATCAAGGTCTTTACGGCCTGCAGTTTCGCCAACGGCTATGCGTATTATGCTAGTGATATCCGCACTCACGAAAACCCATACGGGAATGCATCATGGAGGACTGAGTTGACTCGCTGGGGATATACCGGGGCCGAAGGTCCGGATAACTGGGGCTCTCTCTCGCCGGATTATGAGACCTGCGCTATCGGGCACATGCAGTCACCGATTGACATCACCGATGCCTTTCCCGTCAAGGGATCGGCACTGAAATTTGATTACAAGCCCTCTTCCCTGAAGATTCTAAACACCGGATACACACTCCAGGTAAATTACGCACCCGGCAGCACACTGACTGCGGCAGGTGAAATTTACGAACTGCTGCAGTTTCACTTTCACGTTCCGAGCGAACACGCCTTTGATGGTTCGCACACGGCGATGGAGGCACATTTCGTACACAAAAACCCGGCAGGCGTCCTGGCAGTGGTTGGTGTTATGATGGAAGCAGGCGCACAAAACCATGCTCTGGCTGCGGTGTTTGACAACGTACCGACCGAGGCGGGAATAGAAGTTGATGTTGTGGGCACGATAGTGGATGCATCTGCGATACTGCCGACGGCGACCACCGGCTACTTCCATTACAAGGGGTCACTCACCACCCCTCCCTGCACTGAGGGGGTGCACTGGTTCATTTTTCCAGACACAATTGAGGTGAGTGCAGAACAGGTCGCAAACTTTGAGCGGATGTTCGGACACAATGCACGTCCGTTACAAAAGCGCAACGACCGTCTGCTGATTGTATCTTCGTAGTTTCAGTGAAAAACCCCGCACACCCTTGCGACCAACTCATCGGTGAAGACCGTTCCCTTCGCGGTGAGTCTGAGACGGCCGCCGTCGGTGAGAATGAAGCCGTCAGACTCAAGGTATTCAAGACCACAGGTGTCAGGTTCGCAGCCAAAGCGCTTTTTTACGTCTTCAATCCCTACCCCGTCGCTTAGCCGAAGCCCCATAAGAAACGTATCTTCAAGGGCCGTTGTCCGCGATAGATCATAAGAGAGACTGACGGCACTCCCGTCGCACGCAATTCGTTTCATGTAGAGCTCGGGATTCCTTACGTTTGACCATCTTCTTCCCCAACCCTCTTCCCCTCCACAGCTAATGTGGGAATGGGCACCGGCGCCAACACCCAGGTAATCATGACAGTTCCAGTAGATAAGGTTGTGCCTGCACTCGTAGCCGGGCCGGGCAAAATTCGATATTTCGTAATTGCCATAACCTTCTCCCTCGAGAATCTCACGCGCGCTCTGCATAAACCTGACCAGAACCGAATCATCGGGAAGGGAGAGCTTCCCCTTGCGCCGAAGCGTCGCAAATTCAGTGCCGGGCTCAATCGTAAGGCAGTAGGCGGATATATGGGTCGGAGAGAAACTCAGGGCGGTGCGGATATCATTTTCAAACTCTTTCCGGGTCTCCTGCGAGCTTCCGTATATAAGATCAAGGTTATAGTTACGGAACCCGGCGTCCCGCACATCAACAAGCGCGCGGACGCAGTCCTCGGGAGTCGTGAATCTTCCGTAGAAATCAAGCTTTCTCCGGGAGAAAGACTGTATGCCGACGCTTATTCTGCTTATCCCGAGGCTCCGAAGTGAAACGAGCTTTTCCTTGTCGGCGGTTCTGGGGTTCATTTCGAGGGTTATTTCCGCGGTGGGCGAGAGGGACGTAACCGAAGCAAGTTTCTCCATTACCGCTCCCACACTCCGGGGCTCTAAAAGCGACGGGGTCCCTCCCCCGAAAAACACCGTGCTTACCTCTCTGCCTTCAATAATCCCCCGGGAATTTTCAATTTCACTTTCCAGAGCACTGACGTAATCATCCTCCGGAAAGTTGCCATTAGTCCCATAGGAGTTAAAATCACAATACGGACATTTGGTAAGACAGTAGGGAATATGGACATATACGCCAAGCGGCGTCTGGTCTTTATCGATATTCTGTTTCATCCGCGCTCAAGCGGCACACCGGCGGTTGCCACACGATGAGTATACCAAAGAAATTCCTTCTTTTTCTCTGTTCACTGCTGCTGTTTCCCCAAGTCGCGTGGGCCCAGGAAGTAATCCCGATCGAGCGGGCAGTCGAGATAGCGCTGCTCAACAACCCCGAGCTTCGTATTTCCCGTTCCGAGGTCGACATCTCCAAATCAATACTCAGACAGGCAAAATCCCCCCTTTATCCCCAACTCAGCGGAAAGCTTGTAGTGCCGTTTGTGGGAAGAGAATCCGGTTTTTACGTCGATCAGATGATATGGGACTTCGGAAAAACAAAAGCCAGAATAAGAGCAAGAAAACATCACCTCGAATCGGCGGAACACTTACTTACAGGTTCGAAAACGATTCTCGTGCGCGACACGCGCATCGCCTACTACCAGGCGCTTTCCGAGAAAAACCGGCTTCAGGGAGCAGCCACGAAGACCAAGCGCAGCGAATGGCTTCTTGAGAAGACCCAGGAGCTTTTCGCCGTCGGGAAAAGATCCGCCCAGCAGCTAAGCCAGGCGGAAATCGACCTGCAGCAGGCAAGACTCGAGCTTGTCTCAGGAGAGAACTCCTACGAACTCGCCATTCTTAACCTAAGGCACCTTATGAACGACCTATCGCTTGGAGGGTTCGATATCCGCGAGGACCTCGCCTACGAGAAGGTACACGAAACCAGAGAGGATCTGGTGAGC
This sequence comes from Candidatus Dadabacteria bacterium, assembly GCA_022819805.1. Lineage (GTDB taxonomy): Bacteria > Desulfobacterota_D > UBA1144 > Nemesobacterales > Nemesobacteraceae > Nemesobacter. The sequence continues at coordinate 2,824 of JAJEGO010000020.1, forward strand.
TTCGCCCTCTCCGCAAACACGGATATAAAGAGCCTCCTTGCGGACCACGACGGAATAAAGGCCTCGATAGCGGAAAACAGAGGAAAATTTCTGCCGTCTGTGTTCGGCAGGGCGGCGTACAGGTTTGAAGGAGAAGGCGCCCGGACGCCTGCGTTTATCGCCGGTCTCGGCGTAAAGATTCCCATTTTCGAAGGATTCTCAAGATTCGGCCAGATGGCGCAGTCAAGAGCCGAACTCACAAGAAACGAGGCACAGACCGAACTGCTCAGAAACAGGATCGTCCTCTCGGTCGGGGAACTCTACCTTGAACTGAAGCACCTTGAGAAAAAAATAAGAATACTCGGGGATTCGAAATCGATATCGGAGAAGAACCTGCGCCTTGCAAAGGAGAGATACGAGTCCCGGAGCGCTTCGAAAATAGAGTTTGCCGAAGCCCGGGCGCTTTACGAAGAGGCGGTAGCCGACTATAAAAACTCCATATATGACTATAAAATAGTAAGGTTAAGGCTGCTAAGCATCTGCGGAAAAGAAATACCATGAAGAACCTGCCCCGCTCAAAACTCCTCTACGCACTGGTCGCAGTGGTCGTTATCGCCGGATACTTCATTTTTTTCGGAGGGAGCAAAGGCGAGATAAAATACGTGACCCAGAAAATCGAGAGGGGGGATATAACTTCCCTGGTAAGAGCTTCGGGGACCCTGAAACCCACGAAGGAAGCAAGGATATATTCACAGATAAACGGAACCATAAAAGAAATCCACTCCGAGGTAAACGATGAGGTAAAAAAGGGCCAGGTGCTCGCCCTCATGGAAGGGCCGGAGGGACTCTCAGGAGATGTCGAGTACTTCAAGGAGATACTTAAGAAGACCGCGACCGACCTTGAGATTTCAACCAACTCACACGAGGCGAGCAAGAGGCTCTACGAAAAAGAACTCATTTCCCGTGAGGAATTCAACTTATCTCTCTCAGAGTACAGCGCGGCAGCTGCTGCCCGCGAGAAAGCCCAGGCCGACCTGGACACGGCACAGAGAAAACTCGACGCGACGCGAATCACTTCGATACTCGACGGCGTGGTGCTTGAGAAAAACATCATAATCGGCGAACAGATACACCCGAACAAATCCGAGCCCCTGTACGTGCTGGCCGAGAACCCCAGAACTCTTCACCTGATCTCAAACGTAAGCGAAGCAGACATAGGAAAGATAAAAGAGGGTCAGGATGTCCTCTTCAGAGTTGACGCATTTCCGGACAAGCATTTCAGCGCAAAGGTAAAGCGGGTGGCAAATTCCCCCAGGATAAAAAACGACGTCGTCACCTACGACGTAACGTGCCTTGTCGAAAACTCGGAACTTGAGCTAAAACCCGGTATGACCGCCGAAGTGAAGAAAGTCATATCAACCAAAAAAAACGTGCTTAAAGTTCCCACTGCCGCACTTCGCTTCATTCCCCCAAAATCTTCAGCCGCCGCTACTGAGGCAGGCGAAAATGTCTGGGTCCTCAAGCAGGGAAAACTCTCGCCAGTAGTAATAAAAACCGGGATAAGCGACGACTTCCACACAGAAATTCTAAGCGGTCCACTTTCTGAAGGAGACAAGATAGTAGTTGAGTACACAATTTCCGGCGGAACCAACAAGGGACCGGGCTTTGCGCTTCCCCAGCCGAAAAGATTCTGATGACACCCCCCGTAATCAAGCTAAAGAACATCGGCAAAACATATTCAAACGGAAAGGTGCAGGTCGAAGCGCTTCGATCCGTAAACCTTGAGATCGCACAGGGAGAATTTGTCGCCATCATGGGATCCTCGGGGTCCGGCAAAAGCACGCTTATGAACATTCTCGGCTGCCTCGACACGCAGAGCAGTGGAAACTACATGCTTGACGGTACCGATATAATGGAACTCGAAAGCGACGAGAAGGCGGAAATACGGAGCACGAAGATTGGCTTTGTCTTCCAGAGTTTTAACCTGCTGCCGCGAACGACGGCGCTTGAAAACGTGGAACTGCCGCTTGTTTATTCAGCCATGCCAGGGGCGCAGAGAAAAAAACTGGCCTCGGCCGCGCTCGCCCTCGTGGGACTCGAGCAGAGAGCGGATCACCTTCCCAACCAGCTCTCGGGGGGACAGCAGCAGAGGGTGGCGATAGCCAGGGCGGTTGTGAACAACCCCAGGATGATACTCGCGGACGAACCCACGGGGAACCTGGACACGGCGACTAGTTACGAGATAATGAAGATATTCAGGGACCTCAACGAACAGGGAAAAACGATAGTAATGATAACGCACGAAGAAGACATAGCCTCTCACTCAAAAAGAGTAATAAGCCTGAAGGACGGGGAGATCATCGAGGACAGACCCAACGGCCCGATTTGACTCTGTCGACCCTCGTAAGTCGTGGCTCCAAAGTTCGAGACATCCCGATTGAGAACGCAACTGGGTTGCAACCTGTCTCTGGAGGCCCGCAGCCCGGACTGGAAGATTGCCCTAGTGCTCTAATCAGTTCTCTTCCGGCATTATCACGAATTCTGGATAGGCTTCGATGCCCAGATTGCCCACATCCTGGCCGATGACCTCGACATCCTTTGAGACCCGCAAACCCCAGGTCCGGTCGATGACAAACCACAACAGCATTGATGACCCAAACACAAACGCACCTATGGCCAAAATGCCGATGATCTGAGCAAAAAGGCTCCCACCGGCGGCGATGCAGACTGCCAGCGTCCCCCAGATGCCAGTGCAGAGGTGAACCGGGACAGCACCCACGACGTCGTCGATCTTTATCATTTCCAAGCCCTTCATGGACAACAGGCAAATCATGCCTGCAATCGCTCCGATCACTATTGCCCAATGGTGCTGGACGATATCGGGCGCCGCTGTGATCGCGACGAGACCAGCCAGAGCACCGTTAAGTCCGGCGAGCAGGTCTACACGGCCCAGTACAAGACGGGAGAGGCTCAGAGCTGCCATAACCCCAGCCGCCGCGGCTAGGTTAATGTTTGAGAAGATATTGCTCACCGCCACGGCATCGAATGCACCGCTGAGGGCCAGATGCGAACCGCCGTTGAAGCCGAACCAGCCCATCCACAGGATAAAGACGCCGAGGGTGACGATCGGAACATTGGATGGAGGGGTCGGCTTGACACTGCCGTCAGCCCGGAACTTGCCCGAGCGTGGCCCAATCATGGTAGCCCCAGCGAGAGCTGCCCAGCCTCCCGTGGAGTGCACCACGGTGGAACTGGCGAAGTCCTTGAACCCCAATTCAGCCAACCAGCCCCCACCCCAAGCCCAAGCGCCAACAACTGGGTAGACGACCGAGGTCAACACGGCGATGAAAACGAAGAAAAACCACAGCTTCACGCGCTCGGCCAAAGCATCCGAGACAATCGAAGCCGTGGTCGCCACGAACACCATTTGGAAAAACCAGTACGACATCGCCGAGTGGCCGCTCTTGACAACTGCCGCGGCAGTCGTTTCCCTGCCGCCCAGCAGTACCACTTCATCGGCGGTCGTGCTGTACAGGAGTTCCAGCGAACCAAACCAGCCGCCCGGCTCGACGCCGACATACATGATGTTGAAGCCGATCAGATAGTACGTCAGTCCGGCAATGGAGTAGAGACCAATGTTCTTCAGGCAGATGACCGAGGCATTCTTCGTCCGTACCGAACCCACCTCGAGCATTGTGAAGCCTGCTCCCATCCACATCACGAGGGCGCCCCACACAAGGAACCCAAACGTGTTGAATACGAACTGCGCCTCGCCCTCGACGGCGGCCCACGCAGGCATAGGCAACAAGGTGCAGATCAACAGCACCACGATAATGCCGAATCTAGTCACAACCCAAGCGGCAGAACTCCGACAGCCCTTAAGCAACCGGAAGTCGTGGATGGTCATAGCTGCTTTTTATTCTCCTTTTGACCGACATGGCGCGTGATCAACGAAACCCTAGCCTGATCAGGCCGCAAAAACGGGTTTGACCCAAAGTCTTCGCCTTACACCACCCGTGCTGCACTTGCAAAGCCGCCACTTGGAATATCCCGATTGAGAACGCAACAGGGTTGCAATCTGTCTCTGGAGGCCCGCAGCCCGGACTGGAAGATTGCCCCAGCGCTCTAATCAGTCCTCTTCCGGCATCATCACGAATTCCGGATAGGCTTCGATGCCAAGCTCGCCCACATCCTGGCCGAGGGCCTCGACATTCTTTGAGACCCGCAAACCCAAGGTCCGGTCGATGACAAACCACAACAGTATCGAAACCCCGAACACAAACACGCCGATAGCCAAAATGCCGATTATCTGAGCAAGAAGACTTCCACCGGCGGCGATGCAGACCGCCAGCGTTCCCCAGATGCCAGTGCAGAGATGAACCGGGACAGCACCCACAACATCGTCGATCTTTATCATTTCCAAGCCCTTCATGGACAACAGGCAAACCATGCCCCCGATCGCTCCGATGATTACTGCCCAGTGATGCTGGACGATATCCGGCGCCGCTGTGATCGCAACGAGACCAGCCAGAGCGCCGTTAAGTCCGGCGAACAGATCGACACGGCCCAGTACGGGACGGGAGAGGCTCAGAGCGGCCAGAACCCCAGCCGCCGCAGCTAGGTTGGTGTTGGAGAAGATGTTGCTCACCGCCACAGCATCAAATGCACCACTGAGGGCCAGCTGTGAACCGCCATTGAAGCCGAACCAGCCCAGCCACAGGATAAAGACGCCGAGAGTGACGACCGGAACATTGGATGGAGGGGTCGACTTGACACTACCATCGGCCCGGAACTTGCCCGAGCGCGGCCCAACCATGATGATTCCCGCAAGTGCCGCCCAGCCTCCTGTGGAGTGAACCACGGTGGAACCGGCGAAGTCCTTGAACCCCAATTCAGCCAACCAGCCCCCACCCCAAGTCCAGGCTCCAACGACTGGGTAGATGACCGAGGTCAACACCAAGATGAAAACGAAGAAAGACCACAACTTCACGCGCTCGGCCAAAGCACCCGAGACAATCGAAGCCGTGGTCGCCACGAACACCATTTGGAAAAACCAGTACGACATCGCCGAGTAACCGCTCTCGACGACAGCTGCGGTGGCTGTTTCCTCGCCGCCCAGCAGTGCCACTTCATCAGGAGTCGCACCATACAGGAATTCGAGCGAACCAAACCAGCCGCCCGGCTCGACGCCGACATACATGATGTTGAAGCCGATCAGGTAGTACGCCAGTCCGGCAATGGAGTAGAGGCCAATGTTCTTCAGGCAGATGACCGAAGCGTTCTTCGTCCGTACCGAGCCCGCCTCGAGCATTGTGAAGCCTGCTGCCATCCACATCACGAGGGCACCCCACACAAGGAACCCAAACGTGTTAAATACGAACTGTGCCTCGCCCTCGACGGCGGCCCACGCAGGCATAGGCAACAAGGTGCAGATCAGCAGCACCGCGACAATGCCGAATCTAGTCATAACCCAAGCGGCAGCACTCCGAGAGCTCCTAAGTAACCGAAAGTCATGGATGATCATAGCTGCTTTCTACCTTCTTCTACGATTGACATTGCCCAGCAGCGTGTTCACCCGAGTTAGCCCGGGTGTCTCGCAACTGCCCTTGCCACAGTCGTTACGGACATCCGTCCTCGCTCATTTACACCACTACCAGCAAGGGTATCTTGCCGGCCGAGTCCAATAAGCGTCACCTAGCTCCACGATGTTCCGGAGGTTCCGCCCCTTGTGGAACTGGACTTGGTTCTAGGCGTATGCAACTCCTCCCTGATCAAATATTGATTATATATCACGCGGCATCCTAGGTCAATTTAGTCCTATGCAGAACGATAAAATTTCGCTTCCTAAATATGACTGTAATGAACAGGCATTCCACCGGTTTTATTATGAAATCCAAATGTCTGCAAGTTCCAGACATGACAGGAAGTCCTTGTTCCGCGTTGGAGATTGTCACCTTTGCGCCTCTGATTTTACGACATGTTTGAAAAACGCTTCCAATTCCGTACAATCAAAGCCAAATCAGAGTGTCGCGCTTCGCAGTTGAACAGACGGCTCAAGAGGAATCAAAATGTCAAAGATAAGCAGAATAAAAGCAAGAGAGATACTGGATTCAAGGGGGAATCCCACAATAGAAGTAGAGGTTCATTGCGCAGACGGCGCCTTCGGTCGGGCTATGGTTCCCTCGGGAGCATCTACGGGAGAACACGAAGCGCTTGAGCTTCGGGACGGGGAGAAGGGCAGATACATGGGCAAAGGGGTTTTGGAGGCGGTAAAAAACGTCCACAACATAATAGCCCCGCATCTTGCGGGTCTTGAGGCATGCAACCAAGTCATGATAGACCGGGCCATGATAGAGCTTGACGGGACGGAAACAAAATCCCGGCTCGGAGCGAACTCCATTCTGGGCGTGTCGCTTGCTTCGGCGAGGGCAGCGGCGAATTCGGAGGGGAAGTCTTTTTTCAGCCATCTCGGGAACGAGGATGCCGATACCCTTCCCGTGCCGCTTATGAACATAATTAACGGCGGCGCTCACGCGGACAACAACCTTGATTTTCAGGAATTCATGATAGTGCCCCACGGATTTTCCACTTTCCGGGAAGCCCTTCGGGCGGGAGTGGAGACCTTCCACGCGCTGAAATCCATACTGGGAGACAAGGGGCTCTCAACGGCCGTCGGAGACGAAGGAGGATTCGCGCCCTCCCTGGGATCAAATGAAGAAGCTCTCGAATGCATAATAGAGGCCATATGGAAAGCTGGATACAGCCCGGCAGAGCAGATATCCATAGCGCTTGACGTAGCTTCAAGCGAGTTCTTTCACGAGGGGAAATACCACGTGGAAAGAAAAACAGTGCCTGTAGCACAGCTGATGGAAATATACGAGAGATGGATAGAGAAATATCCCATCGTTTCCATAGAAGACCCGCTGGATGAAAATGACTGGGAAGGGTGGAAAGCGCTTACGAAGAAAATAGGTTCCGCCGTCCAGCTCGTCGGAGACGATCTTTTCGTAACGAACACGAAGAGACTCTCAGACGGAATAAACTCGGGCGTGGCAAATTCAATCCTCATAAAGGTAAACCAGATAGGAACGCTCACAGAAACCCTGGAGGCTATTGAGATGGCCAGGCAGGCGGGTTATAGTTATATAATATCCCATCGCTCGGGGGAAACAGAAGACTCGACGATAGCGGATATCGCGGTTGCCACAAACGCCGGGCAGATCAAGACCGGGTCGGCGTCCCGAAGTGACAGAATAGCAAAATACAACCAGCTTCTGCGCATAGAGGAGGAGCTTGGGAAAAACGCACGGTTCGGAAATGAGAAAACGGCGCTCTGGAGCAGTTAGCGATGGCGGGAAAAACTCTTTTTGACAAAATCTGGGAATCTCATCTCGTTCACGAAGAAGAGGGCAAGCCGTCCCTTCTCTACATAGATCTCCATCTCGTTCATGAAGTTACTTCTCCGCAGGCGTTTGAAGGGCTGAGAATCACGGGGCGGGAGGTAAGACGACCCGACCTTACTTTCGCCACCATGGATCATAACGTCCCGACCACAGACCGCAGCGGACCCATTTCGGACCCCATATCCGCAAAGCAGATAGAGGCCCTGCGGCAAAACTGCAAGGATTTCGGAATAACGCTCTTCGGAATAAGAATAAACAACCAATCCCAGGGCATAGTGCACGTGATCGGCCCCGAACTCGGTCTCACGAAACCCGGGATGACTATAGTGTGCGGAGACAGCCACACTTCTACCCACGGGGCGTTCGGAGCGCTTGCTTTCGGCATAGGAACAAGCGAAGTGGAACATGTTCTGGCAACACAGTGCTTAAGACAGAATCGCCCCAAGGTATTTGAAATAAGGGTTGAGGGCGAACGCCAGTACGGAGTTACCGCAAAGGACATAATCCTGGGCATAATCGGACATATAGGAACCGCAGGGGCCACCGGAACGGTGGTCGAATACCGCGGGGAAGCGATAGAGGCGCTTTCCATAGAAGAGAGGATGACGGTTTGCAACATGTCGATAGAGGGAGGAGCAAGAGCCGGAATGATAGCTCCTGACCAAAAGACCTTCGAGTACGTGGAAGATCGCCGGTACGCGCCTAAAAACAGCAATTACGAAAAAGCCCTCGAACACTGGAGGACGCTCGGCACGGACCCCGACGCCGTTTTCGATAAATCAGTCTGCCTCGACGCCCGCAAGATAGCTCCGCAGGTAAGCTGGGGAACCAATCCGGGAATGGTAACGGATGTAACCTCAAAGGTGCCTGACCCCGGGGAATGCGAGGACACAGGCGAAAGAAAATCAATGGAACAGGCCCTTGAATACATGGGTCTTAAGGCAAACACCCCGATAACGGACATACACGTTGACAGGGTGTTTATAGGTTCCTGCACGAATTCCAGGATGGAGGACCTGCTGGCGGTTGCGAAAATGGTAAAAGGCAGGAAAGTCGCCGACGGAGTAAGCGCCATGGTGGTTCCAGGCTCTCAGCTCGTAAAGAGAAAGGCTGAGGAAATGGATCTTCACAAGATATTTACCGAGGCCGGATTTGAGTGGCGCGAGTCGGGATGCAGCATGTGTCTCGGGATGAACCCCGACATACTGGCTCCGGGGGAGAGATGCGCAAGCACGTCTAACAGGAATTTCGAAGGTCGCCAGGGAAAAGGGGGAAGAACCCACCTGGTAAGTCCGATAATGGCGGCCGCAGCGGCGCTAGAGGGACATTTCGTTGACGTGCGCAGCTGGGAAATAGAAAAGGGGATCTGAGACATGGAGAAACTTCAAAAAGTATCGGGAAAAGTAGCGGCTCTTGACAGAATGAACGTCGACACCGACCAGATAATCCCCAAGCAGTTCCTAAAACGCATTGAGAGAACGGGGTTCGGGGAATTTTTGTTTTTCGACTGGAAATACAATGACGACGGAACCTTGAACGAAGACTTTGAACTCAACCTTCCGAGATACTCTGACGCGTGCATATTGCTTACAAGAGAGAATTTCGGAAGTGGAAGTTCAAGGGAGCATGCCCCATGGGCGATAAGGGAAGCGGGGTTTCGCGTAATTCTGGCTCCTTCCTTCGCCGATATTTTCTACAACAACTGTTTTAAAAACTCGATACTCCCCATAGTCATCTCCAAGGACAGGACGGACGAGCTTTTCCAACTCGTATGGGAAAACGAAGGTTACTCCCTTGAAGTGGATCTGGTTAAAAGATCCGTAACTGGGGAAGGAATAGACTTTTCCTTCGAGATAGACGATTTTAAAAGAAAAGTGCTCCTTGAGGGACTCGACGACATATCCCAGACCCTAGAGTGGGAAAACAGCATAGAGAAGTACGAAGAACTCTTCGCGGACAAAAGAAGCTGGGTCCTTCCCGACGAGAGAAAAAGCCTTTAGGCTTCACCGAACTCCCCTCGCCTTATTTTCTGAAAAAAAGCTTTGCAAAAAACGTGAGCAGTACGCTCAGCACTATGCAGGTAGCGATCGGGAAATAAAAACTGAAGTTCTCACCCTTGATTCTTATGTCTCCCGGGAGTTTCCCGAAAAAATTTAGTTTCGCTACGTAAGGAAGAATGACTCCGAGCGCTATGAGCACCGCACCAAGGATGATTATGACTCTTGCGGCTTCGTTTATGTTCACGCAAAAAAGATAACCGCATGAAAACGATTAAGAAATTCCCCTGACACTAGAGTTTTTCTTAAACTGTTGATTCCCGGAAACCTGAATACTGGTGTATAAATCCGACATTGCGTTCTAACTGTTTCTCGGTAAGTTTAAAAAGAATTTTAAAGCTTCCTGGTGCTAACAACTTCTGAGGAGAAATTCAGATGGGATACAAAAAAATTCTTCTAGTCCTAGCTATAGTGGCCGCGGGACTTTTCGCAATTTCCTGCGGAGATGACGATGATGAAACCCTGACCATACTTTACTGGCAGGCCCCC
>JAJEGO010000012.1 GCA_022819805.1 Candidatus Dadabacteria bacterium
ATCCCAGCTTGTGGGAAATCCCGCACCCGAGTTCGCACTGAAATCGTTTGACGGCGACGAGGTAAGGCTTTCTGATTTCCGAGGAAAGACACTGCTCGTGAACTTCTGGGCATCCTGGTGCCATCCCTGCAGAGAGGAGGCCCCCGCGCTTGAGAGGACCTACATGTCTCTTTCAGGCAAACAGGTCGAATTCATAGGAATAAATATAATGGATGACAGGAAGAGCGCCGAGGAATACATAAAATCGTTCGGCGGAACTTTCGTCAACATTTATGATCCCAAAAACAGGATACACCTGGATTATGGAGTAGGAGGAGTTCCGGAGACTTTCTTCGTAAATCCCGACGGCATCATAACCGGAAAGCACAGGGGACCGCTTACGGAGAAAATGATCATGCGCTATATAGAGAATGCTACTCTTTACAACGGGCAGAGCCCGGGAATTGAAAACCCATGAACCGTTTTTTTCATAAGATCCTGAGTGGGGGGCTTGTTCTGTCCCTAGCCCTTCTTGTCGCCTTCCAAGTGAATGCGGACACTCTTGAAGACCAAATCGCCGACATCTCGGGAGAACTCATGTGTCCCGTGTGCGAGGGACAGAGTGTCGCGGAGTCAAACGCACAGCTTGCCCGGGATATGAGGGCCATTATAAAAACAAAACTTCTTGAGGGAAACACGAAGGAAGAAATAATAGACTATTTCATCTCGAGCTACGGAGAAACTATTCTCGCATCCCCCCCGCCCAGAGGATTCAGCGCCATACTATGGCTTCTGCCCGTACTTTCCGTGCTGATCGGCGCGGCGATAATCCTGAGAACCATTCGCTCATACAGGGTTGAGGAAAAAAAATAGCCAGAGGGCCAATCAGCCCAGAAACCCGCTACACTCCTCAAGTATCGGCTCATCTCCTTCCGCGGGATCAAACCATTTTATGCCGTCATCCGCGCGAAGCCAGGTGGACTGTCTTTTGGAAAATCTTTTCGTGTCCGTCTTTATTTTTTCGACCGCTGTCTCAAAATCAAGCCGACCATCCAGGAATTCATTTATCCGCCTGTAGCCTATGGACTTCATGGGTTTTAAGTGCGACCCGTATCCCTTGGCCCTTATGGCTTCTACTTCTTCGACCCAGCCGCGGCCAATCATCGCATCAACCCTTTCATCTATAGCGCAGCGAAGGTGCTCCCGTTCCCCGTGGAGGCCTATTTTAAGGGCGTTGAACCTTTGTTCCGCGAAGCCGTGCCGCAGGTGATGATCCGACATGCGCTCGCCCGTCGTGTGATGGACTTCAAGCGCCCTTTCAATTCTCACATAATCATTCGGGTTTATCCGCCCGGCGGACACCGGGTCTACAGTCTCAAGTTTTTTGTGAAGCGACGCTACTCCCTTCGCGTCCCTCTCCCGCGCGAGGCTGTCTCTGAACTCCCGATCAATCTCGACGCCTTCGAGAAGTCCGTAAAGAAGAGCCTTTACGTAAAGAAAAGTTCCCCCGACCACGACTATCTTCCCGCCGTCCGCAACCAGCCTCTTGATCTGCTCAAGGGCAAGTCTCATATACGTGCCGGCGTTAAAATCCTCATCGGGATCCGCGACATTTATGAGGAAATGGGGAATCTCCCGTCTTTGCTCCTCGGTGGACTTGGCGCTTCCTATATCAAAATGTCTGTAGACCTGAACGGAATCGGCGCTTATTATGCAAGCGCCGGTTCTGCGGGCTATTTCCAGCGCCATTTCGGTCTTGCCCGAAGCTGTAGGTCCTAAGACAACTATCAGCTTCGGTTTTTCCCGAGAAAGACTCAACTGCGCGGATTAGTCGGAAACTCTGTAATCTTCTATATTCTGGTCAAGCGCGGCCTTTCTGCTGAGCCTAACCCTGCCGTCACGCTCAACCGCGAGGCACTTTACGAGAACCTCGTCCTTTTCGTTCAGAATGTCGGTTACCTTTTCAACCCTGCGGTTTTCAAGTTCGGAGATGTGCAGGAGCCCGTCTTTTCCCGGACCAAGCTCAACTATGGCTCCGAAATCGAGAATGCGCTTAACCACGCCGACATACAGCTTGCCGGCGACTATATCCTCAACAATTCTTTTTATGATGCTTTCGGCCTTCTTGCAGGCTTCGTAGTCGGGAGAGAAAATCTTCACCAGACCGTCATCCTGTATGTCTATCTGCGCTCCCGTATCCTCGACTATCTTCTTTATCGTTTTTCCGCCGGAACCTATCACTACTTTGACCTTATCGGGCTTTACCTGGATCGTAAGGATTCTCGGAGCGTATTCGGAAAGCTCTTCCTTGGGTCCGCTGATTGTCTCTTCCATCTTCCCGAGGATATGCATCCTGCCATCTTTGGCCTGAGCAAGCGCGGTTGTGAGAATCGCTTCGGTTATGCCGGTTATCTTGATATCCATCTGCAAGGCTGTGATGCCGAGTTGGGTGCCGGCCACCTTGAAATCCATATCCCCGAGATGATCCTCATCACCGAGAATGTCGGAGAGAACAACGAAATTGTCCCCTTCCTTTATAAGTCCCATGGCTATGCCGGCCACCGGAGCGCTTATAGGCACTCCCGCGTCCATAAGAGACATCGAGGAACCGCACACAGTCGCCATTGAAGAAGAACCGTTTGACTCAAGAATCTCAGAAACGATCCTGATAGTGTAGGGAAAGTCCTCTTTATCCGGCAATACGGGCTTTATCGCCCGGGCGGCAAGCGCGCCGTGCCCTATTTCCCTTCTGCCGGGGCCCAGACGGAAGCTGGTTTCTCCGACGGAGTAAGGAGGGAAATTGTAATGGAGCATAAAACTTCTTGTCTCGTCGCCTTCAAGCGCGTCTATCCTCTGCTCGTCGTATGAGCTTCCCAGAGTCGAAACGACTATGGCCTGGGTTTCCCCGCGGGTAAAGAGCGCCGAACCGTGGGTTCTCTCCAGAAGTCCTACTTCGCCCGTTATGGGCCTTACAGTCGTGTAGTCCCTCCCGTCGGGTCTTGTGCCCTCGACTATCTTGCTTCTCACAGAATCTTTGATTGCCTCATCAAACGCCTTGTCAATCTTGGATTTATCTTCCGGGCGTTGCTCAACCAGTTCTTTTACCGTTTCTTCATAAGCCTGTTTTATAAGTTCCTTCCTGCCGTCTTTTGAGTCAGCCACTATCCCCTGCTCAAGAGAAAGAAGCACAGATGAACGGACCTCGTCCTCAAGCGCGTCGTCTGTTTCTGTAGCGGGGACCTCTCTTTTTTCCTTGCCGATTCCCTCAACAAAACGGTTCTCGAAAGAGATGATTTCCTTAATCCCGCCGTGGGCAAACATAAGGGCTTCAACCACCTCGGCCTCGCTTACTTCCTTCGCCCCGCCCTCAACCATTACGATGGCCTCTTCGGTGCCGGCGACGGTTATCTCCATAGTGCTGGTCTCAAGTTGCTCCGGGGTGGGATTTGCAACAAGCTCGCCGTCGACTTTTCCGACGGTAAGAGCCGCTATGGGCCCGGCAAACGGAATATCTGAAACCATAAGCGCGGCTGAAGACGCTATTACCGACAGAACGTCCGTGGCGTTTTCGCCGTCAGCGGAAATAACTGTGATTATTATTTGGGTGGGGTAAGAAAAGCCCTTGGGTATAAGCGGCCTTACGGGTCTGTCAATAAGCCTTGACGTGAGAATTTCCTTTTCGCTGGGCCGCCCTTCCCTCTTGAAATAGCCTCCGGGAATTTTCCCGGCCGCGTAAGATTTCTCCTGATAGTTAACCGTAAGCGGCAAAAAATCATCTTCTATCTTTTCTTCCGAGGCAACGACCGTGGCAAGCACGGTAGTTCCTCCGCAGGAAGCGAGCACCGCCCCGTTTGCCTGTTTGGCAAGCCTTCCTGTTTCAAGGCGCAGCTTGTTTCCAAACAGCTCCGCTTCCATTTCTCTTGTTTGTTCAGTCAATTCATTTCCTCCAAAACATTACTTCCTTATCTTCTTAGCCCAAGGGTCTCAATCAGCTTACCGTACTCATCCGGTCTTACCCTCTTTACGTAATTAAGCAGTTTTCTTCTCTTGGCGACCATTGAAACCAGCCCTTTCCTTGAGTGGTTGTCCTTGGGTGCCCTTTCCACATGCTCGGACAGTTCCTTTATCTTTCCGTTCAGAATCCCTATCTGAACCTCGGCCGAACCCACGTCGTTCTCATGTTTCTGAAACTCGCTTATGATTCGCGCCTTATCTTCCTTTTGCAAAGACATAAATTACTTCCTCCTAGACCCTTGCCTGATCAGTTAAACACTCTTAAATGCCGAAACACTATATCCTTATCTCCCATATACTCAAATTCATCGGAATCGGTTTTCGCTTCACAGATGGAAAGAATCATATTTCGGCAAAACACGGTGATTATATCCCTATTTTTGAATTCGGGCAATTCCACGCCCGAAAGGGCCTCTCGGGAAATAGGGATTCCGTTACGCACTCTCTCGCACAGACCCCCTTCCAGATGAACCCTCGGATAGCCCCCGAGGACTTCCTCCAAGGGGAGAATATTGTAATTCCCGGACTCCACGTCCTCAATGCTGCTGGCGCCACTTAGCGTGAAAGGACCGCTTCTAAGCCTCCTGAGTTCGGAAAGATGGGCTCCGCATCCCAGTTTCCTCCCGGCGTCAGAAGCAATTACCCTGACGTAGGTTCCGCGAGAACACCTAACGTAAAAAGTCGCTTTCGGGCAAGAGAAATGAAGAAGCCTTATTTCCTCTATCGTGACCCTCTTCGGTTTCCTTTCAATTTCCTTTCCGGCTCTTGCGAGGGCGTAGAGCTTCGTACCCGAAACCTTCGCGGCTGAATACATAGGGGGAACCTGCATTATCTCTCCCATAAACCCTTGAATAACTTCTTCCACATCGTCCCTGCCTATATGTCCCGCGTCCACCCGCCCGGTGACCGTACCGGTATCGTCCATGGTATCGGTTGATATCCCCAAAGTCATCTCGGCCTCGTATTCCTTTATATCGTCTCCGAGGTAAGGGATAGCCTTTGTCGCCTGGTTAAAGCACACGGGCAGAACTCCAGTCGCAAACGGGTCCAGGGTTCCCGTATGACCCGCCTTTTTCGCGCCCACGGCTTTTTTCACCCTGTTAAGCGCCTGAGCGGAGGTACAGCCCCTGGGTTTATCAAGAACCATGACTCCGTCCATCACATCGCTTCCTGGATTGAACTGAGAAGTCTTCGCTTTACGGTATCAAGCGGGGCGGAAATAACGCAGCCGGCGGCCCTGCGGTGTCCTCCCCCGCCGTAGCGCCCGGCAATCCGTGCAACGTCCACATACTGCTTGGAGCGGAGGCTCACTTTCCAATCAAGGGCGGAATCCTGTCTCAGAAAAACCGCGACTTCAATCCCTTCAATCGACCTCGCCATGCTCACAATGCCCTCGGTATGCTCTTTTTCGGTACCGGTCTGCTCCAGCATTTCGCTTGACACGTGCAGAAAAGCGATTTTCCCGGATACCTCGAGGGTGTTCATTGCCAAGGTTCTGAGCATAACTTTTCTGAGAGGTTCATTATCATAGATGTATCTTGAGATCTTCTCCGGGTCGGCTCCGCGGTCGACCAGCTCAGCGGCGATTGTGAACGTCTCAGAACAGGTGTTTGAATACCGGAAAGAACCCGTATCACCGACTATCGTGGAGAAAAGACACTCCGCAATCTCAGGGGTTATGGATGCCCCTATCCGTTTTA
Organism: Candidatus Dadabacteria bacterium; assembly: GCA_022819805.1. Taxonomy (GTDB): domain Bacteria; phylum Desulfobacterota_D; class UBA1144; order Nemesobacterales; family Nemesobacteraceae; genus Nemesobacter. Next base: position 5,694 of record JAJEGO010000012.1, read on the forward strand.
TCATTCTGTAGAGGATAACTCCCGTAGAAGAGGCTTTTTCATCTATAAGGCAGTACTCAGAGCTTGCGCCGTTACTCGCGTGGTGGTCGACAAATGCGAGCGTAAAATCGTTTTCCGAGATTAAATCCCGGAATTCCTCTCCAGGTCGAGAGATATCAGCGCAGTCAAGAAGCATTACCACTTCCACATCGTCCGTAACTCGATCAAGAGAATCAGCCACGCCTGAGTACTCGGGAAGAAACCGCAGGTGCTCGGGAACCCCGTCTTTGTTGTACATAATCACATCCTTCCCCATCTCGCGGAGGACCAGCGCCATGACTATGGTTGAACCCAGAGCGTCGCAATCCGGATTCTCGTGGGAAACAATGAGAAATCTCTGGTTCGCCCCTATGAGGTCAAGGATGTTATCCAGGTTATTCATCCGACACGTCCCTTATCAGTTTGTCAATTCTCGCCCGTTTTTCCACAAGGGCGTCATACTCGAATTCTATGTTCGGGATCTTTTTTATCCTCAGTTTTTTTGAGAGGATGCTTCTTATGTAGCCCGTGGCGTTTCGCAGCCCCTCGAGCATCTCCTCCGTATCAGAACTTTCATCAAAGGAGGTGAAAAAGACCTTCGCGTAGCCCATGTCGTCTGTAACCCGCACAGCTGTTATGCTTGCCGACGACACCCTCGGATCCTTGATCTTGCCGCGTACCAGCATCTCGGATATTTCCCTTATGAGGAGATCGGATATCCGTGCGGATCTTTTGTAGCTGTGAGCCATTTTCGGTTACCTAGAAATGGAGAATCTCCATCTCTTTTTTCCCCATGCGGAAATTCCCCGTGCTCTCGATATGGGAAATCACCTTGTCCAGGACGGAATTTACCAGAGAAGCATCGTTGGAAACGTATCCAAGCCCTATAGTAGCCTTGTCTTTTAGGTCCAGGGAATCAACTTCAGTCATAGAGAGGCTCGGAAATTTTGACCTTGCTCTTTCCACAAGGCTTTTGATCAGGCGCCTTTTATCTTTCAAAGACCTGTTGCCCGACATGTAGAGTTCAAATCTCGCTATGCCCACAACCATTTAAGACCCGGATATCAAAGCTCCTGTTTTATCTCCTCGAGCTTATAGAGTTCAAAGACGTCCCCCTGCTTCACGTCGTTGAAATTCTCTATCGTTATACCACACTCGTAACCAGAGGGAACCTCTTTCACATCTTCCTTAAAACGCATAAGAGAACTTACCTTGCCGTCAAAAACGACTGTGCCGTCCCGAACCACCCTGATACTGTTGTCCCTGCTTACCTTGCCGTCAGAAACCATGCATCCGGCGATGGTTCCAACCCTTGAAACGTGGAAAAGCTCCCTGACATCCATGTGGGCGACCACGACTTCCTGATGCAGGGGCTCGAGAAGTCCCTCCATCGCGCTTTTTATCCGGTTCACAACATCGTAAATTATGGAATGAAGCTCAAGGGAAACTCCTTCTTTCTCAGAAATCCTAAGCGCATTGGCATCCGGGCGGACGTTAAACCCTATCACCACCGCATTTGACGCGCTAGCCAGGACCACGTCCGTTTCGTTTATCCCTCCCGCTCCGGAGTGAACGATCTTAACCCTGCATTTCTCGGTCGAGAGTTTCTCAACGGAGTCCCTGAGCGCCTCGACCGACCCCTGGGTATCGGCTTTTATTATGAGCGAAAGTTCTTTGGCTTCCTCGTTTTCAATGGAGTTGAAGAGATCCTCAAGCGAAAGTTTCGGAGTGGCAACCACCTTGTGGGAGCGGATCTTGTTCTGGCGGTGAGAGGTTACCTCCCTGGCGGTCCTTTCATCCTTTACCACGTGGAATTTTTCCCCGGCTTCGGCAACTCCCGAAAGACCCATTATCTTGACCGGCAGTGAAGGGCCGACGCTTTTTACCGTTTTGCCCTTATCGTCGGTAAGGGCCCTTATTTTCCCGCTGTGAATCCCCGATACGACGCAATCTCCGACCCGAAGAGTTCCTTCCTTCACGATAACCGTGGAGACGGCTCCCCTGCCCTTGTCAAGTTCGGCCTCTACCACCACGCCGTTTGCCCTTTTATCGGGCGACGCCCTGAGTTCAAGTATATCGGCCTGGAGCAGCACCAGTTCAAGGAGCTCGCTTATACCTTTTTTCTTTTTCGCGGAGACCTCCGCAAAGAGCGTGTCTCCCCCCCACTGTTCCGATATGAGATCTATCTCGGAAAGCTCTCTCCTGATTTTTTCGATATCCGCGCCTTCCTTGTCAATTTTGTTTATGGCCACTATGATCGGAACTCCGGCCGCCTTAGCGTGGTTCACAGCTTCAACCGTCTGGGGCATTACTCCGTCATCCGCCGCCACGACCAGAATGACTATATCCGTTATGCTTGCGCCCCGAGCCCGCATTGAAGTAAACGCCTCGTGGCCCGGCGTGTCCACGAAGGCTATGGTCGAATCCTTTACCTTCACCGCGTAGGCGCCTATGTGCTGCGTTATTCCGCCGGCTTCTCCCGCGACGACATCGGTTTCCCTTATGGAGTCAAGAAGAGTGGTCTTCCCGTGGTCAACATGTCCCATGACCGTAACGACCGGCGGACGCGGAACTCTCTCCGTATCCTGCGATTCATCCTGATCAAAAAGCAGATCATCCTCGACAAACCTCTCAACGATCACGTTAAAGCCGAATTCATCGGCGACAAGTTCAGCCGTATCGCTGTCAATCGACTGGTTAACCGTGGCACCCGTACCCATGGTCATGAGTTTCTTAACGACTTCCGACGCCTTCACGCTCATCAGCTTCGCAAGATCGGAAACCACTATCGTTTCGCCGAGTTTTATGTTCCTTTTCGAAGTATGAACAGGGGAAACGGGTATGACTCTCCCATCCTGGCCGTCACCCGGATAAGCCCCCCTGTTTCTCCCGGCTCCGTCAAAATTCTGCCTCAGCTTGGGTTTTTTGTTCTGTATTACATACTCTTTTCTGCTCGGAACCTTGGTTCGAAACGCCCTCTTGAGCTGTTCCAGGGTCTCTTCATCATGTATTTCCTCTTTTAGGGGCTTGCTCTTTTTTGCTTTTTTCTTCTGCTTTGGTTTTTCCTCAACCTCGGCTTCCTCAATGACCTTTTCAGGTTCGGGAGATGGTTCCGTCTTAAGTTCAAGGCCATCTTCCTGCGGAACCTCGACCTCGGCTTCGGGCAGTTCTGCGGCCGCAAGCGCTTCCTCGGGCACGGCTTCGCTCTCGGCACTCGGAGCCTGGGCCGCTTCCACTTCTGCGGGCTCGGACGGGACAGGAATTTCGGGTTCCGGTTCTACTTCGGCAGGTTCCTCGGCGACCGGGGCGGCTTCTTTTTCCTCCTCGGGCTCCGGCTTTACGATCTTCTTTCTTCTTCTGATGACTCTCGAGCCGCTTCTTCTTTCAACCAGATCGTGGCCCGTATCGGATTTGAAAACCTTTACGGTTTCCTTCTGCTCTTCCGCCGTTTTTTGGGAATCGTCTTCGGGGACGTTAATAAACGCCTTCGCTATTTTCTCGGCATCTGCTTCCGAGACTACGTTTTGATGACTCGTAACTTTCATTCCAAGCTTCGCGCTCTGGGCTATTACCTCTTTGCTGCTTACTCCCAGCTTCTTGGCTATCTGATGTATTCTGACTTTAGGCATATTCCAAAAAAGTCTGTTTCCCCTGCGGGGCTATGGTTTTTCCTAATCGCCCTTTCCCAAATCTCCTACCCCTTCGTCACTGGGCGATGATAGCTGAGCCTCTTCGCCGTCCGAAGCTCCCTCTGCGTCCGAATCCGCTTCGTCCTCGCTTTCGACAGGCATTTCCTCAAGTTTTTCCATAAGCGCCACGCGGGCCGCTTTCTGGAGCGTTGAAACCTCTTCTTCACCGAGGCTCCCCACTTTCATGAGCACATCCGGTTCGCAGAAAGCTATGTGTTCAAGAGAGTAAAACCCGTCATTATAGAGCAGACTTGCCGTAACCTCGCTTACAGACGGCAGACTCGTAAGAAGGGAAAGCACCTCCTGCTGTTCCTGCTTGACCCTGGATTCGGTTTTTATGTCTATTTTCCACTCGGTGAGCTGCGATGCCAGCCTTACGTTCTGCCCTTTTCTTCCGATGGCAAGAGAAAGCTGGTCATCGTCGACTATAACTTCCATCGAGCGGCTGTTCTCATCTATTACAACCTTGTTCACGACAGCCGGAGAAAGGGCGTTGCAGACGTAGCGGGCGGGGTCTTCTGACCAGGGAACTATATCAACTTTCTCGCCCCTGAGTTCCTGGATGATGCTCTGCACCCTAGAGCCCCTCATCCCCACGCAGGCGCCCACGGCGTCCACATCCGAATCGTTTGACGCCACGGCTATTTTCGTTCTTCCGCCGGGATCCCTGGAGATGGCTTTTATCTCCACTATATTCTCCGAAATCTCGGGAACTTCCGCTTCAAAAAGCCTCGTTACGAAACTCACGTGAGCTCTCGACAGAATAAGTCTGGGTTCTCCCCGGGGCGACTCCCTTATATCAAGAAGCACGGCCCGTATCCTTTCTTTCATCTTGTAGTACTCTCTTGGTACCTGCTGTTCCGGGGGCAGAACGGCCTCAACCCTTCCGAGGTCCACTATTATGTGTCTCCTGTCGACCCTTCTCACTATGCCGCCGATTATGGTTCCCTTTCTGCCGATAAACTCCTCGTATATGACCTTGCCTTCGGCTTCCTTGAGTTTCTGAAGAACCTTCTGCTTGGCATTGTGAATGGCGATTCTCGTGTATTCGGGACTTATCTTGACGCCTATCATGTCGCCAAGTTCAGTTTCGGGATCAAGTTCGGTAGCTTCCGCAAGCGAAATCTCAATTTCGGGGTCGGCTACGGTTTCCACGACCTCTTTGTACTCGAAAAGCTCCACCTCTCCCTCTTCGGGGTTATAGTAAACGTCGAATTCCTTGTCCTGGTTCTTTGACTTGAGAAGCTTCTCGGCGGCGGAGAGAACCGCTTCCTCGACCGCGCTTATTATGCGTTCCCTGTCAATGCCCTTGTCTTTCCCTACGGAATCTATAACTCTCGTCAGTTCCGTAATCATTTTCTCGCTCCTTTCCCAAAATCAATTTCCAAGTTCGCCCTGCTGACGGAACCGAGAGGCACGCTGTAGGAACGGCCGTCAACTTCCACCAGAATCATCTCCCCTTCCATTCCGAGAAGCGTTCCGGAGAAAACCTTTCTGTCATCGACCGGGTCCGTGGTCTTTATCTTCACTTTTCTTCCCTTGAACCTCTCGTAGTCGCTTTGCCTGTTAAGGGGCCTTCTGAGACCGGGAGAAGAGACCTCAAGCGTGTAGGAATGCTTGGGCATTATGTCGTAGGCATCGAGAACGACGCCAAGCTCCCTGCTCACGTTGGCGCAGTCATCGACTGTAACCCCGCCCTCTTTGTCAAGAAATATCCTCAAGACCCTGCCTCCTCTTTCCCTCAGGTACTTTATATCCACAAGCTCGCAGGAATTCTCCTCCACAATAGGGTGAAGAACTTCCAAAACCGCTTTCTCAAGCTCACCGTATGACTCTTGCACGACAGTCTCTCCGTCTCTTTTAAACCCTTCAACAAAAAAAGAGCGGGTAAAGACCCACTCTTTCCAAAAGACGCTTTAATTCTACATAAAACTAAAAAATCGGCAAGAAAATATCCGACTGTGTCGATAGCAAATTAAATTGAGTAATCATGGCTTGATCTGTCAGTTCTATCTCGGTACTTACTTCCGGAACCGTATTTATTCAACGGCGTTGAGACGAGGCGCAACGAAATCGCGACGGTCAAGGGCGGCGGCTGGCGCACGATGGTAAGTGATTCAATTCTCGTCTAGTACTTCGAAGTGGATGATCTCGGTGAAATCGTAGCGCCGGAAGCTGCCCGCCCGGTCCTCAATCGTCATCTCGGCCAGTCCCCAAATACCGGGAGCAGAACCCGGCGGCAGAAGCACCGTTCGGGTGTGGGTGGTCCAATGGGTGGGATCACTTTCCGGGAATAACCGGGAGCGGTCTCTAGAATAGTGATAGAAATGATGCTCAATACCCTGAGGGTCCCGTAGCTGCATGCCCGCGACCACGTAACCAGATATGTTGTCCCTGACGCGAAAGGCGATAGTCACCAGGGTTTCGCCATTGGGCGCGTCCGGATAGGTGGGCTCGGCGCTGATCTTAATGTCGTTGATATCCAACTCAGGGGGTTTGAGGTCCGGATTGTTGGTTACCAGTTTAATTTGCCGGGGCGTTTCATCCTCGACGCTATCCTCCGGACGCAGGCTGTACCCAGGATGAGTGAAGTAGACCCCGCGCCTATTCAGTGCTTCGTCAATCATGCTGATGTAATTCATCCTGTAGACGGAACTCGGCATGTAGTGGGGCATAACAAAGTCCACCTGACACAGCCTACTGGCCGAGTCATACGAACCGTACTCTTGATACCTGTAGGTTTGCAGAAAATCATCATTCAGGCTGGCATAACAAGGTCCCCGTCTCCGCATCGCCGTGTCCTCATTCACCTCCCAGGTTGCATGAATCAACTGAACCTCCCGGCCTTCCAGGCTCGTTACGCTCTTGCTCAGTGACGCCGTATTGCGTACATACCTGGGAGCGGTGACATCTTCCAGCAGGTTGCCGACGTAGAGTTTCCACCCAAAGTCATTCACCCCTTCAAACCGCTCGTTGCCAACCGCGTCGGTGATGACGATCTGATCCGGCCGCCAGTAACCGGCTTTGGTGTGCTTGCTGAGAGTAAAGCTGCCTTTGAGCACCGTGCCGTTCACATCTACGGGGCGGAGGTACACATCCAAGAAAGTACCGGTCTCGCTGAAAATCCGCATATAGGCTCGGGACGCTCCTTCCGACTCCTCATCCAGAACATGGAGCTCAATTTCCACATGGATTGTTTTGTCATCCTCCGGCCCCCCCTCGACCACAATATCCACTCGCCGGATCTTGCCCGGAAAGACGTAGTCGGGATACAGGTTATATACCTCAAAAGTCAGGTCTTCCCGGATGGTGGAGATGTAGATGTTGCCTTGCATGATGCGGTCGCGGACGAACTCGTACTTGCCGATGGCCCGGGATTTCAGTCTGTCTGGATTCACGATGAAGTAGGAGATGGACTCGGCCATGTCCTCATTTGGATTTTCTGAGTGGGCGTAAGCGGAGACAAACTCCGTTTGTTTGCTTGTCGACCAGCCACTGGAACTCTCCGGGTCGCGGTACCAGCCGCCCAACTCGATCCAGTCCTGCTTTAGTTGCTCGTCGAACTGGTGGGCCCACAGAAAATGCGCCTTTTCGTGAATGATGAGGCGATGGACATAGGCGGCGGAAAAGTTGATGAACCCGCCTTCCATGAACTCGATATAGCCGTCATCGGGCCAAGCCACCGCGGGCGCATTGCCATATATCGGGTGCGGGGTGCCGTCCAAGCGCCGTGCCAGATACTGCAGTTCAGGCAGTTTGTGCATTCCCCTGGGCATTTCCTCAAACATATTGATCAATTGGACAATCTCTTCAGGATGGAATTTCTGAAAGCGGGACGCGGACTCGCGAGTGGTGAACCGGGTGAGCCGGGCATAATCCGGTATGCGGGTCGTGACACCGTAACGCAACCGGAAAATCTCTTCGTACGCCACCTCATCCCTGCCGTTATCCGTGACGAAGCGCACCAGCGCATGGTGGAGACGCTGTGAGTAGTAGACGCCTCGCTTGCCTTCAACCCTGGCGATCCGGGGACTGGCATTGACGAAGGCATCTTCGGAAATGAGAACGGTCCTGTGGTCTTCGTTCCCATGATTTGTAATCCGGATGTCATCCCCCAAGTGCTCGGAAGTGAGGAGCCACTTGCTGGGGGAAAGGCTCTGTTCCTCATAGGGGTCCCGCCGCTTTTGCGGGATAGACTTCATGGTTTCGAGAAGGCGATAGGCATGCTCCTGCGTCCATGAACCGCTTTGCGAATCGACCAGCAAGATGTTGTAGTCGTAACGGAGCTGGCTGGCTGACGCTTCGTCAACCACATCAACCTGTTCATCCAAAAACTCCACGACCACGGGTTGATTCACATGGGCTGCATAATCATAGCCGGCCGCACTCTGATCTTCCTCCCAGTGATAGACAAAGGTATCTGAATCGATCGCTTCCAGAACAAATCGGTCGATCCCACCATCCAAAGCTTTATGTTGCCTGATATCCAGGAGCTTTATGTTGCCTGATATCCAGGCTGAACGCCCGGGCAAGCGATGACGTGTAGCCCGCTTTGCGCACCTTGACGACATAGTCACCGTCCGGCAACGCATAGAACTTGAACCTGCCGGAGGGGTCCGGCGATGCAGTTTCCAGTACGCCTTCCCCGGTTAACAGCACCTCAACGTTGCCGAAGGAATTCTCTTCGCCGTCAATCTGGCCTTCATAAGCGAGGTTGTTGTCAACGGTAATCTCCCGAGGGACCTCGTTAATTTCAATTTCGAAGCTGTCTTCTCCCATGGCCCCAGGTACGGGCGAGTAAGTAACGGAGCCGTCGGCATTCAAAATCACCGTCCCCTGCTGGGGTTGCCTAAGAATCCGGTCACTCAGAGGGTCGCTATTTTGTATGTTAAAGGTGATGGACTGATCCAGTCGTGTTGTGTGTATCGCGGGTTGGAGCAGGGGGTCTACGGGGTTAGGACCTCTGTGCGTGGAATTATCGGGATCGGGAGACTGGGAAGGCGTGGTGTCACTGCCACACCCGACCAGGATCAGAACGAGGGCAAGCACGCCAGCAATAAAAAATGACATCACAGCTGACCTCGTTTTACAGAAAACAAGGATAGATCTCATCGCAATGCTCCCGTATAACAGCATCTTAGACTTTCCTTTTCTATATGTTGCTCGCCAGAACTGCCCGTTTATACCTGCTATTCCATCCTATTCCCCTCAGAGCGCTTTTGTCAAGTAATGGTTAATGCACTGAAATACCCGATTGTCACGCGACTCCTTCAGCGTATTTTATTTCAAGTTCCTGCAGTTTCTTTATCCTGTTTCTGAATTCGGCGGCCTTTTCGAATTCAAGCTTCTTGGCGGCGGACTTCATCTCCCTTGAGAGCTTGGCTACAGCCTCCGGAATCTTGTTCGGAGGTATATCGAGGAGATCCTCTTCATCCGTACCGGAAATCTTCAGGTAGTCAGACTCGTATATTGAACCCAGCACGTCGGTTATGTTCTTTTCGATGCTTCTCGGAACTATATTGTTCTCCGTGTTGTATTCCATCTGGATATTCCTTCTTCTGCGGGTTTCCGCCATGGCGGCACGCATCGACCCGGTTAACGTGTCCGCGTAGAGAATCGCCCTGCCTGAAACGTTTCTCGCGGCCCTGCCGAAAATCTGAACAAGCGAGGTTTCTGAACGAAGGTACCCTTCCTTGTCGGCGTCAAGCACGGCCACGAGAGAAACCTCGGGGATGTCGAGTCCCTCCCGCAGCAGGTTTATTCCGATCAGAATGTCAAACCTGGCGGCCCGCAGGTCCCTCACGATCCTTATCCTCTCGAGGGTGTCGATCTCAGAATGCAGGTACTCAACCCGCAGGCCAAGCTCCCTGTAGTAGTCGGTAAGATCCTCGGCCATTTTCTTGGTAAGCGTCGTAACGAGCGCCCTTTGCCCCGCGGCGGCCACTGTTTTCAGTTCATCAAACAGATCGTCCACCTGATTCTGGGCAGTCCGGGTTTCAATCAAGGGGTCGGCAAGACCCGTCGGCCGTATAATCTGCTCGACGACATTGTCGCGGGCCCGTTCGAGTTCATAAGGACCCGGGGTAGCCGAGACGTATATCACCTGTCCGATCTTGGCCTCGAACTCCTCGAAATTAAGGGGGCGGTTATCAAACGCGGAAGGAAGCCTGAAACCGTTTTCAACCAGGGAAAGCTTCCTGCTTCTGTCGCCGAGGTACATGCCCCGAAGCTGCGGAACCATCTGGTGGCTCTCGTCGATAACGCAGAGGAAATCATCGGGGAAATAATCAAGAAGCGTGTAAGGAGGCTCTCCGGGACGCCGCCCCGAGATATACCTTGAGTAATTCTCTATGCCGGGACAAAAGCCCATGGTATCGAGTAGTTCAAGATCAAACCTGGTCCTTTCCTCAAGACGGTCGGCCTCAAGTTCCATACCACGTCCCCTGAGCTCAGCGAGCCTAGCCTCAAGCTCCCCGCCTATGCTCTCCACGGCCTCTTCAAGGATGCTTTTGGGAGCCACGTAATGCGAGCCCGGGAAAATGGAAACTTCCCTGACGTCCCCGACCGACCGGCCGCTCAGCGGATCTATAGCGCGTATCGTCTCGATGGAGTCTTCGAAGAATTCGACCCTGAGCGCAACCGACTCCTCATGTGAGGGAAACACGTCCACCACGTCACCTCTCACTCTGTAAGTGCCCCTGTCAAGCTCGTCAATTTTTCTTTCGTAGCGCACCTCCTCAAGCCTCAGGGCAAAATCGTTTCTCGAAAGATCCATTCCCACTTCGATTTCGGTAAGCATGCCGTAATAGACCTTGGGCGCCCCGATTCCGTAGATGGCCGAAACGCTTGAGACGATTATGACGTCCCTTCGTCTGAAAAGAGCCTTGGTGGCAGCGTGACGCATGCGGTCTATGTATTCATTTATCGAGGCGTCTTTCTCTATGTACGTGTCGGTCTCGGGTATATAGGCCTCGGGCTGGTAGTAGTCGTAGTAGCTTACGAAATAGTGAACTTCGTTGTCAGGGAAAAAATCGCGCAGTTCCGCGTATATCTGGGCGGCCAGGGTCTTGTTATGAACAAGTATCAGGGTGGGACGTCCCGCGTCACGAATAACGTGGGCTATGGTAAAGGTCTTGCCGCTTCCGGTAACTCCAAGGAGAACCTGATCCTTGTGTCCGCGCCCTAACCCTTCGCCGAGAGCGGAGATGGCTCCGGGCTGATCTCCCTTGGGTTCAAAGGGGCTTTTAAGATTGAACAAAGGCTTTGGGGAATTCATGTCACGGACTATTCTAACCACCCCCAGAGCCATCATAAACAAACAAAGACCCGACCGCAGGCGCGCAAACGGTCTCTCCGTAATTTTACAGGAGCCAACCCATGAGAAATAATATATTTGATAGCCGGAAGACGGCCCCGTAGCGCTGTTTTCCGCTTTGCGGCTTAATATACAAAGAAACAGACAGGTGAATTTCTCCGGGATCTCTCCCAAGCAGTCCACGGTTCCATGAGCAAAAAAAAAGGCAGGGTTTATCTGATCGGCGCGGGACCCGGCGATGCGGGTCTTCTTACCCTCAGGGGAAAGGAACTGCTCGGGAAAGCGCAGGTGGTAATCTATGATTCCCTTGTGAACCCGCAGATCCTTAAGTTCTGCCGCCCAGACGCGGAACTTGTATTTGCCGGCAAGACAATCGGACAGGCGCATATATCCCAGGAAGAGATAAACGAGCTTCTCGTAAGCAGGGCGAAAGAGGGAAAGACGGTGGCAAGGCTCAAGGGAGGCGATCCCTTTGTCTTCGGGAGGGGTGGGGAGGAAGCCGGAACAGTAGTTCAAAACGGCATTGATCTAGAGATTGTCCCGGGAGTAAGCTCAGTTACCGCGGTGCCGGCTTACGGGGGAATCCCTATCACCCACAGGAGTTACAATTCGTCTTTCGCGGTCTTTACCGGGCACCACCAGGGGGAGGATTCTGACTACGATCCTGCCGAGATCGAAACGATGGTGTTCCTCATGGGACTGAACAACCTCGAGAGCATAATGAAAAAACTGCTTGAGTCGGGAAAAAAACCGTCCACCCCCGTTGCCGTTATATCATCCGGCACGCTGCCCGAACAGAGATCCGTTGTGGGAACCATTTCCGACATAGCGGAAAAAACAAGGGTTCTTGACGTCCAGACCCCGGCAACCATAGTGGTCGGAGAGGTGGCCTCGCTCGCGGAAGCAATAGGGTGGTACGAGAAAAAGCCGCTTTTCGGAAAAACCATAATGGTAACCAGAGAGAAGGAAGCTTCATCAGAGTTCTCAGAACTCCTTGCCTCCTGCGGGGCAAGAACCATCGAATTTCCCACGATCGAAATAAATCCCGTAAGAAATACCAAGGAGCAGCAGCTCTCAGTACAAAACCTGGGAGACTATGATTTCCTTGTGTTCACAAGCGTAAACGGAGTCAGCAACTATTTTGATGTGCTCGCCTCCCATGGAAAGGACTTGCGTGAACTAAAAGGCAAAAAGATAATAGCCATAGGAGAAAAAACATCGGAGGAACTCCTTAAGTACGGCCTCTTGGCGGATTACATGCCCGCGGTCTATACCGCCGAAGGAATAATCTCGCTTACGGAAAAACTCGATCTTGACGGAAAGAAAATACTTATCCCGAGAGCGCTTGTGGCAAGAGAAATTCTCCCTGACACGCTGCGGACAATGGGAGCCACCGTGGAAGTGCTCTGCGTTTATGAAACTCTTGTTCCCGACTACTCGAAGCAAGAACTTGACGTGATAAAAGAAAAAATCTCCAACGCGGAAATAGACCTTGTAACGTTCACAAGCTCCTCGACCGCAACGAATTTCTTCTCGCTTCTTGGAGAGGATCCAGAGCTTTTCGGCAAAACCGGGTTTGCCTGCATAGGACCTGTAACGGCCGCAACGCTGCTTGGCTACGGTTTTACCCCATCCGTAACCGCCGACATTCATACGACCCGGGGGCTCAAAGAAAAAATCCTGGACCTATACGCCTCATAAAAGGCGGCTCAAAATGCCAAGATTTCCTATCAGAAAAGAACCCGCTTCAGAAGACGACGGGATGCTTCGCGGAACAATATCCGAAAGCGACTACACGCATATAACTAAAGTGCTGAGGCTGGCAACCGGGGACCGCATAACGGTTTTTGACGCCGAATCCATTGAGTATGAAGGAGTGATAATGGATATCTCTTCGGGAACCATCGCGGTCCAAGTTGGTAACACCCGCCGCTTGCAAACCGAACCGGAACTGGAACTGAATCTCTTCCAGGCGATTCTCAAGGGAAACAGGATGGACGGGGTAATCAGCCAAGCAACGCAGCTCGGCGTATCAGAGATTTTTCCGGTAATTTCCCAAAGAACCCAAGTAAGGTCGACCGCCAAGGTAGACAGATGGAACAAGATAGCGATGGAATCAACAAAACAGTGCGGAAGAGTGACTCCGCCGGTGGTTTCAGAACCGATTGATTTCCAGAATTCTTTTGGGGTCCGAAAGCAAAGCGAGACGAAAATAATACTCTACGAAAATCAAGACGAACTTCTCAGGAACTACATGGATTCCCTCACAAAACCCGTAAACAGCATAAATGTTTATATAGGTCCCGAAGGAGGTTTTTCGAAAGAGGAAATCACTTTGGCAAAGGAAAACGGTTACATAGCTCTTGGGCTCGGAGAAAGAATACTGAGGGCGGAAACAGCCTCAGTGGTAAGCTTAGCGCTCCTACAGTCTCGCTTCGGAGATATTTAGTGAAGATCAATCAACTAAAGTGTAAATTGCACTGGCTTTCGCCACGCAGACACCCGAGTTCCAGACTTCGCTCTCAACAGGCATTATTCTTCCCTGCCTAAGTACCTTGGCGCGACAAACCGTAACACCTTCTGTTATGGGCTCCAGGTAATTTATATTCATTCCGGATGTAAGAAACTTTTTCCCTTCTCTTGCGACACTGGCAACCGCGACTCCGCAGGCCGCATCCGCCAAGGTGAAAATGGCCCCGCCGTGGAGCATTCCGTAGTGCTGCGTATATTCCTTGAGAAACGGCATGGAAAGTTCTGACTCTCCGTCCTCCATGCGCAGGATCTCTATTTTCATCGTGTCAAAAATCTCCGGGTGACCGGAAGGAAGCCTGATGGGTTCTTTGCTCATATTTTACGTTCCTTTAAAACTGAACTCCTGGCAAAAAATAGAAAACCTAGGAAGACCATAAGCGCTATTGAAACAAACATCGTCCTGAATCCGAAGAACTCCGCTACGACTCCGAAGATAAAGGACCCCAACATTCCGCCGCCCGTGAACGAAACGCTGCTTATTGCAAAAGCCTTCGCCCTAGCCTCCTTAGGATTCGATTCTATTATGATTGAATATATCGAAGGATACACAAATCCGTGAGCGCAGCCGAATATGATTCCGCAGAGAACAAGAAGCTTTACCTCGTGCACGAAACTCAGCATGAAAACACTCAGCCCCAGGAAGAAAACAAAGGGAGAGGCAACTCTCCACTTCCCGTACCTGTCGGGAACCCAGCCGAGGAACAGCCTGATCGCAAGCACAGAAACTGTGTAGGAAATAAAATAAACGTGAAAGTTCTCTATGTTTATGGAAAGAGAGAAGATGGAGATGAAGTTAAACGTCGTTATAAACGCTGCCCCGCATATAAAGAGCGTTGCGGAGGACACAAATGTGGCTTTGTCCCGAAGACAGTCCCCATAGCTTCGTCCCCCGTCTTTTGGCACCGGCGTTTTCTTTCCCTCCTGAATCATAAAGGAGATTAAAAAACCCAAAAGCGCCGTAATGGTGAGGAAGAAAATAAAGAAATCAAAACCGAAGTTGTTTATCAGAATGGAACCGACGTAAGGAGCAATAGCATAGTTTATTATCGTGAAGACACCGTATATGCCGAGCGCCTGAGCCCTTCTTTGTTCACTTGAAACATCAACGGTAAGCGCCCCGGCGGCAACAAAGAAAAGAGAGAAGGAGCAGCCGTGAACTATCCTTATAACATAGTAGAGGTAATCGACCCTGTCCAAGAAAGCCAGCGGGAAAGTCGAAACGGCGAGCAACGCAAATCCTAGCAGCACAAACAGCTTTTTTCCGTACCTGTCGGTTATGTGGCCCGCGTAAGGAGTAAGAAAAAGGGTGCTCAATCCCGCGATTCCCATAACGAAGCCCACGATCTTTTCAGTCCCTCCCAGATCAGAAATTCTAATGGGCAGAAGGAGAAACGAATGAAAGTTAAAAAAATAAAGACACCCGAGAAAGGTTACAAGCACGAAGCTTCTGTTAAGCAGGGGTGGTGGATTTTTCTGCGCGTCGTTCATTTTTTAAAAGAAAGAAACCTTCTAGTCTGAAACCGTTTTTATTTTTCTGAATCCATACTTGAAAACCTGTTTTTCCCGTAGAGAAAGTACATGATTCCCACTGCGGCAAAGACAAAGAAGAGTGCCACGGGCAGATATCTGCTCAGGCTGCTCCTAAGAAAGGAAGTATTGGAAACGACTGCAACTATGCTGCCGGGTTTTACGTCAGACAGCACGTATTTCAAAAACGCCTCGTTGTGAATCATGATCTCTTCTGCAGCCGCTCCGGGCTGCTTTACCCGGATTCCGAGTTCTGTCTTTCTTACAAACACCGCAAGATCCCCAACTTCATAGTCAAAGCCTATCGAGAATTTCTCCCCGATCTGGGAAAGAGGAAGAGAATAACCAAGAGCAATCCTTTTCATCCCTGGAAGAAAAGGAAGTCTGCTGTAAAGCTTTTCTTCTTTCCTTACAACAGCCTCCGGATTAACGCTCTCTGAGAAAGTAACGTCCACCGCCTTTTCGGGAATCGGAAAGACAAGCGTGGTAGTGTCCGATTCTGTCTGCTCTCCTGTAAAAACGGTGTCACCCGAGTTCTCAAAGGCGTGAAGGGATGTTACATTCACCTTGGCGCCCTCGTCATCCGGGTAGATAATCACGTTTAGCGACAGCAGGGAGATGTTCTCATCCGAGCTTGTAGTTTCGTAGACAGGGAGGTCGAGGGTGATTTCGTCCTTTCCGGGAAGAAAAACCATCTTTCCCGAAACATACTGAACTCCCTGGTGAAAAAGCATGATCTCATAGCTTCTGTCCCACCTCAGGGAGGAAAAAGAAAACCCGCCCAGCGAATCCGATTTGGCGAAGTGCCGCTCTTCCTTCCTGTCTCCCATGTACGAGACCAAAACGACATCCTGGCCCTCCTGCGGCTTCCGTGTCGTGATGTTCCTTACCTGACCCATTATCGTCCCGCTCTCAGAAAGGCCTGGGGGAGGCGTGTACTCCAGCAGGTAGTCGGTAACTTTCTGGGCATCGCTTTCTGAAAGATTCATGGGAGGCATCGGCGGATAGCCTTCGTTTATCGGTTTTTTCTTTCTTTCAGAATAGAGGCTTTCCGGATCCTTGGCCCATCTGATCAGATCATCTCTTGAGTACCTCTCCCCTACACCCAGAAGGTCAGGACCTACGAACCTTCCCTTTCCAATCGTATGGCATCTTACGCATTTGCCCTCGATAAAAATCGACTCTCCCGACACCTGTGCCGTCGCCGAGGAAACCATGAGCGAAGAAAAAAAGAAAAAAGAAATTAAAAAAGCATGTAATGCCGTTTTTTCCATGATTCCAACAGGTTATGAAACGGGAGTCTCGAAAGGAGATGTTTCCATTTTCTCTTCGGTTTTTTCGTTTTTCTCCGTCGATTGAAGTTCCGATATCAGTTTTGTAACACTCGCCGCTTTCTCCTTGTACCTTGACATAAGTTCGGCGTAGTCCTGCTCGCTGAGCTTGCCCATATCACGGTCAAGCTCTATGTCTTTTATGGAAGAATAATAAAGGTCCCTTCTCTCGAAAAGCTGCTCAAGTTGGTTAACCTCGGGGCTATCCGCTGCACCCGGCTTCCTGCGACCCAGAAAAAGAGGGTACACAGTGAAAACCGAGACCAGCGCCACAAGCAGAAGAGAAATTACGTATTCGCTCACGCGCTGGACTCCTTTTTTCTTCGTCCTTCGGGCCACATCGTAACAATCGCTCCAAGGACGATAACAAAGCCTCCTGCCCATATCCAGTTAACCATCGGGTTAAGAAGAGCCCTTATGTTTACCTTTCCGCCTCCACCGACCTCGGACAGTATCAGATAAAGATCGTCTCTGAAAGTGGAACGAAGAGCGACCTCGGTTTCCTGGTTTATCTCCCTGTTTCCCTCGTATTTGTAGATATTTTTTTCGGGGTACATGGTCGCGACGCTCCTACCGTTGTTCTCGATTGAAAGTTCCGCCGAAAATCCGTCCTTGGCATCATTTGATATGTAGTTCACTCCGCGGAAAACCAGATCGTATCTCCCGAGAGAAAAAGAATCCCCTTTCCCCAAAACAACTTCTTTCTGAGTAACGAAAAGAGAAGAGGCCGTGATTCCTATCACCAAAAGTACCACCCCCAGATGAACGATATACCCGCCGTAGCGCCTGCGGTTCCTTGAGACGAGGTTAAAAAAGGCAGAAACAGGGTTCTCTCCCCTGCTGCTGCGCACCCTTATTCCCCTGAAGTACTCAAGAAACACTGTCGCGGCGACAAACCCGCAGAGCGCGAAACTCAAAAGCGCCACGGGTTCCCTGAGGCCGAAGACAAGAAGCGCCAGGAGAACCGCCGCAAAAACCACCCCCGGAAAAACGAAATTTCTCTTGAGGTTCGCAGTCGAAGCCTTTTTCCACGATATAAGCGGACCTATTCCCATAAGCAGAATAAGGACAAGTCCTATGGGCACCCCTACGGCGTTGAAATAAGGTGGGCCGACAAGGATTTTCTTCCCGGTGAAAGCCTCCGAGAGCACGGGGAAAATCGTTCCCAGAAACACGGAGAACGCCGCCGCGAGAAAAAGGAGATTGTTAAACAGAAAAGCGCTTTCTCTTGAGAGCACGGAATCGAACCTCTCCTCGCTTTCAAGCTCTTTTGACCTGTAGATGAGAAGAGCGAAGGAAAAAAGGAGTATCAGAACCATGAATCCGAGAAAAAGCGGACCTATGTCCGAGCGGGCAAACGAGTGAACCGAGGACACTATGCCGCTTCTGGTTATGAAGGTGCCGAATATGGAGAGAAAGAAGGTGATTATAAGCAGAATCATGTTCCATTTTTTAAGCATCGCCTTTCTCTCCTGAATCATGACGGAGTGAAGAAACGCGGTTCCCGCAAGCCAAGGCATAAACGCAGCGTTCTCAACTGGGTCCCAGGCCCAGTATCCTCCCCAGCCGAGTTCAAGATATGCCCACCTTGCACCGAGAAGAAGCCCAGCGGAGAGAAACATCCAGGAAAAAAGGGCGTATTTTCTGCAGTTCCTTATCCATTCGTCCCCGAGGCGCCCGCTAAGCAGGGCCGCTATGCCGAAGGCAAAAGGCACCGTAATTCCCACGTATCCCACATACAGAGTGACCGGATGGATGGCCATGTATCCGTTTTGAAGGATCGGATTAAGCCCCCTGCCTTCCCCGACCGCCACGCCAAGCTTCTCAAAGGGATCTTCCACGTAGGCGATGAGAAAAAGGAAGAAAAGCGAAACGGCGCACAAAACGATGTTCACGTAAGGGTCCCCGCCCTTTTTTCTGTTCCTCAGGACCACGAAGGCCATATACAGGGAGAGAATAAAACTCCAGAGAAGCAAAGAACCCGCCTGCCCGGCCCAAAGGGCCGTCACCCTGTATATCACCGGAAGGTCGGTGCTCGTGTTAAGGGCCACGTACCTCAGCGAAAAATCAAGCGTTACAAGCTCATATACAAGGCAGCACACCGCTACCAGAAGAAGAAAGGCAAGCGAGACAATACCGTTTCCGCCGCTTTGAGCGAACGCGCGGCTCCCCGTTCTCGCGGCAACAGCGCAGGCGAAAAGACTGTAGATGGTGATAAAGAAGGAAAGAAGTATGGCTATACTTCCTAGATCAGACATTGTTAACCTTCTTTTCTCTGGTAGGGGACTTCTTCTGATTCATACTTGGTGGGGCATTTCGCGAGCAGCAGATCAGCCTCGAAGACATTACCGGCTGAGAATTTGCCCTCAACGACCGCCTCAACCCCGTCTGTGAATATATCGGGAATTATGCCGTCGTACTCGACGTCGATTTCACCCTTGCCGTCCGCTATGGTAAAGCGAAGCGAATCATCGAGTTCGTTCTTTATTGAACCGTGAACCACGGTTCCGGAAACCCTTACCTTCTGCCCGTAGATGTCCGGGACGTCCTCAAGCAGTTCGTCAACCGTTATGTAGTAAACCATGGAATCCTTGACTCCCGCGAAGACAAGCCAGGAAATCAAAGACACTATTACGACAAGAGGCAGAATGAATTTGAGCTTGCCTTTCAACCTTCACCTCCGCTTCCGGGGCCGTCCCCGCCCGAGAGCAGTTTTTTCCTTATCGAAGCTGACTTCGCGCGCAGGTAGAGCACGTAAGCGATAAGAGAGCCCCAGACAACTACGCTTGACCAGAGAAAATATTCCATAGCAGCCTACCCCCCTCGCCCGCCCCGGGCGTAAAGAGCGTTTTCCATGTTCATTATCCTCCTCCTCTCACCGAGGAGTAAAACGAAAAGAAGCGTGAATCCAAGCAGCGTGACCAAAAGAGTGTGCATCATGGCGGGATCTATGCCACCTCCCCCCGGTCCGAAGACCACGGGCGATATGCCCCTTTTTACACGGGCCGAGACATAAACCACTGGAAGATCCACGTAGGCTATTATGGCGAATATGGCCGAGTATCTGGCCTTTTTCCCGCGCCCTCCGGCTCCTGAGCGCAAAACCAGGTAAACGGCGTAGAGAACCCAGAGAATGAACGTGGTCGTCAGTTGCGGGTCCCATGTCCACCAGGTTCCCCAGACCGGCTTTGCCCAGATGCTCCCGGTGATAATAGTAAGGGTAAGAAGCAGCATGCCTATCTCGGCCGAGCAGTAGGCAAGCGTATCCCATTTCGCCGTCTCCTTCACCAGATAATATATGCTCGCCACGAAAACCACCGTAAACGCCACCGTGGCTGCCCAGACCGTACCCATGTGGAAATAGAAGATTCTCTGCACATGGCCCATGACTACCTCCGTAGGCGCGTAAAAAAGCGTCATCCATGTAGCAAGAACCATGAGCGCAAACGTCAGGAAAAACAGTATTTTTCGCATTTTTTTAAAAAGGAAACGGGTCAGTCTCCGCTATCCTCAATAAGATACTCAAACAGAATAGAGCATAAAAGGATGAAGATTATATCGAAGGAAACCAGCACCTGCAAAGAAAAAGCGTAGTAACCAAAGGGCCTTCCTTCCAGTATTGAAGAGCATATCCCGACCGAGGTTATCACGACGGGTATTATGAGCGGAAAAACCAGCAGGGGAAGCATCATGTCGCGAAGCTTTGTATTAAGGGCCATTGAAGAAAAAAAGGTGCCGAGCGACACAAACCCTATCGTTCCGAGAACCACGACCCCGAGAAAAGGAAGTATCGCACCCGTGAGGGAAAGAGGAATTCCCTTTGCGTCAAAGAGGAAAAACAGAAGAAAGAGCGGAAGTATGAAAAGCTCGGAGAGCAGAACCATAACAACGTTTGAAAGCAGCTTCCCAAGATAGATGTAACTTCTGCTCACAGGGGTCAGAAGAAGAAACGCGAAGGCGTTGTTTTCCTTCTCAAGCGAGAAAGATCTTCCAAGAGCCAGAAGCCCCGAAAAAATAAAGGTTATCCACACGACGGCCGAGACGGTCCGGAAATTAATATCCGAGCGGAATTCAAAGGCGACATTGAAGATCAGAAGAAGCAGAAGCGAGAATACGAACATCGTCGGGAATATCTGCTTTGAACGCCACTCGACAAGAAAATCCTTTCTGAATATAAGAAGTATCTTTTTCACTGCCCGCCACCGCTTCTGACGCAAGACATGTAGATATCCTGAAACTCATCGCGACCGGGCTTCTGCGCGGATGAATAGACCACCTCTCCTTGATCAAGGATCGCGACCTTGTCGCACAGTGAAAGTCCCTCGTAGACATTATGGGTCGTCATAACCACGGTTTTGTCAGTCTTCATTGAACCGAGGATCGAGGTGAGAATGGCGGCTCCGCCGTAATCAAGCCCGCTGTACGGCTCGTCAAGAAAAAGTATCCTAGGGTCGTGAAGAAGGGTCCTGGCGATAGCAAGACGCTGGCGCGTTCCGAAAGAAAGCGTGCTTACAAGCGCGTCTTTCTTTCCGTAGAGCTCTACCCTCTTAAGAATATCGGAGCACCTCTCCCGAAGGTCCGGAACTTCATAGAAAGCCCCTATGAACTCAAGGTTCTCCAAGGCGGTAAGGTTCTCGTAAAGCATCGTGTTATGGGAAATGAACCCTATCAGTTTTCTTATCCGCTGCTTTTCTCTTGAAACGTCAAAACCCGCCACAAAGGCCTCCCCATCGCCGGGCTTTATGAATGTTGCGAGGATGGAAAGCAGGGTTGACTTGCCGGCGCCGTTGGGACCGAAAATCGTGAGGAATTCGCCCTCACTGACGCCAAGATCAATTCCTCTCAGAACGGGGAAAAAACCGAACTGCTTTTCTAACCCCCTGGTTTCTATCTCAAAGCCGCCGCGTTGCATATCACTTGCCCTTTCCAAGAAGTTTTTCATAGCCGCCGATCTCTGAAATCCACTCAGAAAGCCCGGCCATTCCCGCCTCATATCCGCACACCGGTTCGTACCCCAGGTCCCTCCTAGCCCTCTCTATGCTGTATGTCCTGCTTTTCGAGAGAGCTGAAACGCCAAAGCGGGTAAGCACAGGCGGAGTTTCCGACCTTTTGAGTTCGAAGATTTTCTCAAGAAAAAACGCGACCGCGTATCCCAGAGTGTACGGCACTGTGACTCTCGGCTTCCACTCAATTCCTATTGATGAGAGCTGATCCGAGACAAAACGGCGGTTATCAATCCGCGCCCCGTCGTTTACAAAATATATTTCGCCCGCCCCGGCAGAAGACACCGCGGAGAGTACAGCGGCGTGAACAAGGTTAAGAACGTGACAGGGGGAAACAATTTTCTTGTTAAAACCCATGTTAACCAGAATCCCCTTGAGGCAGGCCGCGGCTATTCTCGGAAGTATGACCGTGTCGCCGGCTCCCCATACGTTTGACGGTCTTAGCATGACCGTTTCAAGCCCGCCGCGTCCGTTATACTCTCTCACAAGTTTCTCGGATAATGCCTTGGTTTCATTATAGAAATTATGGTGGCTCTTCGGATACGGATAGCTCTCGTCTATCTCCTCGAGGTTAACCGTTCCCAGGAAAGAAGCGTTCCAGATCACGGTAGAGGAGCTCATGTAGACGAACCTTTTCACCCCGGCCTCGCGCGAGGAGTCAAGGAGCGCTTCCGTCGCCTCGACGTTCTGTCTGAAAAAGTCATCCCTCGGCCCCCAGTCTGAAACCTTGGAGGCAAGATGGAAAACGTAATCGCACCCTTCTGGAAAAACCCGAAGCGACTCGGAATCACAGAGATCCCCGCGGACAAGCTCCGCACCCAGAGAACGGAGTCTCTCGGTATCGCTTGTTTCCCTTACGAGGCATTTTATCGAGAAGCCGTCACTTGTGAGTTTCTCGGCGAGCTTGCCGCCGATAAAGCCCGTCGCTCCGGTTATCCCGGCCTTTAAGTTCTCGGAAGTACCCATGAGCTTATTTCTTGATTTCCTTTTCCCAGTCCGGTTTCCTGAATCTTTTCTTGGTTTCAACGTCTTTTCTCGAGGGGATAACCTTGCCGGGTTTCTTGGCTACGGGCTTTCTGGTTTTCGGTTTTTCAAGTTTCTTTTTAGTCATCTCACGCTCTTCTGCTCTCTTTACCGCTTAAAGAATCACAGAGTATAATAATTGATAACCTAAATCGGACAAACCGCGTAGACAGCTATATGCAATATCTTCACACGATGATAAGGGTTGGCGATCTTGAAAAGTCAATCGCGTTTTACACCGACGTAATAGGTCTTAAGTTCCACAGGAAGACCGATTATCCGGAAGGCCGTTTCACCCTCGCCTTTCTGGGTTACGGCGGCGATACCGAACCCTTCCTTGAACTTACGCACAACTGGGACACATCCCAATACGATCTTGGAGAGGGTTACGGGCACATGGCGTTCGGGGTAGAGGACATATACGCGACGTGTGAGAAAATAGAACAGGCCGGCGGGCGGGTAACCAGAGCTCCGGGGCCCATGAAACACGGAACCACGGTGATAGCCTTCGTCGAGGACCCCGATTCCTATAAAATTGAGCTTATACAGAGAAAAGGTTGATTTCCCCGATCACTTTTTTCTCTTTTTCCACCTGGCATCCAAGTACTTCTTGAGATTCGCCTCCCTTCCCTTGTCCGTGGGTTCGTAGTAAACGCTGTCTTTTATCTCCTCGGGAAGAAAATCGTCCTCAACAAAGTGATCTTCGTAGTCGTGGGCGTACTTGTAGCCCTTCTTGTAGCCAA
>JAJEGO010000010.1 GCA_022819805.1 Candidatus Dadabacteria bacterium
GAGCCGGTGGGAGAGGGCGTCTTCGGTTGATTTCCTGATCTTGTCAAGCTCCATCATCATCTCGGTCTCGTTGCGGGCGTTTGCGTAGCTCCCGGTGTGAAGCTCGACCATGTGGGCGCCTGTCTGCGCCGAAGCGCTTATCTGATCGGGGTTTGGGTCTATGAAGATGCTTACGAAAAGCCCGGCGCTCTTGAGCTTTTCAATCGCCGCTGCGATCCTCTCCACATCCCCGCAGACGTCAAGCCCCCCTTCAGTGGTTATCTCCTGCCTTTTCTCCGGAACCAGGGTTACGACGTCGGGAAGGGTCTTGCCCGCAATCCCGACCATTTCGTCCGTCACGGCCATTTCCATGTTAAGTTTCGTCCGCACCGTCTGTCTCAGCAGGGAAAGGTCCCTTTCCTGGATGTGCCGGCGGTCTTCGCGCAGGTGAACCACCACTCCGCTCGCTCCGGCGAGTTCGGCCGCGGCGGCGGCGGCCACCGGGTCGGGTTCAGCACCCATTCTCGCCTGTCTCAGCGTCGCCACATGGTCAACGTTTACGTTAAGCCTGGTCTTCATCTACGGGTTCCCCGTTCCTATGTTCTCGCTTATCACGGAAGACACTCGGGAGGCGATTCCGTTTATCAGGGTTTCGTCCTCTCCTTCCACCATCACCCGCGCGAGCAGCTCGGTTCCTGAATACCTGAGGTTTATTCTTCCCTTGTCCCCGAGAATTTCTTCTGATTCCCTGACAAGCTCAGCAAGTCCGGGGATCTGTTCAAACGGTTTTTTCTCCCTGATCTCAAAACTGTTGAGTATCTGGGGGAACATGTCTATTATCCCGGCCAGCTCGGAGAGGGATTTCCCCTTCCTCTTCATTATGCTCAGGATCTGAAGCGAGGCGAGCAGTCCGTCTCCCGTGGTCGAGTGGTCGAGGAACAGCAGGTGCCCGGATTTTTCACCTCCGAGGTTAGCCCCCAGTTTTCTCATGGCTTCTACAACGTAGCGGTCCCCGACGCGGGTTCTCTCGAGTTTGAGTCCCATTCCGCTTAGGTAATTCTCAAGGGCCATGTTGCTCATCTGCGTGGCCACCACGGTGTCCGTCGACAGCCCCCCCGTTTCCATCATCTCCGATGAGCAGATCGCGAGAACGTGGTCGCCGTCGACCTCACCCCCGTTCTCGTCGCAGAAAACGACCCTGTCCGCGTCTCCGTCAAGCGCTATTCCTATGTCGGAGCGGCTTCGCACGACTTCCTGGGAAAGTATCTCGGGCCGCAGGCTTCCGCAGTCGACGTTTATGTTCGTTCCGTTCGGCTCCGTTCCGATCGTGATTACCTGGGCTCCGAGTTCCTGAAAAATTATGGGCGCGACCTTGTACGCGGCTCCGTTGGCGCAGTCAACCACTACTCTCAGCCCGTCAAGCGTGAGATCCCTGGGGAAAGTGTTTTTGAGAAACACTATGTAACGTCCGACCGCGTCCTCGATTCTTTTGGCCTTTCCCGTGAGGGGAGGGGGCTTTATCTCTTCTCCCCCGAGGACCATGTTCTCTATTTCAACCTCGGTTTCATCAGGGAGCTTGAAGCCCGTGGAGTCGAATATCTTTATTCCGTTATCGGTGTAGGGATTATGCGACGCGGAGATAACCACTCCGGCCGTGGCTCTCATGTTCGAAGTGAGAAAGGCTATCGCCGGAGTAGGCAGGGGTCCCACGAGCAGTACGTCGGCTCCCATTGACGTTATGCCCGAAGCTATGGCCTGCTCGAATACGTAACCTGAGAGGCGGGTGTCCTTGCCGACCAGTATTTTCACGTGGCCGCCCGTTTTCCCGGACAGGTATTTTGTCAGCGCTTTTCCGAGAGCGAGTGATATCTCCGGGGTCATCGGATAGGTGTTGGTGACCCCTCTTATCCCGTCTGTTCCAAAAATCTTTCTCTCGGTGGATTCGGATAAAGGACTCATGATTTACGTCTCGGGAGATTTTTCAACAGGGGGCGGTTTAACCCTGACCCTGACGCTTCTCGGAGAGATGCTCGTAAGTTTCAGCAGGTTTGCGCTTGGATACTGCACTTTTATACTGAGTCTTTTCCGCGTGCTCTTGCCCATCTCGTTGCCGTCTATGAAGACCTTGATATCGTCGCTTGTGAGGTTGTTTATGGTCTTGTAGGGACCGTTGAATACCAGGGTGGCCTTGAGGTCCGAATTGGTGCTGTATTCCAGTCCTCCGAAATTACGGGGAACTATGTCAATGTCCCGGAACTCCTTGGTCAGTATTATCTCCTCTATGTGAACCGTTACGTTCACATGATCGCCCTCAAGAACTTCCATGTACTGCGAGGGCAGCTGCAGCTGCGCCGGCGCCGTGAACTCGGCTTTTTCGCCTTCGAGCTTTATTTTCGCCGTTTCCAGGGTTTCAAGCTTCACAAGCTGCGAAGCGGGGCCTCTTATCTGCACGAGTTCGGGAACGACCTTTATTTTTTTTGATATCCTGTAACCGGAGTCCGGTTCTCCGAGCACGGGCTTTACCTTGTATTCTTTCGTTATAAGCCTGTCTACGTTGAGGGAAAGTTTTGCGGGTTTCGCCGCGACTATGTCGAGTCCCCTTGGAACTATCTGCGACGCCGCGCGCTTTAAGTCTATTTTGAGAACGCCCTGTTCTGTTTTCTGCAGGTCAACGGGAATTGACTTGTTCGACTGGACGAACAGAGACAGCAGGTTTCTCTGTCCCCTGAGAGACAGATCGATGCTGTCAGGCGGGTTGTTTACTATGATAAGGTCTTCAGGCAGCCCGCTTAGGTGCAGCGGAACCCCGATGTCTCTTTCCACGTCGAGCTCGAAGTTGGTAAACGCCCAGAGGATTACCGCCAGCGCGAGCGCTATTGTCTTTTTGGCAAGACCTTGAAAAAAGGGTTTTCTCTCCATCAGGTTTTTCCGGCTTGGGTTAATTTTATGCCGCCCGGACTCTCGTCGCTGAGTTCGGAAACCAGACTGGGCCTGAGAAGCTTCTCGTTGGCGATTCTCTTGAGCTCTCCGCCTGCCGCGAGCGAAATCTTGCCCGTTTCCTCAGACACCACTACCACAACGGCGTCAGTTTCCTGAGAGAGCGCTATTGCGGCTCTGTGCCTTGTTCCAAGCTCCGTTCCCAGTTCAAGATCCGTGCTTATCGGGAAAAAGGACCCGGCCGAAACAATAACGTCGTCCTTGATTATCAGTCCCCCGTCGTGAAGAGGGGAGGACGGATTGAAAATGCTTATGATCATCTCGCTCGATAAGCTGGCGTTAATAGGCCTTCCGGGAAACACCCTGAGGCTTTCCTGCCTCTCGATGGCTATCAGGGCTCCCATCTTATTTGAGGAAAGGAAAGAACAGGCGTCCCCAACTTCTTCTATCACCGTTTCGTTCGCGCTGTGTTTCGCGAAACTGAAAAGAAGAGGTTTCTTTCCTATGTTTGCAAGCCCCCTTCTTATGTCGTCCTGGAAAAGGATGATTACTATAAGTATTACGAAGCCGAGAAAGTGGGTCAGCACCCAGTTAAGCGTGAAGAAACCCCATTTTCTTGAGGCGAAATAGAGAACCACCATCGCCACGAGTCCGACCAGAATCTGGGAGCTTCTGGTTCCCTCTATGGCCTTCAGGATGTAGAAAAATATTATGGCGACGATCAGGATGTCCAGACTGTCTGAGAAGAATCGAAAGTTCTGTATTGTAGAGTCTGCCATCTGCTAATTAACCTCGTATATGCTCTTTACCGTCCGAATTGCCTGCACTGTCTCAAGTACATCATGAACTCTTACAATAGAAATACCTTTGAGCATTGATATTATTACTGAACAAACAGATCCTATCAATCTTTGTTCCGCAAGCGGGCTCCCGAGGATTTCCCCTATGAAGGATTTTCGGGATGCTCCGAGGCAGACCGGAAACCCGAGATGGCAGAATTCCTCGAGTTTTCTTATGATCTCGAGGTTCTGCTCTGTGGTCTTTCCGAATCCTATGCCTGGGTCAATTATTATGTTCTCCCGAGCCACCCCCGCGGCCACGGCCGTCTCTACGGAATTCAAAAGAGAGTCCGTTATATCGGAAATAAGCGAGTCGTAGTCAGTTTTTTCCTGCATGTCCACCGGTCGCGAACTTGTGTGGGTGAGTATGATCGCGGCTCCTTTCTCCGACACTTTCTGCGCGACCTGCGGCTCGAAGCTCAACCCGCTTATGTCGTTTACCATCAAAGCTCCGCACCTGAGGGCTTCCTCCGCCACAACGGCTTTTGTCGTGTCTACGGATATTACCGTGTCGAATTCTCCTGCGGCCGCCTCTATCACCGGTATGACCCTCCCGAGTTCCTCTTCTGCGCTTATGCCCAGGGAACCCGGCCTCGTGGATTCTCCCCCTATATCGATAATGTCGGCCCCGTCTTTAATGAGAGATGCGATTCTCCCCAGAGCCTTTTCGGGGTCGTTATATTTTCCGCCGTCGTAAAAGGAATCGGGCGTCATGTTCACGATGCCCATGACAAGGGGTTTTTCGCTCAGGTCCAGTTTTTTTGAACCGAGTTCTATCAAATGAGATTCTGGTGCGCTCTGATCTGCCTTGTGGACTGAAGACTTTCCCAAACGGTTCTTGCTCCCGGTTCTGCGTAGACAGCCGAAGGACGGCGGCGGGGCAGGAAAAAGCCGAGGGGATCAGACCCTGCTGGTTATGTCAAACGGCTTTTTCACTTCCGGCCTGAACTCCCGCGGTTTTGACACCAGTTCGTCAAGTTCCGCCGAGTCTATAACTTCCTTTTCAAGAAGCAGGGAAGAGAGTTCATGCAGAAGGTCCAGGTTGTCTCCAAGGAGCTTCATTACCTCATCGTAGCTTTCGTTCACGATTTTCCTTGTCTCCTGGTCTATCTGCACCGCGGTGTCTTCGCTGTAATCGTTTTTTCTCGATATCTCTCTGCCCAGAAAAGGTTGCTGTTCCCCCTTGCCGAAAGTTACCGGTCCCACGACTTCGCTCATTCCCCATTCGCATACCATCTTTCTGGCTATGTCCGTAACTCTCTCAAGATCGTTGGCCGCACCGCTGGTCCTCTCGGAGAACACCAGTTCTTCGGCGGCCCTGCCTCCCAGAAGCACCTTTATGGTGGAAGTAAGGTAGCCTCTCGAAAGGGTGTACTTGTCTTCGAGGGGAAGCTGCTGGGTCACTCCGAGAGCCATTCCTCTCGGTATGATCGTTACTTTGTGTATGGGGTCGGCCTCGGGAGTCAGTTTTGCCACAAGGGCGTGTCCGGCTTCGTGATAAGCGGTGATTTTTCTCTCTTTCTCGCTTATCAGCATGCTTTTTCTCTCAACTCCCATGGTGACCTTGTCTTTTGAGTATTCAAAATCCTCTATGGAGACCTTCTCCTTGTCGTTGCGGGCCGCGTGAAGAACCGATTCGTTAACTAGGTTCTCAAGGTCGGCTCCGGAAAAGCCCGGGGTGGAGCGCGCGATCACCGAAAGATCGACGTTATCCGCCATCGGGGTGTCTTTTGAATGAACGACCAGGATGGCCTCTCTTCCCCTGACGTCCGGTCTCGGGACGACGACCTGGCGGTCAAACCTCCCGGGTCTCAGAAGGGCGGGGTCGAGCACGTCCGGGCGGTTAGTAGCCGCCATGACTATAATGCCTTCGTTTCCTTCGAAGCCGTCCATCTCGACCAGAAGCTGGTTAAGGGTCTGCTCCCTTTCGTCGTGGCCTCCTCCGAGTCCCGCTCCCCTGTGCCTTCCAACGGCGTCAAGCTCGTCGACGAATATTATGCAGGGGGCGTTTTTCTTGGCCTGTATGAACAGGTCCCTGACCCTCGAAGCTCCGACTCCGACGAACATTTCCACGAAGTCGCTCCCGCTTATTATGAAAAACGGCACTCCTGCTTCTCCGGCTATGGCTTTTGCCAGAAGGGTCTTTCCCGTTCCCGGGGGACCGACCAGCAGAACCCCCTTGGGTATTCTTCCCCCGAGTCGGGTGAATTTCTCAGGGCTCTTGAGGAAATCCACTATTTCGCTTACTTCTTCTTTTGCTTCCTCAACTCCGGCCACGTCCTTGAAGGTTATCTTGTTCTGGCCTTCACCCAGCATCCTCGCGCGGTTTTTTCCGAAGCTCATCGCCTTTGTGCCCCCGGCCTGGACCTGTCTCATGAAAAAGACCATGAGCGCGACCAGTATGAAAAGGGGCCCCCAGTTTATGAGTATCTGGGTAAGGGAACTTTGTTTTCGGCGTGAAAAACTGAACTCTATGCCGCTTTGCTCAAGCTTCGCGATAAGGAGTTCTCCCGCGGGCCCCGTGGTCGTGAATCCGCGGTCTTCGGGGTCGGCGTTTTTAAGCTCCCCCCTTATTATGTTTTCGCCGAACTCTATGTTCGCTATCCTGTCATTATCCAGGTGTTCAAGGAACTTGCTGTAGGATATCTCGGAGTAGACGTTTGCCGAGGTGTTCATGAACTGGTACACCGCGAACACTCCGACGAATATTGCCACCCAGAGCACAAGGTTCCTAAAAATGTTTGCTGACATGCGTTATTCCTCGATCTCTGCGCAACCTTCGCGCAGATAAAAATATCCAAGCTTTAAAATAACACAGTTAAAATACCATTTCAAACCGGTTTTCTAATCGTAAAGGTCAGTTCCCAGGTGCATCTCCCCGCCGTCGCAGAAAGTCACGAGCACCTGGGCGCCGTCTCCAAGCTCTTCTGAGATCCCGAGGGCCGCGCAGAGACACGCTCCCGAGGATATTCCGACCAGTATGCCTTCCTCTGAAGCAAGGTCTTTGGTGCATTTGCGGGCATCTTCTGTAGAGACCGCGTAGATTCTGTCGATTACGCCGGGATCAAGCTTTTCGGGCACAAAGCCGGGCGATATGCCGGAGATGCCGTGGGGAGCTTTTTTCCCCTCGGACAGGGTAGGGCATTCGGTGGGTTCGACCACCACTACCTCGAGTTCGGGGTAGATTTTTTTTAGTTCGGAGCCCACCCCCATTACCGTCCCCCCGCTTCCGACTCCGCAGATAAACGCATCCAGGCGGCCGGGTATCTGGTCTTGTATTTCTTTTGCGGTTTCCTCGCGGTGAATCACAATATCCGCGGTGTTTTTGAACTGATCGAGAAAGTAGGAATCCGGGTTCTCCCGCTCTATCTCGCGGGCCTTTTCTATTGATCCCTGAAGTCCCCGGGCAGCCTCAGTGAGAACCACCCCTCCCTTAAACGCTTTTATCACCTGGATTTTCTCTTCCGCGGTGTCTTCGGGCATAACGACGATAAGGTCGTAACCGCCTATGCGGCAGCAAAGCGCGAGTCCTATGGCGCTGTTGCCGCTTGACGCCTCGATTATGGTCGTTTTCCCGGGCTCAACCAGATTCTCCCGCTCCGCCTGCCTTAGCATGGCAATGCAGGCTCTGTCCTTTATGCTGCCCGCGGGGTTCAGGCTCTCAAGCTTCGCCCATAGCGTCGAGCGGCTCTTTTTCCCTATTCTTCTGAGCTTTATTACCGGAGTGTTGCCGATGCAGTCAATCAGGTTCGTCATTTGCGTGTTTTTCGCGCGGCTTTCTCCGCGCCGGGTCAGTACACAAGAAAAGAGATTATGTCTTTCAGCACGTCGCTGTCTTTGCTTTTGATCTCGGCCAGTATCTCTCTTATCTGCTCCCACGCCACGTCTTCTTTTCTCATCTCGTTTTTGAGCTTGAGAATAAGCACCTTTATTTCCTGGTCCGCGAGGTCTTTTACGTATGCGCTGAGACCGTCCATCGCTTCATTTTCCGCAGAGTGAGTCATTGATCTACTTTGTCGATTAAGATAACCCAAAGGGGTTTTTTAAGGTAACCTTTTTTCGAGTTGATTTCCACGGGGGCAACCGTTTCCCCGGATGCAGATATTAACGGTTCAAGAGATACTGAACGGGGTGAGGTTTGATATTCCTTGTCCTGTAGATAAGCGGACTAATCAGGGTATCTTATTATCGTCAGAATGAACGACACGGGAAAAAAGTGGTACATCTGGCTTGCTTACGGGCCTGTCCTAATAGTCTTATTTTTCTTCGCTTGGCTTTTTCCGGAGAAAGAAAACGGGCAAGACTGAGAAAGTCAAACCCGTAACTTGTCATTGCGAAGACTCTTAGGAAGGTACTGGATTATATACTCTCAGCACAGATGAAATTTAACAGAGGTATTAACCTAGCGGGCAAAGACCCGAGCAAATTTTTCCATTCCCGCTTCCTGATGCCTGCGACGCTTCTGTTTGCATGCCTGATCGGGATTTTTGCCGTCTATGCTTATTTCTCAAGAGACCTTTCCGACCTGCGTGACCTCACGGGGTACCAGCCTGTTATTCTGAATGAATTTTATTCGTCCGAGGGAGAGCTGATAGCGCAGTCCGGGCTTGAGAGAAGGGCGCTTGTCGACCTCGACAGCGTACCTCCTTACGTTGTGAACGCCTTCATAGCGGTTGAGGACAGGAGGTTTTATCAGCACAGCGGCGTTGACGTTAAAAGCGTCGTGAGGGCCCTTTATCAGAACCTGGTTATGGGGAGAATCGTTTCCGGGGGAAGCACCATTACGCAGCAGATAACCAAAAACCTCATTCTGGGCCCCCAGAAGGCCTACAGCAGGAAAATAAAGGAAGCTATTCTCTCCTACAGGATAGAAAAAAACCTCTCAAAGGAAGAAATACTCTACCTCTACCTCAACCACATATACCTTGCCGACGGCGTGTACGGAGTCGAGATGGCGAGCCGGAATTACTTCGGAAAGTCGGCAAAGGACATAAACATAGCCGAGGCGTGCCTGCTTGCCGGAATTCCCAGGAGACCGGAGCTCTACTCACCCAGAGCCAATCCCGCAAACTCGCTTAAGAGGCAGAGGACCGTGATAAACATAATGCGCGATCAGGAATTCATAACCGAACGCCAGAAGCAGGAAGCCCTTGCGTATAAAGTGAAAATCGTTCCGAAACGGGAGCCGAGGGGAGAGTACGTAGCACCTTACTTTATTGAGTACGTAAGGGACTATCTTGAGAGAAAAGTCGGAAGGAAGGCCTATGAGAAGGGCGGCTACAAGGTTTACACCACCCTTGACATGGATCTCAACCTTACCGCCTACAGGGCTGTCCGAAGGGGGATACGCAACCTCGAGAAAAGGCAGGGCAGAACAAGATTCTCTATCGCCAGGCTCAGGACGGCTGAGAAGATCGAGGAATTCAAAAAGCAGCAGCGCCACCTTGTTTTTGAGAACGGGAAAACTTACAGGGCGGTTGTCACCGTCATAGGAGACATAGATGAACGGACTTCCTTTGCCACTGTCGAGGTCGGAGGCGAGAAGCAAAAGTTAACCTACATAGTTGACTCCGAGCGGTATCTTCCTCCCCCGCGGGGCAAGTACCTCCTTCCCGAGAAGCTCCATATAGGGGACGTCATAAAGATCAGGGTGTCTCTGAGGGGTGATGAGGTAACTGATATATTTCCCCTGTTCCGCCCGCAGACCCAGGGGGCCCTGCTTTCCATGGACGCAAGGGGCAACGTTATCTCGATGATCGGGGGGTATGATTTCGGACTCTCGAAGTTCAACCGGGCGACCCAGGCCAAAAGGCAGCCGGGCTCGTCGTTTAAGCCTTTTCTCTACTCGGCGGCTATAGACAAGGGATACACTCAGACGAGCAAACTTCTTGACGTGCCGATTATCGTGGATGACTGGGTTCCCGAGAATTACGACGAAGAGTACATGGGATCGATTTTCTTCAGGGAATCCCTCGTTAACTCAAGAAACCTTTCTTCGATAAGGCTGATCATGGACATAGACCCCGAATATGTAGCCAGTTATTCAAGGTACTTCGGCTTTAAATCAAGAATCGGTCCTTATCCGTCGCTTGCTCTGGGAAGCTCGGAAGTAACTCTGCTTGAACTGACAAGCGCCTATTCCGTTTTTGCGAATCTGGGAAAATACAGGAAACCGAATTTCATACTCAGGATATATGACAGGAATGGAAGCCTGATCGAGGACAACACGGGGGAGATGTACCTTCGGTA
>JAJEGO010000052.1 GCA_022819805.1 Candidatus Dadabacteria bacterium
CACGAGCTTGATCCGGACGGAAGCACTTGCCCGTAAACATAAGAAAGGGGGACATGAACTTTTCAGGTCCCCCTTTGTTTTCTTAAATATTTATTAGTGAAGCTCAGTCATTTCTGGCCGGTTCAAGGCCTTCTTTACCCTCAAAGAAGTCTTTGTTTATATCGATAAACTTCTGCCACTTCTCGGGTAATTCGTCTTCGTGAAATATGGCATCCACCGGACAGGGGTCAACGCACGCTCCGCAGTCTATACACTCATCGGGATGGATAAGGAGCTGATCATCTCCTTCATATATGCAATCAACCGGACATGCTTCGACACAAGCTTTGTCCTTTACCCCGATACATGGTTCAGCAATTATGTATGTCATCTTTGAACCCTCCGAATTGGCGCATTGCCACCGTATAAACTTAACTTCTCTATATTAACTAAAGCTTTTTCAAATAAAAGAGGGCTGAAAAGAAATCACTTCACTCTTCAGGTGATTCCCCAGAATCTTTGAGCTGGGGGGTCGCTTGGGGCTGGGCGGCCTCGGACGAAGGTACAGGTGCCGATTCAGCATCCGCATCTGCTTTAGCCTCCTGGCGCTGTTCAATTTGTTCCGGGGATTTTTCCAAAGGTTCTTCGCCCAGCTGGGGAAGTTCCTCAAAGACTTCGATCGGCGGTTTCTCCACAACTGAACCCGATATCGATTTTACGGAGGTATAACCGAGAAAAAGGGAGGTAATGACAAATATAAGCCCGAAAAGCCTGGTCATTTTCACGAGAAAGGGCATTGCCCCGCTTGAACCAAAGACCGACTCCGAACTTCCACCTCCGAACATTGAACCTATGTCGCCGGATTTGCTCGGCTGAAGCAATATGATCAGTATTAGAAGTACACTGACCAGTATGTGAATGATCTTTACCGACGGTATTAAGAATTCCAATTTCTAACCCCCAACGGATTTTATTATTCTGAAAAAGGAGTCGACCGAAAGGCTGGCTCCTCCGACCAGGACTCCGTCAACTTCTTCAACGGACATAATCTTTTCTATGTTACCCGTTTTGACGCTGCCGCCATATAGAATTCTTACATTATTACCCGAACCGGGAAACATTTCAGCAA
This sequence comes from Candidatus Dadabacteria bacterium, assembly GCA_022819805.1. Lineage (GTDB taxonomy): Bacteria > Desulfobacterota_D > UBA1144 > Nemesobacterales > Nemesobacteraceae > Nemesobacter. The sequence goes on from JAJEGO010000052.1 coordinate 1,109, forward strand.
GAAGTTCTGTTATGTATTGATGGATTTCCTCTATTTCCAAAGAAGTAGCGTTTTTCCCCGTCCCTATGGCCCAGACCGGTTCATACGCTATAACGATATCCGAAACCTGTTTCTCATCCAGGGGACCCAAGGCACTTTCTATCTGAGTTCTTATCGGTGAAAAGAGGAGGCTTTTTCTCGCAAGAGCATCCTCGCTTCTGGAGACCGCCTCTTCCCTCTGGGCCTCGGTCTCTCCCACGCAGAGAATTGTTTTCAAGCCGCAGGAAACGGAAAGAGAGACCTTTTCCCTTATCTGTTCATCAGTTTCTCCAAGTATGTGTCTTCTCTCCGAATGGCCGACAATAACCCATCTGCATCCGGCATCCACAAGCATCGGCGCGGACACCTCACCGGTAAAGGCTCCCATGGTCCTGCCGAAAACGTTTTGAGCCCCAAGCTCTATGTTTGAACCCGATATACAGCTCCCTACCACATCAAGAGCCGTGTAGGGAGGCACAAGAACTACCTGGCAGTCCTCGTAGTCTTCTCCGAGCAGGTTGACTATCGCACCCGACAACTCCCGCGCCTCTTCCCTAAGCAGGTTCATTTTCCAGTTTCCGACGGCAAGCTTTTTATCCATCTGTTATCCCGTGACGAAAATTCATCTTTTCCTAAAAAATGGAGAAAGCTACTCCCTGATCGCGGACAAGGCAAGTTCTTTTGCTTTTCGAAGAATGCTCATGCCAGAAACTCGCCCAGCCTTTTTATCCCTTCCCTTATGGAGTCAATCGATGTTGTATAGGAAAATCTCAGATAATCCCTTCCCCTGTCGCTAAAATCTATTCCGGGAGTTACACCCACATGACAGTTCTCGAGAATGTCAAACGCAAGGCGCCAGGAGTCCCGGCTCCATCTGGAAGAATTCACAAAGACGTAAAAAGCTCCTTTGGGCTCGACCGCAATATCAAATCCGATCGATGAAAGCCCATTTATCATTTCCCTCCTTCTTTTGTCGAACTCAGCTACCATGGCTTCGCTTCTGCCGCTTTTTTTCACCTTTTCAATAGCGTCGACTCCCGCTTTCTGAACGAAGGATCCGGCGGAGATAAAAAGGTTCTGCTGAAGTTTCTGCACGTACCTTACGAGGTTTTTAGGAACTATCATGTAACCAAGACGCCAGCCCGTCATGGAGTAGAGCTTAGCGAAGCCGTTTATCGCCATCGCATCGTCTGTGAATTCCAGAACCGAGTTAACGCGCGCACCGTAGGCAAGACCGTGATATATCTCATCTGAAATCACGAAAAGACCCATCTCGGACAGTTCCCGGAAAACATCGGTGTCCATAACGGCACCGGTGGGATTAGCGGGGGAGTTCACCAGGATGGCCTTTGTTTTCCTGCCGATGTTCTTTTTGACTTCCGCAGGATCAACCTGATAACCGTCGCTTTCGTAAACGGGTATTTTCTTCGCTACCCCCCTGGCGACATTTATTATCTGCGGATAGCATGCGTAATGGGGGTCCGTTATCAATATCTCATCGCCGGGATTAAGAACAGTCAGCATCGCCAGCAGAAGTGCCGGGGAACTGCCTATAGTTATTATTACCCTCTCGTACCCCACATCCACCCCGTAGGTGCGGCTGTAATCCTCTGCGACGCTTTGGCGCAGCTCATCGATTCCAAGACTGCTCGTGTACTTCGTGTAGCCCTTCTCTATCCACTGCACGGCGGCCGAACATATTTCCTGCGGAGTATTAAAATCAGGTTCTCCGACCTCGAAATGGACGACGTCCCGGCCCTCGCTCTCAAGCTCCTTTGCCCTCTCCAAGATATCCATTACGTAGAAAGGCTCTATGTTTTTAACCAGGTCCGAAATCATGTCGTGAGAACATCCGGTGAATCGAGCAAAGTAAAGAGTTAATCCCGTGCGGATACGAACCGCTCATTAATCTGTTTTATAAGAAGATCCCTTTTAAGCCGCCCCAGTCTGTCAAAAAACAATATACCATCAAGATGATCAATTTCATGTTGAAGAACTCTTGACAGCATTCCCTCCGCGTCAATGGTGAAACGCTCGCCCGCTCTGTCAAGGGCGGATACCCGAACACGTTCTTTTCTTCTTATGTTCGCGAAAAACCCGGGCACACTCAGACATCCTTCTTCCCCGACCTGGAATCCCCGAGAGGAGACAATCTCGGGATTTATAAGTTCGTGGAACTCCCTTCTATCCTCTTCAGGGAAATGGACATCAATAACCAGGACCCTGATGTTACTACCGACCTGGGGGGCGGCGAGTCCAACGCCGTTGGCATCGTGCATGGTCTCCACCATGTCATCTAGAAGACGGTTCAAGTCTTCGCTCGGCTCCTCCACCGGGAGGGATTTCCTTTTTAACGCCGGGTCGGGATAAACAAGGATATCAAGTACAGGCATCTGGGGGGCTTATAAAAGAAGGCTGCTAGCAAATCCCGGCCGGGATCTGTCACTTATCACTCTGTTTTTCCGTAAGTCTCGGGGCGAGCCAGTTGCTTACCCTGAACAGCGGAAGGGTTTTTTCGCCAATGTATATTTTTTCGCCTGTTCTGGGATTTCTTCCTTCGTAAGGCTCGTAACTCTTCGTGAAGAAACTCCCGAAATGTCTTATTTCTATTCTTTCTCCGTCACGAAGCATCCGGGTCATGGCATCAATTATGACGTCCAGAACCTTTCTGGATTCTACGGAATTAAGGTTAAATCTCCGCGAGAACTCCTTTTCAATATCCGATTTCTTCATAACGTCAAAAAAACAGGTTGAGTAGGATTAGGTCTACCAAGTTTCACTCTAGATATTTTAAAGCCGTTTGTCAAGCAAGTCTTCGATTTTGCAGAGGAATTTTCTCAATATCCAAGATTCGGGCGGAGCCATTTTTCCGCGTCCTCAAGGACGATCTTCTTTCTTTCCGCGTAATCCCTGACCTGGTCCTTCAGTATCTTCCCAAGAGAAAAATATCTTGATTCGGGATGGGCCATGTAGAAACCCGAGACCGAACTCGGCGGAGTCATGGCATAGCTTTCGGTAAGCGATACGCCTGTGTGTCTCTCCGCCTCGAGAAGATCCCAGAGAATCTTTTTTTCCGTGTGGTCAGGACAGGCCGGGTACCCGGGGGCAGGCCTTATGCCCCTGTATTTTTCGTTTATCAGATCTTCAGAACTGAGCTTTTCTTCTTTTCCGTACCCCCAGAGATCCCTTACTTTTTTATGAATCATCTCAGCAAGAGCCTCTGCTATCCTGTCTCCCAGTACGCTTGTCATAATCGAATTGTAATCATCCCCTTTTCGCTTAAAATCCTCAGAAAATTTCTCAACCCCGCCGCCGGCCGTTACCACAAAGCCCCCCATGTAGTCTTCTCTGCCCGAAGTCCTTGGCGCTATAAAATCGGAAAGACAGTAATGGTGGCCTTGTTTGGAGCGCATCTCCTGCTGTCTTAGGAAATGAAACACCGCCTGAACCCGTTTTTCCTCTCCGTAGACCTCAACATCGTCTCCGGCGCTGTTTGCGCGGAAGATTCCGACAACCGCGCGGGGAGTGAAGACCTTCTCCAGGATTATCCGCTTAAGAAGTGTCTGACCGTCCCGGTATAGTTTTTTCGCCTGCTCCCCTCTTTGGGGGTGCTCAAGTATCTTCGGGAAAACTCCCTTAAGCTCCCATGCCCAGAAAAAAGGAGACCAGTCTATATAGCCTGTGACTTCTTCAAGAGAGATGTCGTCAAATACAAAAACTCCAAGCCGCCCCGGGCGCTCTATCGTGATGTTCTCCCAGTCAGTCGGAAACGCTTTCCCCCTTGCCTCTTTTATAGAGGCATATTCCGCCTGGCCCCGGGCTTTTTCGAAACGCTCTCTTTGCTCCAGGTTGCTTTTTTCCAGTTTCTCCATGTAAAGCCGGGCCTTTTCCGAATCCAGCATCTCGTTGCAGGCGCCCACCACAAGCGAAGCATCCGCTATGTGGTCAACTATGCCACTGTACCCCGGAGCAATCCTTATCGCCGTGTGAGCCCTGCTAGTTGTCGCCCCGCCTATAAGAAGAGGGATTCTGAAGCCCTCCCGTTCCATTTCTCTCGCGTTATAGACCATCTCGTCAAGAGAAGGCGTGATCAGTCCGCTTAACCCTATGAAGTCCGCCTGATTCTCTCTTGCGACGTTGAGTATCTTCTCGCAAGGGACCATTACTCCGAGGTCTATAACCTCGTAGTTGTTGCAGCCGAGAACCACGGACACTATGTTTTTTCCTATATCGTGCACATCTCCCTTCACTGTGGCTATAACGAATTTCCCCTTAACTCCGCCGCTCCCCTCTTTTTCCTTCTCCATAAAGGGCTGGAGGTACGCGACGGCCCTTTTCATCACTCTCGCGCTTTTCACCACCTGGGGAAGAAACATCTTGCCGTCGCCGAACAAATCTCCGACCACCTTCATCCCATCCATAAGGGGACCTTCAATAACATTAATCGGGGCCCCGTATTTGACTCTGGCCTCTTCGGTATCATCCTCGATGAAATCCGCTATGCCGTTTACAAGAGAGTGCTCAAGGCGTTTTTCAACCCCAAGTTCCCTCCACTCCCTGGTTTCCTTCTCCGCACCCGAGGACTTCACCCCCTCGAAACGTTTCGCGAACTCAACAAGACGCTCGGTGGCGTCGGGACGACGGTTAAGAAGCACGTCCTCCACTCTTTCAAGAAGTTCGGGGTCAATGTCGTCATAAACGGTGAGCATTCCCGCGTTCACTATCCCCATGTCGAGCCCGGCTTTTATCGCGTGATAAAGAAACGCGCTGTGCATGGCTTCGCGCACGACGTTGTTCCCCCTGAAAGAGAAGGATATGTTGCTCACTCCACCGCTTGTAAGGGCCCCGGGACAGGACTTTTTTATTTCCCTCACGGCCTCTATGTAATTCACGGCGTAGGAATTGTGCTCCTCGATCCCGGTTCCGACCGTAAGAATGTTGGGATCGAAAATTATATCGCAGGGATCCATGCCCACTTCTTCGGTCAATATGCGGTAAGCTCTTTTGCAGACTTCCACCTTGTCCTCTTTTGAGGCCGCCTGGCCTTCTTCATCAAAAGCCATCACCACGACCGAGGCGCCGTAACGCATGGCTTCTTTTGCCTGCTGGCAGAACACTTCCTCGCCTTCCTTGAGGCTTATGGAATTTACAATGCATTTGCCCTGAATACATTTAAGCCCCTCCTCAATAACGGACCACTTGGAGCTGTCTATCATCACCGGAACCCTGGTAACCTCGGGTTCCGAAGCAATAAGGTTGAGAAACCGCCTCATACAGGCCTCTGAGTCGAGAAGCCCCTCGTCGAAATTAACGTCTATTATGTTCGCCCCGTTTTCCACCTGCTGAAGGGCTACGGAAACGGCTCCTTCGAAATCCCCCTCTTTCACCAGCCTTGCGAACTTGGGAGAGCCGGTAACATTGGCTCTCTCGCCGACCATTATGAAAGGCCCTTGGGGATCAGAGGTTACTGTAAGGGGTTCAAGACCGCTCAGTCTGGTCGCATCCTTGTAAGCGGAGGGTTCCCTCGGCGGAACGTCTCTCAGTTTTTCCACCACCATGTTTATGTGCTCGGGAGTAGTGCCGCAGCATCCGCCGACTATGTTGACAAAACCGCTCTCTGCGAAATCCTGAAGAAGAGTGGAGGTAATCTCGGGCGTTTCGTCGTATCCCGTCTCACTCAACGGGTTGGGAAGCCCGGCATTCGGGTAGCAGCTTATGCGACAGTCGGCTATTCGCGAGAGTTCCTCAATGTAAGGACGCATGTCTTCTGCGCCCAGCGCGCAGTTTATCCCGACGCTGAAGGGCTTCGCGTGGCGAACCGAGTTCCAGAAAGCCTCCACTGTCTGCCCCGAGAGGGTGCGTCCGGAACGATCCGTTATGGTAACGGAAATCATGACGGGAAGTCTCTCGCCGTGCGCGTCGAAAAAGCTCTCAATGGCGTATATGGCCGCCTTCAGGTTAAGGGTGTCAAAAGTGGTCTCGGGCAGGAGTATGTCCACCCCTCCTTCGACAAGAGCTTCGGCCTGCTCCCGGTATGCCTCTACGAGCTGGTCAAAGGAAACCGCCCTGTAAGACGGATCGTTTACGTCCGGGGACATTGACGCGGTCTTATTGGTCGGACCCAGCGCCCCGGCGACAAAGCAAACCCTTCCCGGATTTTTCTCCATAAAATCAGAAGCTGCCTTCTTCGCGAGTTTCGCAGACTCGACATTAAGGGTTCTCACCCAGCTCTCAAGACCGTAATCGGCCTGGGCTATGGAGGTGGAGCTGAAGGTGTTGGTCTCAACTATATCGCAGCCGGCCTCAAAGTATTTCCTGTGGATCTCGTATATGACGTCGGGTCTTGTAAGGGAAAGAAGGTCGTTATTGCCCTTCAGATCCACAGTGTGGTCAGAGAACAGATCTCCCCTGAAATCCTCTTCTTCGAGGTCGTGCCTCTGGATCATCGTGCCCATGGCGCCGTCGAGGAAAACTATTCTCTTTTCCGCAAGAGCCTCGAGCCGCGCGGAGACTTTTGTGCCGTTATCTTCCGTAGCCATTCTCCCTCGCCTTGTCGAAAGACATTATATTTTCCTTTCCCGCCGGCAAACGCCACTTTGCGGGAGCAAAGAAAAACACGGAGTCTACCATATGTTTCTGAGTTCTCTTAACTTTATGAAAACCGCCATCGGATCATCTCCCAAGGACGGATCCTTTTCCCTTAGCGAATCCACAATGGCCGGATCACCCGTTCTCATAAAGGGATTATAAGTCCTTTCCTCCCCAAGGGTTGAACGGGGAAACCTGTCCTCGGGGATTTCCTTGAGCTTTTTCTTCGCGTCTTCGTTCTCCGGGGCAAGTTCAAGAGCGAACCTGAGATTAGTTTCCGCGTAGTCGTGGCCGCAGAACATCCTGAGTCTGTCGGGTAGAGGGGGAAGCTTAAAGGCGAAGGTCTCATAGAGGTCTTCGACTTTTCCCCTGAACTTTACGTTTCCGCACCCGGAGACAAACACGGTATCGCCCAGGAAAATGTTGTCCCCGATTATAAAGGAGACGTGTTCCGGGCAGTGGCCCGGAGTATGAATTACCTCAAGGCGCTGCTTTCCGAAATCTATCTTGTCTCCCTCTTCTATGCCTTCGCTTCTGGGAGCGACATAGTCAAGGGCCGTACGGTGAATAAGTATTTTCGAGGAGAGAAAGACCTTCGTTATGGGGTTGTTTCCCGAAATGTGATCCGGGTGCGCGTGGGTATTCACTACATACTTAACCCTGTAGTCCCTCTCTCTTACGATCTTAAGAAGGGTGATCGGATCAAGCGGGTCTATTACCACGCATTCCCCGGTTTCCTCGCATGCCACCAGGTAATTGTAGTTGCCGTCGCTCTCGCTGACCTTGAACCCGTGTATTGAGAATCCGTCCTCGCTAAGTACGTTCATCAGGGCCTCCTTATTTGCGTGAAAGTGTACCTGACAGCCATATTGCGGATAAAAAACACGGACGCGCACCATAAACGAGCCGGGCAAAAGCCTCTGTAGCGCCTGTTTGTGAGTCGCGGAATTTCTTTGACATCAAAAGCCTTTAGGGTAATTTTTACTCCCAATTGAGTTTTTGGAGGCATTATGGGTTTCGTAGAATCTCTTAAATGCAAGGAATGCAGCGATATTTATCCCAAGGAACCAAAGCATGTTTGTGAGACGTGTTTCGGTCCCTTG
>JAJEGO010000026.1 GCA_022819805.1 Candidatus Dadabacteria bacterium
TCCGTGTTTGACAGGTAGAGCTTTTTTCTCGAGATTATCGAGTAAAGAAGGGGGATCGAGTAGTTCGTTGAGAGTTTTTCGATCTCCACGAAGCTCTCACCGTCTATTTTTACTTCAATATCGTCTATCTCCACCGTGGAGATTATGCTTCCCCTGATCTCTCCGAGGCTGATATGGAAATTGGGAATCGAGTTGAGCCTTTGCTCTATCAGGTTTTTCGCGAACTGGCGGCTTTGCTCGGTCTTTGAGAACAGAATAAGCCCTACGATAAGGGCGGAAACTATCGCCGTCAATATAAGAAAAATCGTTTTTCGACGCACTGTTTTTAGGGAAAACGCAGGGGATTTCTTCTCAGTCACGCTAAGGGGTCTGGATTTTCCTATCAAGCCTATTATACTTAAAACCCGCCAAATAAAAACAGAGTTCACTCGATCTCCCCTGGAGGTTCAGTCTGTTCTGTTTGCCGGGGTTTTTTGCCGTAAAGCCGGATTGCGCGAGGGTAGGTTTACATTCTCTGGGCGATCTCAAAAGAAACTTTCTGTTTGTTATCTAACTTGTTCTTATAACATGAAAAATAAAGCTGCTGCCATAGCTCAAAGGAGGTCGTTTTAATGCCGAAGGTGTCTGGAAAACAGGTTGCCGCTGCTTTTGGGATTTTGCTTCTGATAGTCGCTCTCATAAAAGTTATTTCCATTGCCGAAATGAGTCCTCCCGTCATATCCACCGAGCGGGACATGAAGAGCCTGGGGGCGGAGCCCTTTGAGGTAACCGTATCGGATAAGGGCACCGGGCTTTCCAAGGTGCGCATCTACCTACTTGACACTTACGGGGAGTCCGTTCTTGTCGAAAAAGAGTATAAGAGGGGAACGAAAACCGATGTGATAAGCGTAAGGATAAACCCCGAGAAGCTCGGCATAAAAGGTGGCGAGTCGGAACTTTTCATAGAGGCGACCGACCGTTTCATGAGCGGCCTTTTCCCCGGCAGAAAGGCCGTTTTCAGCCAGAAAGTCACCCTCGATTTCATCCCTCCCGAAGTACAGGAGCTCTCCCCCATGCTGTATATAAGGCACGGGGGCGCGGGAGTTGTCATATACAAGGTTTCTGAGGACGCGGTCTCAACCGGCGTTCGGATAAAAGACCTCTTTTTCGAAGGCTACGGCGGGTACTTTGAGGATCCCCTGATATATCTCTCCTTCTTCGCCTATCCGTACGATGCCGCCAAGGGCGAAAAGATAGAAATTATCGCAGCCGACGCGGCTGGAAACAAAGCCACGGAATCCGTTTATTACAGGCTCCTTGGGTCCACTTACGTGAAAGACGAAATAGCGCTCTCCGAGGGGTTTCTCAAGAAAAAGGTCCTCCCGCTTTTCAGCAAGGTCTACGGCTATGCTTCGCTCACCGATGACGGGAAGCCTGATTTCCGCAAGGCGTTTCTCAAGATCAACAACGAGACGAGAAAAGAAAACGACAACAGGATATACGAAGTAGGAAGACAAAGCGGGGACAAGATGCTCTGGAAGGGCAAATTCAGCCAGCTTCCCAATTCCAAGGTGGGCGCGACATTTGCGGACCACAGGGAATACCTGATGGACGGCGAAGTGATTGACAGGCAGTATCACCTCGGCTACGACCTCTCCGTTACCAGAAAGTACCCCGTTACCGCCTCTAACAGCGGAGTGGTGGTTTTTGCCGAACACCTAGGCATATACGGCAACACGGTCATCATCGACCATGGAATGGGGGTTATGACGATTTACTCCCATCTGACTTCGATGGATGTGAGCGTCGGAGACGGCGTGGAGAAAGAGACCCGTGTGGGGCGGACGGGTACCACGGGGCTTGCCGTCGGGGACCATCTCCATTTCGGGGTTTACGTTCAGGGGGTTCCCGTGAGGCCGCTTGAGTGGTGGGACGCCAAATGGATCGACGACAACATATGGTACAAGATTAACTACGTGAAAAAGAACTTTGCGACCCGCGAGGCCCCGCGTTGATCGTTTACGGCAAAAACTCCGTTGCCGAGCTTCTCCGCAATTCTCCCCGGGAGATAAAGAAGATCATGGTTTCGGAGAATTTTGACGTTTCCTCAGACCCGAGAATAAGCGCCTCGATCAAGAAATTCCGCATAAAACTCTCCCATCTCCCCAAGGGCGCGATTACCGATATATGCAAGAGCCCGAATCACCAGGGGATCGCGGCTGAGGTCTCGGATTTTACCTACAGTTCAGTCGAGGAGATGCTCGCGGTGGCTAAGGAAAGGGGGGAGAAGGTTTTCCTTCTGATTCTTGACCACGTGGAGGACCCTCACAACCTAGGCGCTGTAATAAGGACCGCGGATTTCCTGGGGGTTCATGGGATCGTCATACCCGCTGACCGGGCGTGTGATGTGAATCCCACGGTGGTGAAAGTCTCTTCGGGGGCTTCTGCCAACATAAAAATTGCCCGGGAGACTAATCTCGGCAGGGTGATTGATTCTCTTAAGAAAAAAGGGATCTGGATTGCCGGGGCGGATGCGGACTCAGTGGATGTGGTCTCCGGCTGTGACTTCGCTTCGCTCGATATAGCCGTTGTGATCGGAAACGAGGGCAGGGGAATGCGGAGCAAGACAAAACAGAGGTGCGACTTTCTTCTCTCAATCCCCAGGGAGGGCAAGGTGGAGTCCCTAAACGCCTCTGTGGCTGCAGGGATTTTCCTCTACGAGGTTTACAGGCAAAGACACGAAACTAAAGCCCCGTAAGCTTCCTTAGCTGTTCCTCTGTAATAATATCCGTTCCGAGCTCTCTGGCTTTTTTCAGTTTCGCTGCTCCGGGGTCTGTTCCCGAAACCAGAAAATCCGTCTTTCCGGATACGGAGTTAACGACTTTTCCGCCGAGTCTCTCGATCTCCCGCTTTACCTGTTCCCGGGGAAGGGAGAGGGTTCCGGTGAGCACGAAGGTTTTTCCGGCGATTTCCTCGCTTTCCCCCGGCGGTTCGGGTTCTTCTTCTATCCTCACGTGACGCAGGAGTTCCTCAACGACGTCCCTTCTCTCGGGGTCCCCGAAGAACTTCAGTATGCTTTGCACGAGCTCCTCTCCGACGCCGTCCACGCGGAGAAGATCCTCGTCCGTGGCTTTCATCAGGTTCTCCGGGGTTCTGAATTCCTGCGCAAGCCCCTGGGCGGTTCTTGTGCCCACGTGCTTTATGCTCAGGGAGTTTATGAATCTCTCAAAACTTATAT
>JAJEGO010000060.1 GCA_022819805.1 Candidatus Dadabacteria bacterium
TTTTCCTCTCTCGAGGAAGGGATCAAGAAATTCCCTGTAGCTGCTTCCAGTTATGAAGCAGACGCCCATGCTCTCGGCCTTCGAGGCAACCCTGAGTCCCATGTCCTCGGCAATTTCCCTCACCTCGGTTTTCGTTTTGTCTCCCAAAGGAAAGATTAGCCTTTGGAGTTCCCGCTGGCCTAGAGTGAAGAGGAAGTACGACTGGTCCTTGGCGGGATCAACGGCCCGCTCGAGGGAATACTCGCCGGTTTCGGCGCTTCGGGATATCCTTGCGTAGTGGCCCGTGGCGAGAAAGTCCGCGTCAAGCTCAAGAGCTCGCTTCAGAAGGAAGTCAAACTTCATGAACTGGTTGCAGAGCACGCAGGGTATGGGAGTTTCTCCCGAATCGTATTTGCTTACGAAATCGGAAACCACTAGTTCCCTGAAGGAATCCATGTAATTTACCACGTAGTGAGGTATGCCTATCTCGTATGCGACTCTTCTGGCGTCGCAGACCTCATCCGCGGAGCAGCATCCTCCTTCGCTCTCTCCGTAATCCCAAAGCTGCATGGTCATTCCTATGACTTCATGCCCCTGGGACTTAAGAAGAGCGGCGGTGGTTGCACTGTCGACCCCTCCGCTCATGGCTACCACTATTCTCTTTCCCATAACGCAAGTGATTTTACCCTAGAAAAAAAAGCGGACAAACGGAGGAAATTCAGATTTTCGCCAAAGTTGATTCTTGATCAAAATATGAGCGATCTTACTCATTCAAATATCATTGGAGACAGCCTGCCTTCAGGGGTAAGCTGCCTGTAGCAATTACCCAGCTCTGTTGGGTTGTCTGCGTTGCCGAGATATTTCCTCAGTCCCTCGGCCATCGGAGTTCTCTCTCCCCCGCAACTGTCTGCGAAAAGTGTCTCTCTCGGCACAAGCACGTACGGGCACGTCACCACGGGGTTGCCTTCGGGCCGGACGGCGTCACCGCTCCAGTAACCGGTAAATATGGTAGCCCCGTCGCCGATTTCATCATCGGTTCTTGAAACGACATTAACTGTCGCTGGAAAGAGATCTCCGTCATCACTTTCAATCACAAAGGACGCTACAATAATTTTTTCAGCCTTCTGGCCCTTGTTTTTAATGACTTTTGTTCCCTTGTAGCTGAATTCCGAGTCCGGGAAAGTGGGGCTCGTGGAGATGATTTCCACGTCAAGCTTGCCGGTGGATTCATCTCCCCTTAAATACACGTCGGCGTTCTCATATCCGCAATCTACTGTGCCCGCCTCGTTAATGCTGAGGAAAAATCCTCTCATCTCCATCGGTTCCGTCTCATCATTGTCTTCACAAGATGAAAGCAGGAGTAATCCCGCAGTGCAAATCACTGCTGACAAAAACAAAACACCGAAATTTCTCGACCGCATGATGGACAACCTCCTTGGAACGGACCGAATTCTGATTAATCCAAACTGCTTTATTCAGGGTATAATATTACATCACGCGGGGGTTCCCGTCAGATGCGTATAAGGAAATTTGCTTTGGTCTTTGTCGAAGGCGGATAGAAAGTGAACTCGAGGCTTGTCTAGTGGTACATACGGTTTCTAACACGGATACTGATCAGGCTTCATGTTGCCATGTTCCCCCTCCCGGCGAACCGCTTCGAGTCAGCCGAAACCTGAAAATCTCTCTCGCGTTGCTTCTCTGCCTGATTGCCGTTTCCTTCCTGCCGCAGCTTTCGGCCCTTAATGCTTCTCTCCTGGGCTATCTCCGGCTGCTCGCCATTCCGCTTGCTGTGGGTTTTCTTCTGGGTGGGGCGATAGATTACCTCGTTCCCGAGGGGTTTATATACAGATACCTCGGCAAAACGGGCAAGCCATCGCTTTTCTACGCGCTCGCGGGAGGTTTTCTAATGTCTTCCTGCTCCCACGGAATACTTGCCATAGCTATCCAGATCTACAAAAAAGGGGCCAGCGTCCCGGCTGTGATAACATTTCTGCTCGCCTCTCCCTGGGCTAATTTCCCCGTGACCATTCTTCTCATAAGCTTTTTCGGGTGGAAAGGTGTCCTGTTCATAGTCACGGCGGGGTTTATCGCCATTATTACCGGTCTTATCTTCGAGGCGCTTGAGCGGGGCGGTTATGTGGAGAAAAACAACGTCTCGGGCTTGGAGGAGGGATACGAGTGGGAGAAGATAAAGAATTTTTCCCTGAGGGAAAGTGTTCCGGGAGTTCTCAGGGGAAGTCTCAATCTTTCCAACATGGTACTCTGGTGGCTTATAGTCGGCCTTATAGCGGCGGTTCTGATAGACGTATACGTGCCTGGGGAATTTTTTATGCAGTACCTTGGTCCGGACACAGGCGGCCTTTTACTCACCCTTGTGGGAGCCACCGTGATTGAGGTCTGCAGCGAGGGAAGTTCGGTTATTGCCTTTGAGATCTATGACAAGGTCCAGGCGTTTGGAAATCCCTTTGTTTTCCTGATGGCGGGGGTTGTGACCGACTATACGGAGATCGGGCTTCTCTGGACTAACATAGGCAGAAAGACGGCTTTGCTCCTTCCCGTAGTGGCTGTTCCCCAAGTGCTTTTCTTCGGGTTTCTCTACAACGCCTTTCTTTGAATCGTGGGGAGAGATAGAATGCGAAGATGTCCATGGTGCGAGAAAACCGATCTTGAGAGGGATTACCACGACAACGAATGGGGAGTGCCCGTTTTCTCTGACGAAAAGCAGTTTGAGTTTCTGGTCCTAGAGTCTGCCCAAGCGGGACTCAGCTGGTTTACGGTTCTTCGCAAGAGGGAGAACTACAGGCGTCTTTACGACGGGTTCGATCCGGAAAAAGTTGCCCGCTACGGAGAGGAGAAGATACGGGAACTCATGTCGGACAGCGGAATAATACGCAACCGAAAGAAAATAGAGGCTTCGATAAACAATGCCGCGCGGTTCCTTGAGATACAGGGTGAGTTCGAGAGCTTCTCCGATTACCTGTGGGGGTTTGCCGGCGGAGTCCCGGTTATAAACGCATGGGAGGAACTCTCGGAAATACCGGCTTCTACGGAACTATCGGTGACGGTGAGTCGCGACCTTAAAAAACGGGGCTTCCGCTTCATGGGTCCCACTATCGTCTACGCCCATCTTCAGGCGACGGGGGTGGTGAATGATCACCTGGTCTCGTGTTTTCGCTACGAAGAGATTCTGGGCTTAAGCAAGGGAATCAAATAGCCGCATCAGGTAGTCTCCGCTTTCCCTGCTGAACTGGACAATTTTTTCGATCTTTTCTTCGCCGAGATCTTTTTCGATTCTTCTTACCGTTTTTTTTATCGCCAGGGAGTGTGCGGGATCTTCCTTGGCGTGAACCTCTATGAATGTCGAGGGATCGGGAACTGTTTCTAATTCAGGGAAAAGAAGCCCCGATACGTTTTCAAACAGGTAGGAATGTCCAAGGATGGCGAGAGGGAACTGCTCGGCGGCGTTCTGCAGGAACTCGTCGTACTCCCTTACGACCTCAAGGCAGAAAGGATTGGTCTCCTTCTCTCCGAGGTCCTTTAGATCACGAAGGGCAATCTCGGCGTGTCCGAGTTCTCCCTGTGCGCAGGAATGAAACCTTTTGCTCAGGTAGGGGTCGGAGTCTTTCGTGTTTATGCTTGCCATGTTGACCGCTCTCTGACTCAGAAACTCGATTATGTAAAAAGTGAACAGGAATCTTGCGTAGGTTTCTCTGGTGAGGTTTCCGGAAACAAGATCCTTTACCTCTTCTTTGCTCTTTACCCTTTGAAGGTAGGTTTTGACTTCAATGTCAAGAAGCGATTCGAGCTTTGCCATTTCGTTTTTCCCAGAATAAAATTCAGAACGACTATTATAATATAGAAATCCGTATTGTTAATTGCTCCTGGCGTTTTCCGGGTTGACTGCGCCACTCGGCTCAGGAAGCATTAAAAAGCCTGAGCTTTCTCCGCGCCCGTAGCCCAACTGGACAGAGCGCTTGACTACGGATCAAGAGGTTGGGGGTTCGAATCCCTCCGGGCGCGCCATTTTTCAATATTAGACGCATTTACGAAACTATCAAAAACAGTTTTTTCAAGGGGCAAGGTATAACAAAGGGTTAATCCCTTTGCTCTAGGTTCGAAAATACAGAGTTCATCAACCGGCGTCTTTGTTCAGGAGTTCCAGACTTAAAGGCATCGTATGCGCCAGAAGCCGCTTCTGTTGACACTGGCCTTCTGTCTCCACCGTCGCATGCTTCGGTTTATGACATAATTCTTGTTAGTAAAATAGCTCATAATATTAGATACGGTCCACGCGGATGCAGCCAACAATTGCAGGCAATCACCCAGTTCAAATGATCCGTAAACAATAACGGAAGTGAACCAAGACAAACTGGCAATCAATTGGCATAACCACTGTATGCTTATATTGGACTTAATTTTTTTCTGAACTAATTCTTCTTGCATCAGCAAACACACTCCTCTCCGCAACAGCTCAAATCATCTAGGTAGAGGCCTTCATTACGATATGACTCAAGCAGCGTTGTATCCATGCCCAACCGTTTTCCAATTGCATTAGCGACAACACCAAACCTCTGGCGATACTTATAAATAAAACAAAAAATAAGATCATCATGGCGAACTTGTGGACCAACGAGAAACAATCCAGAAGTTTTGGTTGATTCGTCCTCCTCATTCAGCAAACAGTAAGCTTTATCCCTCTCCCAATCAAACAATTCTTTAATGACGACCAAGCTACTTTTAAATCCTGTTGCCAAAATAGGTGGTGTGGCACTTTGATAAGGTGATGATTTGCCTCTGACATAAATCAAATACTTGTCCTGCTCCAACCTTACCTCCTTAACCATGGATTTACCAACAAGCTCAATCCTGTTATAAATTATTTCCTGCTTCAACCTCTCCAACGTAAAAGGCGATAAGTTTTCACTTGGGTCAGTTGTTTCTTTGCTCCAACGCGCATCGCGGTCTAATACATGAACCTTTTTGCCCAATCGACTTAAATGGATGGCTGCATCAATGCCGCTCTCATAACCGCCGATAATATAAATTTCATCGCCTTTAATGTGTTCCCAGCTTTTCACTTGGCTGTTATGCAAACACAATTCAGCACCTGGAATAGAATTTGTATTCGGGTACTGAAATTCTCCACCCGCCCAAATCAAAAAGCGAGACTCTATCGGCTTTCCTTCAGTAATATGAACTTTAAAAGAGCCTTTAGAATGAAGCACCTTCTCTACATTTACATCTTCAACAACTGGCAAACCAAAATATTCTGATATCTCTCTTAAATACAAGGCATACTCCTTGCCGGTAGGGTGTTCCTTTCGAAGCATATATGCTGGCGAGGTCCCGGATATAACCGCATTAAGGTCAAGATGACCATAGAAGTTAGTTGTAAATGAAGGGGTTAGGAGCTGCATTTCCTTTGGCCATTTATCGAAGGTCGCGCCGACTTTTTCTCTCTCAAGAACAATCATTCGCTTTAAACCTAAATCCTTGAGCATAGCAGCAATCCCTATTCCCGCCGGACCGGCTCCAACAATAACAACATCAAATTGTTTCATCTCTCTGGCCTCCTAATGTTTCATATCGAAAAGATTTGCTTAACGACAACTGTTTCATTGAAACATTCCTCATATTAAGTTTTCTGATCCCAGCTTACCATCCTGACCCCTCGTATAGCCAAGGCCGTCGCGGTATATGACAGGATGATGACCGGTCCGGCGGGCATATCAAACACTGCGGCGAAGGCGATGCCGGACAAAACTGCCACTACTCCGCAGAGCCATGCCACAAGATGAGGCTGTCTTACGCGTACGCCGGCCAGAGCCGGCAGTATGAGGCTTGCAAAGACTACATAGACCCCCCGACCAGCTGAACCGATGAAGTGATGGCAAGGGCGAAGAGCAGGTAAAATCCAATGTTGTTTCGCACCTCGGGCCTGGAAAACCAGGCCAGCAATATCAATGCGTAAATGGGTGCGTGTTTCGCTATGTCTGCCCATGTCACAAACAGCATTTGTCCCGAAAGCAGGTGCTTTACCTCATGCTCGTGTTCCTAGGAACCGTACTCGGCCGCATGGGCAAATGAGAACATCTGCGCTCCCAGAAAGGCAACTGTCAGTAATAAGGAAAATGCTCTGTTCATCCGCATTGTTAAATGAGAAATATTTTCATTTAGTTTATCATATGAGAAAGTACGGTGTCAATGATGCAAGCGGGGTTGGGGAGCTTTGATTTCGGCGGGGCGGGGTTTTGTTTTTCCACCGAAATTTGCGAAAGGTCCAACGCGGTTTGATTTTACAGGACTAAAGTGAGTTCAAAAACGATTCTGACTACAAAGTAGCAGGAAGGTTCAGAGGAATTTTGATATTTCTGTCAGCTTGTCATATTACATAACACAACTTTACCACGGGTATTACACACCACAGTCTGATTACTCAATTAAGGTTGTTTGCAATAGTTAGTCATCCTCGAATTCGATTTCTCGAGCGATGACAGTTCCTGAACTTGTTCTCGAGCCTTCGACTTCCACGCGTCTGCCGACGGCGAGGTCATTGGCGTTGCCGTATTCAAATCGGGTTGAAGAATTGTGTATTACGAGAGTGCTACCGAGAAGGAAGGATTGGGAGTCAACAAGACTCGTAATTCTGCCCTCAATTTCATAATAATCATCGTAATAGTCGTTATCATCATTGTCGTTATAATAGTCGCCATCATCGTAATAGTCTCGATCCTCGAACTCGATTTCTCGGGCTGCTATGGTTCCCGAAGTTGTTCCTGATCCTTCGACTTCCACGCGTCTGCCGACGGCGAGATCATTGGCGTTGCCGTATTCAAATCGGGTTGAAGAATTGTGTATTACGAGAGTGCTGCCGAGAAGGAAGGATTGGGAGTCAACAATGCTGGTGATTCTGCCCTCAATTTCATAGTAATCATCATAATAATCGTCATCATCGTCATAGTCTGTGTACTCGAACTCGATTTCTCGGGCTATGATGGTTCCCGAAGTTGTTCCTGATCCTTCAACTTCCACGCGTCTGCCGACGGCGAGGTCATTGGCGTTACCGTATTCGAAGCGGGTCGAGGAGTCATGTATTACGAGAGTGTTGCCGAGAAAGAAGGACTGGGAGTTAACAATGCTTGTGATTGCGCCCTCGATTTCGTTATTATAGTCGCTATCATCGTCATAATCTCCATCCTCGAACTCGATTTCTCGGGCTGCTATGGTTCCCGAAGTTGTTCTGGTGCCTTCGACTTCCACGCGTCTGCCGACGGCGAGGTCATTGGCGTTGCCGTGTTCAAAGCGGGTTGAGGAATCGTGCGTTACGAGGACATTGTCGAGAAGGAAGGATTGGGAGTCAACGATACCTGTGACTACACCTTCAGTTTCGTAGTTCTCTTCGTAGTCGTATTTATCATTATTTTCGTTACTACAGGCTGCCGCACCGAGCATGAGTAGCAAAGCTACAGCTGCTAACCTTAGAGAATTGTTTATTAACATATGTCACCTGCTCAATTTTCTCTCTAATTAGATTATATTTTTTTAATATTCTGGTTGCAACTTTTTTAACATTATTATCATCTGTTTTTCCGCTGAAATTTGCGGAAAGCCTAATCGGGTGAACTCAAACCCCATCCATTCTGTTGAGTATCTTCACTGTTTGAGTAACATTACCGCCACGCATCGACTTATCGGAGGTTAGCGTGAGCGGAAAACCCATCTTGGTTACCGGAGACAGGCCAACCGGGAAACTTCATTTAGGACACCTTGTGGGTTCGCTTCAAAACCGTATCAGGTTTCAGAGCGAATACGACTGCTTTTTTCTGGTCGCCAACCTCCACATGCTGACCACCCATTACGACAGGGCCGTCGAGGTTGAGGAAAACACGATCGAGATGGTGTGCGACTGGCTTTCTGTGGGAATGGACCCAGAGAGCTCAGTTTTCTACGTTCAGTCCCAGGTGCCGCAGATAACGGAACTCTCGACCATACTCTCGATGCTTTGTCCCGTGCCTAGGCTTCAGAGAATCCCCACCCTTAAGGAGAAAATTCAGGATATGGGAGTGGGGGACAACTATTCGGCCGGGCTTCTCGGGTACCCCGTGCTTATGGCGGCTGAC
>JAJEGO010000064.1 GCA_022819805.1 Candidatus Dadabacteria bacterium
TACGAAAGTCGCGTACACCGCCTACTTCGGCCCTGAGCTGGAATTCTTCATTCTTGACGATGTCAGATACGATCAGAGTCCGCGCGGCGGATACTACTTCATAGATTCGGAAGAAGGCATCTGGAACTCCGGAGCTGATGAACAGCCGAACCTCGGCCACAAGCTCAGGCATAAGGAAGGCTACTTTCCAACGCCTCCTTCAGACAGCATGCACGACATACGTTCCGAAATGGTAAGCACGCTTCTGAGCCTCGGTATTTCAGTGGAAGCCCATCACCATGAAGTCGCAACAGCGGGGCAGGCGGAGATTGACATGCGCTTCGCTCCCTTAGTCCAGATGGGAGACAACATGAAATGGTACAAGTACGTTGTAAAGAACGTCGCCCGGGAACACGGGAAAACGGCCACTTTCATGCCAAAGCCCGTCTTTGACGATAATGGTTCCGGAATGCACATTCACCAGTCTCTGTGGAAAAACGGAAAACCTCTTTTCGCCGGAAAGGGATACGCGGGACTGAGCGAACTCGCGATGTATTATGTGGGTGGAGTCCTCAAGCATGCAAGAGCCATATGCGCGTTTAGCAACCCGATAACGAACTCCTACAGAAGGCTCGTTCCAGGGTTCGAAGCTCCCGTGAATCTTGCCTACTCCGCAAGAAACAGAAGCGCGGCGGTAAGAATCCCCATGTATTCTCCCAGCCCAAAGGCAAAGAGAATCGAGACCCGGTTCCCCGATCCCTCGTGCAACGGTTATCTGACGTTCTCAGCTTTGCTTATGGCCGGACTCGACGGAATCGAGAAGAAAATCAAGCCGGGAGACCCGCTTGACAAGGACATTTACGCGCTGGGACCCGAGGAGTTGAGCAATATCCCCTCCGTACCAGGTTCGCTTGAAGAGGCCGTAAAAGCCCTTGAAGACGATCACGAGTTCCTGCTCAAAGGAGACGTGTTCACAGAAGACGTAATAGAGACATGGATTGACTACAAAACGGAAAACGAGATCAACCCGATCAGGCTAAGACCCGTACCGTACGAATTCACGCTTTATTACGACGTATAAAAAAGAAACAAACTAATAAAAAAGGGGGTGCCTTTTCAGAAGACACCCCCTTTTTTATGCTCTGCCGAAGGGGGGAGTCGAACCCCCACGGGCGCAATGCCCACAGGATCCTGAATCCTGCGCGTCTGCCAATTCCGCCACTTCGGCTCTTATCTTTCTTTCCAGGATGCTAGGGTCGGATACGAATTTTTCCTTTTCAGGTTTTTACGGATAATGGCTTGAATCTGTCTTGTCACGGGAATTTCCTCTCCCACTATGCCTGTGGAAACGGCGGCATAGACATCGCTTTTTCCGTCTTTAAGAACCATGCCGGAAATACCGGAACTTATCTTCAGACTCGAGTCCACTCCCTTTAAAATCTTCTTGGTCTCTTTGACCGATATAATCCTCTTCGTGCTCCTGCGCATTATTATCTCGTCGGCCATTCTCCTGACAACGCTGTCTTTTAGTTCCTGAATATTGCCCTCCCTCTCGGTAACTGAGACGCCGGCAGCCTTAATAGTAGCCATTATCACCGTTTTTGAAGCGGTGCTGAAATTCACCTTCTTGTCATTAGGATAGACGGTCAGATAGTCCCTGGCCCTGAAAAAGAAGTCCTTATCCATCCCCTGAATCATCCTAATTTCCTCAACGCTGTCAAGCGGTCCGTCCTTTACATAGTAAGGATTCTCAAGTTTCGCATAATGGTCCGCACCGGCGCCATCGGGCTCCTGATCGTTTCCTCCCCCAGCCGCCGCTCCGTCAAGCCAGTTTACAAGGCTTGCCACGAAGAGATCGGCCTTCTCCGTCTCAACTCCGAGAAAACGGAAAAGCTCGTTTAGCTGCGTCCGTACCTGAAAATCCACCCGGTTTGATTTCTGGTCCACAAGAGCGTTAAGATTGACCTTTGATCTTTCGTCCCTGACCTCAAGGGATATGTTTCCGTCTCCGACGGGAAAAGAACTGATGGAAAGGCCCCAGCCGCCGGCGCCGTTCTGCGCCTTTATCGCCTGCGCGAGCACTCCCTTGGGCACGGGAACCTCCTCAAGATTTTTCTTCCTCAGCACACCCCGCACGACTCTCACTCCTGATTTCGCGATATGCCTTGCTTGGACATCGCTTGAGCTGTTCGCGGAAATCTCGTAACTCACCCGGGTCGAGTATATGAAATCAATCACAATCGTGGAAAGTATCGCAATAGTTATTACAACGATAACGAGTACTATTCCTCTCTGCGCTGTTTTTGAGTCTGTTCTCCGCATTCAGTCAGCCACCGGTATAGCAACAATCATTGAATGAGCCTCCTCCTGGCCCCCGTCCCCCGCAAGAATTATCTGGATCTGAACAGCCTTGGGAAATCCTCGCATTACAGAAGAATTCCACTCCCACATCCCTTGCTCATTCGCCGATGCCGAAGACCGTCCGTCAAGAAAATTCACCCGGAAACTCAGCACCCTCTCCGAAATTGGATATGCGGCTCCGGTCTCATCGTTTCCAATCCAGTAATTATCCTTCCTTATAAGGGCGAACATATTTTCGCCCTCGCCGCGGAGCGGAACCACGTAGTAGGATATCTCGCTCTGGCCGGACTGGGTGGAATAGTGCGTCGGGTCCTTCGCAAAAGAGGTAAAGACTATCCTGCTGTTCTCCCCTTCGAGCCGGCCGGTAAAATATGGATACGCGGAGGAAGAAGTCTTGGTGTTGGTGTTCCCCCGAGGAAACACATTGACCAGGTCGTGGCGCATCTTAAGCAGGATCGTGTTCGCCTCCTGGATCAACTCGTTCTCCGTTTCTACCCTGCGTTTGGCGGTTATGAGCTGGGAGAAGGAACTGTAGAGCATAGTAAGCACGATGACCGTTATGGCGACGGCGATAAGAACCTCTATAAGGGTGAAGCCGCTTTTGTCATCCCGAATCGATGAAGCTGATTTCATAGCTCTCCTCCCCGTCATCCCAAGTTATAAGAACCCTGACTATGTTCATTTTCGCTTCGAACTGCGGCAAGTTGTAAGGAGTGACTACAATATGCCATTCAAAACCCGGATGGTTATCAAACTTTCCGCTTCTCTGCGAATCCAGCGGGAGTCCCTCGGCGTCAATCAGGGAAGCTTTCTGGTCGGCCAGGCTCGTGGCTATCAGATAGTTGGTGGACCTGGTGGCGATATTTATGTTGTGACCCACGATGCTGAGTATGGATACCATCGCGAAGGCAAGCAACCCCACCGCAACCATGACTTCAAGCAACGTAAAACCGCAGATGCTGCTGTTTTTCGAGGTATTCATCCCGTTTCTCCCTCTACCGCTCAGCCAGGTTCCGAAGCCGGTCGTTAAATTCAACGTACTCGTCATAGACTTTGGTGGCCCCGGTGTAGGGATTGGTTGAAAGCGTGAAGAAATTATCCTCACCGGTTCTCAGGTGGATAACTGCCGAGTCGACAATCCCCGTCGGCAGAAAGAGTATAAACGCGTCTCTTCCAGAACCGACCTTCCCCTGGGTTCTCTCCGTCTGTATGTCGCTGAAAGAAACTCCGCTGGGAAGCTTTCTGCGTCCGTATCCGGGATCCTCTTGCGAGCGGAACTGGTTTCCCTCAAGGGCTTCCGCCCAGTATTCCCCGGCATCAATATCGAAAGAAAGCTTGTATATCCGCTTTTCAAAGATGGACTTGCTGTACAGGTATCTTATCGTCGTGACAAGCCCTCTTGAAGCGCTGCGAAGGCTCATGTCACCCGTTTTGAAGACTCTCGGCATCGCCACGGAGAAAAAAGCTCCGAGGAGAAAAACAACCACTATGAGTTCAATTAAGGTAAAACCCGCGGATTTTCTTCTCATCTGTCTCTGCTGGACAGATCGTCATCTGAATTCCCTACCCCATCCGGGCCGTTAGATCTTATATAGTACAATCCGTCCTCAGTCTGATCAGCTCCGAAATACACAAACTCGTTCCCCCAAGGATCAAGCGGCACGGTTGAGGATTCAAGATAACGCCTCCACCTTCTGGCCTCTCTGCCCACCGTTACGGGTTCGATCAGAGCGCGCAGCCCCTGCTGGGTTTCGGGATAAAAACCGTTATCAAATTTAAACAGTTGGAGGGCCTGCTCAAACTGCTTGATCTGAATCACAGTCTGTTTTTCCTTTGCCCTCTCCCCCTGGCCTATCACGTTCGTACCCACTATGTAGGCAAGCCCGGCTATGATAAGCACGACCACCATAATTTCAATCAGGGTAAACCCCATCTGGGATCTCATTTTTTCTACCTCCCTGTTCAGCTTATTACTGAAGTTAGATTCAACACAGGTAAAAGTATAGCAAAAACTATAAAACCCATCACCACACCCATAATCAGTATCATTACCGGCTCAAGAAGAGAAGTCAGCGTGGCAAGCATGCCGTCAACCTCGGTATCGTACATATCGGCCACTTTCGAGAGCATGACTTCAATTTTGCCGGCCTCCTCTCCCACAGATACCATTCTTACTACAAGAGGCGGGAAAATCCCGGTCTGTCCAAGAGAACTCCCAAACGCCGCGCCTTCCGCCACCTTGACCCGGACATCCTTGATATTTTCAACGTAAAGACTGTTTCCCAGAACCGATTCACTCACCCTGACCGAATCGAGAAGAGGAATGCCGCTTGAAAGCAGCGTGGCAAGCGTCCTCGTAAAACGGGAAATCATCACTTTTGAGGACATTTTCCCGAACACGGGAATTCTCAGGGAAAACCTGTCGTAGACCTTTCTTCCGGAAGGAGTTCTTGCGTACCTGTGCGCAAAAAAGAATACGACAGCCATAAAAACCAGTATCAGGGCAAAATTCTCCCTTAGAAAATCGCTCGCACTTATAAGTACTACAGTAATAAAAGGCAAAGCCTTGTTGCTGGCCTCGAATATATCGGCGACTTTGGGAATCACGAAAGTCATCATGAAAACAAGCACCCCAAGCCCGACGACAAACATTATCGCCGGATATATCATGGCACCCCTGATCTTCGAAGTCAGTTCCTGCTGTTTCTCAAGAAAATCCGCGAGACGGTCAAGCACGATATCGAGAGTGCCGCTCGCCTCGCCGGCGCGGACCATGCTCACGTAAAGATCGGAAAAAGCGCTTTTGTGTTCCTCTAACGCAGAGTAAAGAGAGCTGCCTTCACTCACCCTGCTTCGCACCTGGGAGAGAATCTCCTTGAGTTTCTGGTCATCGGTCTGCTCGTAGAGAGCCACAAGCGACGTCTCAAGAGGAAGACCGGCAGAAATCAGTGTTGAGAACTGCCTTGTCATAACGGCAAGCTCCGATACGCTCACTCCACTCCACGGAAGACTCACAGACGAGCGGCGAGCCCCGGCCGCTTCTTTTATGGAAGAGAGATAGATGCCCCCTTTTCTGAGCCTGTCACTTGCGATCTTGACCGACTCTGCGCTGATAACTCCCTTTACCGATTCTCCCTTGTCGTTAATGGCTTTATAGTTGTAAACAGGCATTTTGAAATACCGATGTTAAAGATAACAGCGGACTAGCTATCCGCCAGTTCCTCTTCAGTAACCCTGAGCACCTCGTCAATTGACGTTATGCCTTTTGCGACTTTGTCGGCACCGTCCATTCTCAGGGTAACGAGTCCGTTTCTTATAGCTGTGTCCTTAAGCGTGGCCGAGTCCGGGTGGGTGAGAATGGTGTTTTTAAGCTCGTCGTCGATAAGCAGTATCTCAAAAATTGCTATCCTTCCCGAAAACCCGGTTCCCATGCACTCCTGGCACCCTTTGGCCCTATAGATCTTACCTCCAGGGCAGGCCCCGCGCGCAAGCCCGACACGGCTAAGCTCCTCATCGATGGGCACGTACTGCTCTTTGCACCCTGCGCAAAGAATCCTGACAAGTCTCTGGGCTATGACCGCCGAGAGGGTTGAGGCTATAAGGAAAGACTCGACTCCCATATCGGCAAGCCTGGTCACGGCGCTTACCGAATCATTGGTATGCAATGTGGAGAACACCAGGTGTCCCGTGAGCGAGGCGTTCATGGAAATACCGGCGGTTTCCCTGTCCCTTATTTCCCCTACGAGTATAACGTCGGGGTCCTGTCTCAGTATTGAGCGGAGTCCGTTTGCAAACGTGAGATCCACCTTGGTGTTAACCTGTATCTGGTTGATTCCCTGTATCTGGTATTCAACCGGATCCTCTATGGTAATTATTTTCTTGTCGGGAAGATTGATTCTCTGCAGGGCGGCATAAAGGCTCGTCGTCTTACCGCTTCCCGTGGGTCCCGTAACGAGTATGATTCCGTGGGGGCGCTGGGTAAGGGATTCCACCGTCTCAAGCTTTCCCCCTTCAAGACCCAGCTGCTCAAAGCTCATAAGCACCGAGGACCTGTAAAGCAGCCGCATCACCACGCTCTCTCCCCAGGAAGTGGGAACCGTCGAAACCCTCACGTCAATATCCCTTCCTCCGATCTTAAGCCTTATGCTTCCGTCCTGGGGCTTTCTTTTCTCCGCTATGTCAAGCTCAGACATGATCTTCACGCGCGAGATCACCGAAGACTGCACCGTCTTGGGAACTTTCGTCACGTCATGCAGAATGCCGTCCTTTCTGAACCGGACCAGCACTTCTTTTTCGAAACACTCTATGTGAATATCGCTTGCGTGCTCCCTTACGGCCTGGAAAAGAAGCGTGTTTATGAATTTTATGATCGGGGCTTCGTCTTCAGCCTCGATCAGATCCTGGGGTTCGGTAAACTCCATGTCGGAGAGTCCCGAGCCCTCGTTTATGTCCTCTGAGACGACGTCCTTGCCCTGTTCGTAAACCCTGTTGATGCTGTCGTTCAGCACACGCTCAAGGGCAATATAAGTTTCAAGCGAGCAGTTAAAGCGGGAGCGAACCTCGTCAAGGGCGTAGAGTTCCTGAGGCGGGGCAAATACAACTTTGAGAGTTCCGTTATCCTTGTTTATGGGGAGTATTCTGAATTTTTTCGCGAAGCTGATCGGAAACTGTTTTATCAGTTCGTAATCTATATCGTCTTCGGGAATTGATTCGACTTTCTCGACCCCGTAGAACTCGGAAAGAACTTCAAGGGCCGGGGAATCTTTGAGTATGTCTGTTTTGAGCAGTATGTCTTCGGTGTTCCGACCGTTTTTCCCTTTGAGCTCTTCGATCCTCCCCATCACCTCGGGATAACGCCTGCCTATTATTTCGTCAAGAGCCTTCATTTTTTTTAATTTCCCTACTCAAGCGTATTCAGATCCCTTCTGTGAAGCAAGGTCTTTCTTTTCTGGTAATCCATAAGCAGTTGCTTCATGTCGCTTTCCGTCTCAACTATCCGCGGGGTAAGAAGTATCATAAGGTTAAGCTTCCTGCTCTGATTGCGCTTGAACCTGAACAGGTTCCCAAGCACCGGGATATCTCCGAGCAGTGGTGTTTTGTTGTGAAGCACTTCTTCTCTGTCCTGAACCAGTCCGCCTATAACGAGGGTCTGCCCGTTTTTGACTATAACCGAGGAATCGGCGCTTCTTGTCGTGGTCGCGATGCCGAACTGGGCGGTGTTAAGTCCCGCGGGCGCCTCCCGGGTGGAGGAAACCTCGGTAACTATGTCAAGGTTAAGGTATTCTCCTTCGCTTATCTGGGGTGTGATGCTTAGCCTTATTCCTACCGGCAGTCTCTCGATCGTCTGGACCGTCACGCCGCTTGTGCCCACGGTGCTGCCCATCGGAAACGGTATTACGTCAGCAACCACTATCTCAGCCGGCTCGTTGTCGGTAGTAATAATGCTGGGTGTTGACAGGACGTTGACGTCGGTCACGGAAGTCAGCGCCTGGAACACCGCGGAGAACGAAGGAAGAGACGGAAGCGGGCCTGAACCGTCGGGGTCCACTTCCTCTCCCACGACCCCGAGGAAAAGCCCGGAAAGACTACCTATGGATGTCGCTGCTATCGTGGGATCGGCCGCGACTCCGAGAAGGCTCGGGATCCCCGGAAGCTGCTGTCCGACAAAACCGAGGTTGTCGCCCTCTATTCTAAGGCCGAGACCGAAATTGGTTCCCAGCGCGTGCAGGTTGTCAAGACCCACCTCAAGTATGGCGGCCTCCACAAATACCTGTCTTCTCCTCACGTCAAGCTTGTCCACTATCTGCTTGACCATTTTGTACTGCATGAGGGATCCGACCACTATAATGGAGTTTGTTGCCGGATCCGAAGTTATCTTTAACCCGTCGGTCGAGGATACGACGACGGAACTTCCCGTCTGCTTGCTCCCTCCCCTTTGAATGCTGCTGCCCTGAGAGCCGAGACCGCCGGCATCGCTGCCTCTACCAAGGTTGCGATCTCCAAGACGGCTTGAAGATTGACCGGCTCTGCCGGACTGGCGGGTCTGGTCCCGGTAGGAAACCGAAGAGACGGTACTCCCTTTTCCCTCAGTGAACAGGTTCCCGAGAACCTCGATTATCTGCTCGGCGTCGGCGTTTTTAACCGGTATAACGTAGACGTCCTGTTCGGCATATTCGCTTTCGACGTCCAAAACGGCGATCGTCTCCTTTATAAGGGTAATATCCCTCGGGTCGGCAATCACTATTACGGAGTTCGTTCTCTCGTCGTTTATAACTTTAAACCCTAGAAGCTCCGAGCTTCCGGATATGAAACCGTCGTCCTTGCGTTTTGACGGCTTGCTCTTGGCGCTTTTGGGGCTGAAAATCTCAAGCAGCTTGAAGATTACGTTGGCCGAATTTGTGTTGTGCACCTTTACGAACTCTATTTTCTTATCGTAATCAAGATTTGCGACTACTTCGGCTATCCTGTTCACGTTCTGCTCATTATCAATTACTACCAGAGTGTTCGACGGTTCGTAAGGCTTCATATACCCTTCCTTGCTCACGAGGCTTCGAAGGACGTTGGAAACCTGCTTGACTTTTACGCTTCTAAGCTTTATCAGCTTCATCACGTATTTCTGGGAAGACTCTCCGGGGTCAAAGTCCGACCTCAGCGGTATGCTCTCTGTCTTTATTCCCTTTTTCGGAACGATCTTGTTGACTCCCTCTGCACTTACAACCGCATAGCCGTTCATATCAAGCAGTATTTCAAAGATCCTAAATGCGTTCTCCCTCTCGAAACCACCCTGTGGGGTGATGATCGTCACGTTTTTGTCCCTGATCTTGTCACTCAGGAGATAGACCTCGGAGGTTATCTCGCTTATGGTCTTCACCATCTCCTTGAGCGTCATGTTGGCGCGAAGGTTGACCATTCCTTCGTCCTCCACAATTTCCTCTTCCTCAACGGGTTCGTCGTCGGAAACCTCGGCAATCTCCTCACTCGCAGCTTCAGTGGCCTTCTCGCTTGAAGCCTCGGCGACGGCAGGCGATGGCTTCTCGGGCTCCGGCACCTCAGGCTTTCCGACCTCAGGTTCTTCCACTTCAGGCTCCGGTGCTTTCTGCGGTTCAGGCTCCGGCTGGGCTACAACTCCCGGCTCGGCTAAATCAAGCGGGAGGCCGGGGTCTTCGACGAAATCCTCAGCGACCTCGTTGCCAGAGACTTTAATCGCGTCTTTGCCGAAGGGTCTTGCGACTTTTCTACCGGGATTCTTCGCGGCTTCCTCGGCCAGCGCCTTCGCGGCTTCCCTGACGATATCAGCGGGCTTCGGGGGCGGATCTTTTACGGACCCATTCTGCCCCTGCGCTTCTTGCTGTTCGGGACTCGGAGCGACGACAGCCTTTAAACTTCCAGGATCCAGCGACTCGGATTCCTGTGCGAAAGCCTGTTGGGGACAGACAATCAAAGCGGAAAAAACGAGAATTGCCGACAGAACCGAGAAAAGATTTTTATTAAGAAACGATCTCATAACCTGTTTTAACCTCAAGGGACTGAATTTTTCGCCGCGGGCCTAGTGAACCGTGTACCGGTTGCTCTTTTTTTTGCCTCTTCTCGTGAAATCAACGGTAAATTCAGTCTGACTCTTTAAATCGTCAAAAAGCAAAAGAGCACTTTGCACATCATTTAAAGCAACCTCATTTATCTGGTGAACTATATCTCCGTTTCTGAGACCCATTTTATAAAACACGCTTCTGCTTTTCACTCCGAAGATCTTGATGCCGTCATCGCGCGGCACAATCCTAGCCTCCGTTATTAAACTGCTGGGCTCGGCAAGCAACTCGTCAAACATCCTTCTTTCTATCTGATACACGCCGTCACTGACTTTGCTTACCCCAGAGGCCGACGACTTTTTTGACTTCGCAGACGGTCTGTTTTTTCTCGAAGAAGGACTCGCGGGAACTTTTGAAAAAACGGATTCGAGTTCGTTTCCGCAGGTAATCAACTCGGGACCTTCTGCGCGGCGTATAGTCACTTCGCAGTCGTCTATTTTCACCACCTCTACTTTTTCGGATGCTACAAGGTCAACCTGCTGCCCTTCAGAATAACCCTTTATTTTAAGATTTTCCATATTCTTTATTACGGCGATGCTTTTCTTCGTTGAAGGATGAGTGCGGCTTTTCTGTATGAAGGTTCCCAGAAGTTCAAGCTTGAGGGTGGTTTTCGGGGTGATTTCACCCCCAAGAACTTCGGAGAGATCACCGCTTTCCTCCTGCCCGGCATAACCTCCCACCCCAAACAGGTTAGTCTCCAGTATCGAGTCGTAGTAGCTCCTTGGACGATAGGGAATCTTAACCCGTCCATACTTCTCCTTGTACAGGTGTTCACCCGTAAAGCCACCCTGGCCAGACTCTATCTTGTCGCGCAGGCCGTTGTTGATCATGGCCGAAACCGAGTACGCAATGGCAACTATCAGCAAGACGTTTACAACCCAAACGTACCTTCTCAAAAGAAACAAAAACATAGTCAATTCCTAAAATAATTTCGCATAATTTAATAGAATACCTTATTTTTTTGGCAATATCTCCATTACTATGCAACCCGCGGAAACGCAACGCCTCGAAAACCTGGAACTCCCAGGCGATGTCGCACCATGATCTTTAAATGCTCATACAATGTTCATTCACCGGGACTTCTTTCTCCCGCAGTGTGGACAACGGGGGATTTTTCAAGCACGGCGCTAAAATACCGCCTTTCAAGATCATATATATCAAAAGCCAGTTCCGAGGCCCGCTCAAATCCAAGTCCGCATGAAGCACTCTCGCTTACCTTTTTGAAAAGCACTCCTATATCGTACCACTTCTGACCGATTTCGTTCATCTCCTCCGGGAGACCCGTCCCGTAAAAAGGGGAAAGCACAGAGGAAACCTCCTGCAGAAAATCCCTGTAAAACCACCTGAAAGCAGCGCCGCAGACCCCCCTTCTGCATATAACCTGGTAAGTGAACCTTGAGGCCCACTTCCAGTCATCAAGATCCTTCCAGCCCGGCAGGTCTTCTGACCACTTTTTTATAACCTCGACGCTTGAGGTTCCTCTGAGGGTGCTCCGGCCCTCAAGCATCATCTCGGCGTTCTTTTTCACGGCGCCGAGAATCATTTCCTTGAGATCGGTGCCGTTCTCCAGAAACTCCACTTCAACCCTGTTGTTGGAAAGGGGGTACGGCCTTGCTTTTGAACTCCTAGCTTTTGTCATGTTCTCAAAAGAGACAGTCTGAATATCTTCAAACGAGTTATCCGCCACATAAAAAACGGATTCTGAGTCGTCGTATCCGCATACCGCGATTATGTGCCCGGGGAAATGGGTTTGGGAGTCAAAATATTCAAGGTAGCGGATGTCGGCCTGTATCAGTACCGGAACATCCCTGTCAAGAAATTCCCTGAGGTCAGCCGAGGCCCGCTCGTCGTCATCCTCGTACTTCCAGTCGGCTACATCAAGGCCAAAGTTCCTCAGGAAATTAATTTCCATAAGGGGACCGCGGGGCTGTATAATCCTGCTCGGGTTCATTCCCTCGTCACAAGAGTAATAAAAACCGAGCCCGGCTCCGAGCCCAAAACACATCTGCTCGGAAAGATCTCGTCCGTAGTAGCGGCAGATGTCCCTTACGGCAGCGGAACCGCAGTGCACGCCCTTTAAGTGTTTCCAATCCTTTATTATCTTCTTCATAAAAAGTCGTAAGACAGGGGGATTAATATAGCCGGAAATCGATATTCGATAAAGATTCCGATCCCGCAAGCCGGCTCATCAGCAGAGCAACCAACTTGATGATTACGCCGGAACAGATATTAATAATCACCACCTCGGATTAGTCGCTATGCTTGAGAAAATTCTTAAAAATTCGAAAAAAGCCATTTTGCTCGGAATAGGAGGAGGCGGTGACATAGTCGGAACTCTTCCAACAGCAAACCTGCTTGAGGTAAACGGCACGCAATGCGTTCTGGGAGGACTCAGCTGGGAGCGCTTCACGATAGACCCAGACCCGGGACCCAGAAAACTAGAGGAAGCACACAATGTCCGCGAGATAAACAGCGTGGTCTGGAAATGCAACAAAGATTCCACCACCCGGGCGGGAGCGAGATTCGCGGAGGCGGGCATGGCCGAAGTGCTTGGAGAGGAGACCCTCCTTGTCGACATAAGTTACGGTCCGGCGAAAGTTTTTGAAGGTATAACGGACGCCGCCCGGAAACTCGGAGCAGACCTAGTGGTGGGAATAGATGTCGGGGGAGACGTACTCGGGTTCGGAGACGAGAAGGGACTCATGAGTCCGCTTGCAGACGCCATAATGACGGCCGCGCTTTACAGGCAGAGCTTCCGGATGCCTACCGTAATGGGAGTATTCGGTTTCGGAAGCGACGGAGAACTGTCCAAGGCGGAACTTGAAAGATCGTTCGGCATTATAGCACGGAACAACGGAATGCTCGGGAGCTGGGGCATATCCGCAGAAACCCTGAAATTAATGGAAAAGGCGATAAGCGTGATACCAACCGAAGCGAGCAGGGGACCGGTTGAATACGCAAAAGGCATCTTCAGCACCACTTCAATAAGAAGCGGCAGCAGGAAAGTCGAACTCGACATAAGTTCCACCGTGACTTTTTACGTAGACCCAAGAGTGGTTTATGAGAAGGTATCAAAACCCGCGCAGATGGTTTACGGATGCGAAACGATAGGGGAGGCAAACACAAAACTCAACGAAGCGGGTATCAGGACGGAACTCGATATCGAGGTGGAGCTATACGAGAATCTCAGAAAAAGCTAATAAAGCTTTTCGTGAATAAGCTTGAGCATGCGTCTTGATTCTTCTTCATTCCCCCAGATGCCCACGCGGATACTCAGATCGGTTATCTCGGGCTTGTGGTACTTGACGGTTACGTAGACAATTTTGTCCTGCTCGCGAAGCTTGGCTTCAATAAGCGCCTTTCCCACACCGCTTTCTTTTTTGGTTACCTCAAGTTCTTGCTGTTCCACGACTTCTACAACCGCAAACCAGACCTTGTCAAACGAGGCAGGTTCCTTGGTCTTGAGAACTCCCTTGAAGTAAGCGGCGGCACCTCCGCCGATCACGCCACCCGCCACGACCGCGCAACCCGAAGAAAAAACCAGCACGAACAACAACAAAAGCGCTGTACGGTATTTTTTTGGCATGAAATTCATTCTTGCTCCCGGCAGGCTTTACAAAAAAAACCTGTATGTTTAATTAAGCTATCCCAAGCGGAAAAAGAGTCAAGAATTAATGGAATCTTTCGTATCGAAAAACAGGCTGATCCTGGGAATACTCGCAGTCGACTGGTTTCTGGACAGATTCCGCACCACAGTAAACGTGTGGGGAGACAGCATAGGAGCGGCAGTCATAGAAAAACTTGAGCCCGATGAAAACACCGGATGAAAAACAAGGCAAAACTTCGGGGAGAACAATCTCTCTTGACATAGGGACCAAGACCATAGGAGTTGCCGTAAGCGACGAGCTCGGGATCACCGCAAACGGTGTCTGTACAATCCGTCGCGAGAACGAAAAAAAGGACCTCGCGCAGCTCCGCGATGTAATAGAGCGATATTCCCCTAGCGAAATCCTCGTGGGGATGCCTTATAACCAGGACGGTTCTCTTGGAAGCAGGGCAAGAGGCATAAGAAAATTTTCCGAACGCATTCGAGATTCTCTGGGTCTTCCGGTTGTATACTGGGACGAGAGCTTTTCCACCAAGACTGCGGAGAAAACACTGATAGATGCGGGTATGGGAAGAAAGAAGCGAAAAACGGTAATAGACAAGATGGCCGCCACAGTAATACTCAAAGAGTATCTTCTGAGCAGAAACTAGGTAAACCTCGGGGCAGACCTGATATGCCACACGCAAACACAAACGGAATAAATATTTATTACGAAGAGCACGGAGAAGGGGACCCGCTCGTGCTCATCCACGGTCTCGGGAGCAGTCTTGAGAGCTGGGATGTACAGGTTCCCATCTACTCGGAACATTTCCGCGTTATAGTGCTCGACAACAGGGGCTCGGGCCGCTCCGAGAAACCCGATCATCCCTATACGATGGAACAGATGGCAGACGACGCCGCGGGACTTCTGGACTTTCTCGGGATAGAAAAAGCCCACTTTGTTGGAAAATCAATGGGCGGAATGATATGCCAGTGGCTGGGCATAAAATACCCCGAGAAGGTGAACAGGCTCGTCATGGGATGCTCCTCCGCGCACAGGGACGAGGTCGGAAACCTGCTTATCAGAACCGCGAGGGACATAGTGGACAAGGCAGGACCCGGGGCGGGATGGGTTTTTGCGCTTTTTCTCGGATACCGAAGGAAATACATTGAAGAGAACTACGACTCCTTAATAGGCAGAATCAAGGAAGTTCCCGTTGACCCCGATGCGGCCGCCGGATACAGAAACCAAAGCTACGCGTGCGAGAACCACGACGTATTAGCCCAGATCGGGAAGATCTCCGCGAAAACCCTCGTCATGTACGGAGAACGGGACATCGTCACGCCTCCAGAGAGATCGAAAAAGCTCGTGGAATTTATACCGAACGCGATTGAAAAGGCGTTTGAGGACGTCGGCCACGGATTCTGGAGAGAGTGCCAGGCCGAAGTGGATAAGGCCGTGCTTGATTTTCTTACAAAAGACTAGCTGCAACGGCTGCGGTTCCTGCTCCGTAATCGATCCACAGGCCCTACGAGTCTCTCTCTGTCCACTTTAGAAAACGCAGCCACCGCACATGTGTATGCTCTTCTTTTTTCTATGACCTGTGCCGGTAGGTTAGCTGCACACCGAAGGTCCTGCCTCTTGAGAGTGGCGCGAACGAACCTCCCCCGACTAGGGGGTCGAGCTCAACATAGCTTCCGTGCTTGACCTTGTCAAAAAGGTTCTTTCCATAAAATCCGATTGAAAACCTGCCGTCCATTGGGGTGATATCAATTCCGGCATCAAGAATTTTCTGCGCGGGAGTATATCCTTTGTTGTCATCCGTAAGGTATAAATTGTCGCGAAATGAGTAGGTTACCCTTGAAATCATCTTCGCCCAGTTCGCAAGTCCGGCGTCATAGGTCGCGCCGGCGCTCCAAGTCCACTTCGCGGCCCGGGGAAGCTCTAGAGCCAGATCTTTTTTGTCAAGAATACCGTCTTGATTAAGGTCATGTTTTACCTTGGTGTACTCGGGATCTACATATCCGACGAAACCCAGAAGAAAAAGCTTGTCGGTAACGGCAACCAGTCCGTCAACTTCAAAGCCGAAGGCTTCTACGTCCGCAGTGTTGTGAATCTCCTCGGCTATGCCGCCGAGGGTCGCGGGGGCAGAGCGAGTTATCACCCTCTGCACATCATTGATCATGTTATAGAAAACCGAGCCGTTCAGGATGCCTATGTTTGTTGATATCTTGAGTCCCGCCTCGAAGGTATCAATCTTTTCTTCATCGTACGGTCCCGGGAGTTCCACATCTGGAGGGTTGCTATTTCGCAGATTATAGCCTCCGGAGCGGTATCCTCTGGTCCAGTGTCCGTAAACGTTCGCTTCAAAGTCCGCTCCGCCGCCTAGATAGTAGGCAACGCCGAGCTTGGGCGACCAGCTGTTCCAGGTCTCCTCGTCGGTGAAATCAAACTGGCATGCGGGTCCGGTCGCAACGTTGCATGGCGATCCGAAAGTGCCGGAGGCGGTTTCAGCTTCTCTCTTTTCATAGCTGTAACGGGTGCCCGCGGTAAGCATTACCCGATCCGTAAGATCGTAATCAAAGGAGAGAAACACGCCCAGCGTATCGACGTAATAATTCCCTCCCAGGTCTTGGATAAGATTTCCTCCTGACAGAAAACGGCGGTCATGATAACTTATCTCGTTTGTAAAGTAATAAAAACCGGTCGTCGCGTGGAGACTTTCGAAGAATCTGCCCGCGTAGCGCAGTTCGTTGCTCCACTGGCGGTATGGGGTCCATCCGCGTATATGCAAAGCGCTTTGCGGCGAAGAATCGACATCAATCAAAGCGGACCCGTCTGCGTCGTAAAAACCGAATATGTTCGTTATGGTGCCGTCTCCGAAATCCACACCCCAGTCCAACCGAGCGGAGAAGAAGTGATTTCTATGTTCCCTGAAGCCTTCCTCGTCGATGCTGAAATCGTGGCTATCGATATCGAAGTCGCGCTGGTTCTGTCCCGCGGTGCCATCGCTGTTAGAAGTTTCATACCGGTAGCGCAGAACAAGGCTTACGTCATCCGTCGGATCCCACGTAATCACCGATCGCACCATTCGTGTGTCGTTCTCTCCGAAAGCCTCGCCCGTGTGGAGATTCTTAAACCAGCCGTTATCCTGATTTGTGTACGCGGTTATCTTCGCGCGGACGGTATCGCTTAGCGGGCCTCCGACTGTGGCCATGTAATAGCTGTTAAGGCTCTCCCCCCCTCCTTCAAACGAAGTACGGGCCGATATCTCAAGAACGTCTCCCGGTTTTTTCGTGTTAATCAGTATGGCGCCCCCTGTGACATTCCGCCCAAAAAGTGTTCCCTGCGGTCCCCTCAGCACCTCTATGCTTTCAATATCGAAGGTATCAAACAAAACGAGGGTTGTTTGCCCTATATACACGCCGTCAGCAAACACTCCCACGGTCGGATCAACAGACGCTATGGAGGTGTTTATTCCGACACCGCGGATGGAAAAGTTGGCTATTGCCATTCCCGCGATGGAATCGTCAAGCGCC
>JAJEGO010000019.1 GCA_022819805.1 Candidatus Dadabacteria bacterium
CCGGGGTTTCCGTCGACGAGGGAGAAGGCGCGGGAGAACTCTTTTTTTCTCCTCGCAAGACCGATCAGCGTTCCGTCGATAAGCTCGATTGCCGATGGGCCGCGGGAGAGGATCTCTGAGACCGAATCCATTGCTTCCGGGATTTTGCGAAACGATATGACGCAGAGCGCGCTTGAGAGGGGTATCTCAACGAGGTTAAGCTCAAAATCGGTTGAGACCGCGAGGGTGCCTTCGGAGGAGGCAAGAAGTTTCGCGGGATTAAACTGCTCATCCAGAAAATAGTTAAGCGAGTATCCCGAAGCCCTTCTCCAGTGTTTCGGAAAATTGTCTTTTACAAGCCCTCCGCTTTCCTTTATGAGCGTGGCGAGTCTTTCAAAAAGATTCTCTGCGATCCCGTTACCGCCGGTGCGCCTTTCGTAATTTTCCCGGGAAAGCTCTAAGGAAGACCCGTCGGCCAGCACGACGTTTGAGGAGATGACATGATCGCCGGCCATCCCGTACAGTATGGAATGAGCTCCGGTGGCGTTGTTCGCGACGGATCCCCCGACGGTGGCGACGCTTGCGCTTGAGGGATCAGGTCCGAACATCAGGCCCAGAGGCGCGAGGGTTCTGTTCAGGCCGTCAATTGTGATTCCGGGCTCAACCCTGGCTTTTTTCCCGGGGACGTCAACGTCGATCACCCCGTTCATGTACTTTGAGAGATCAAGGATTATCCCTTCTCCCACGGCCTGCCCCGCAAGGCTTGTTCCGGCTCCGCGCACCGTGACCGGGATATCGCGGGCGGAGGCTTCGGAAACGGTGATCTCAACGTCCCTGCGGTCCCTCGGGATTACGACCGCTTGCGGGAGAATCCTGTAGTTGCTTGCGTCCGTGCTGTAGATTGCCCGGTCAACGAGGCTTTTTCTTGCCTCGCCCCGTATGCGCCCGCTAAGCGTACTGCTCAGCTCTTCGATTCTTGATTTCTCCATGGGAACCGGTGCCGGCCGGAACGTTTCGGGACAGAAGGTGGCGCGTGAGGAGAGAAGTCTTCAGGCCTCACCGTTTTCAAACGTTTTGAGTATCCCGTAGGTCGTGTCGCGTTCGGCCGGGATTCTGCCTATTTCTCTGGTGAGTTTTCTGAATTCCTCGGGTGGGAAGTACTGTCCGTAGCTTGCGCCGGCGAAACGGGATATCTGCTCTTCCATGAGCGTCCCCCCGAAATCGTTTGCCCCGGCGGTGAGCGAGAACTGCGCGAACTCGGGTCCCTGCTTGACCCAGGAGACCTGTATGTTGTTTATCCACCCGCGGAGCATCATCCGGGAAACCGCGTACATCTTGAGCTGGTCAAGGTCGGTCGGCCCCTTTCTCACCTTTCCCTTGGAGTGAATGAACAGCCTGGTGTTCCAGGGAATGAACCTAAGCGGCACGAATTCCGTGAACCCTCCCGTCTCTTTCTGTATGTCTCTCAGGATTCCCAGGTGTATGGCCCAGTGATGGCGCTTGTCGAGGTGCCCGTACATTATGGTCGAGGTGGTCCTCATTCCTTCCTTGTGGGCTTTTTTCACCACCCTTATCCACACCTCGGTCGGTATCTTCCTGGGAGCGATTATCTTTCTTACCTCTTCCACAAGAACCTCAGCCGCGGTGCCGGGGAAGGTGTTGTGGCCGACGTCCTTCAGTTTCCTTATGAACTCCTCTTCCTCTATGCCGAGGGTCTTGGCGCCGTAGTATATCTCGTAGGGAGAAAAGGCGTGGGTGTGCATCTCGGGCACGGCCTTTTTGACCGTCTTAATAAGCTCGACGTAGAAATTGCCGTCTATCTCGGGATGCATGCCTCCCTGCATGCATACCTCCGTCGCGCCTATATCCCAGGCCTCCACGGTTCTCTCCGCAACCTCATCCATTGAGAGAAAATACGCCCTCTCATCCCCCTCGTCCGCCATGAAGTTGCAGAAGCCGCAGTAGACGTCGCAAATATTGGTGAAGTTGATGTTCCTGTTGACGACGTAGGTGACCACGTCCCCCACGTCCTCCTTTCTTATCTGGTCTGCCGCGAGGGCAAGCGCCGATATTTCATCTGTGTCCTCTATGCTGAAGAGATGAATCCCGTCCTCAACCGAGATTTCCTTTCCCGAAAGAGCGTCCTCGATTATCCGGCCCGTCGTGCCGTTTACACGCGACATAACTCCGTCGACGCCGATGGGCCTTCTCTCCTCTATAGAGTCTATGATCTTGTTTATGTCTTCCATTTTCTTCAGTTTACGGGAACGTACCCCCTTTCATCAACGCGCTCCCTTACCTTGCCGAGAACGTAGGGGTCTATCCACTGCTCATCTATATACTCAGGATAAACCGGAAGCCTTTCCCGGAGTTCGTAACCCAGCGCGCTTACCTCGCTTTCCATTCTCTCAACCTGCGGCCACGGGGCCTCGGGATTAACGTAGTCTATCGTGAGAGGCGACACGCCGCCCAGATCGTTTATGCCGGCCGTGAGGTAGAAGGTGAAGTTTCTGTTGTTAAGGTTAGGAGGTATCTGTATGTTCATCTCCCCTCCGAATATGAGTCTTGAGATGGCGACGGTCTTCAGCATCTCGAGAAAATCGGCGGGAGGGTACTCCTCCATTCTTATCCCTTCCTTGGGGTTAAAGTTCTGAATTATTATTTCCTGCAGGTGTCCGTACCCGCGGGAGAGTTCCAAAAGGGCGTAAAGCGAGTCTATTCTCTCCTCGAACGTTTCCCCGATTCCAACCAGTATGCCGCTTGTCCAGGGAATACTGAGGTCGCCCGCGTGCTCCATGGTTTCCATCCTTAGTTTCGGTACCTTGTCCGCGCAGCCGTGGTGGGCGTTTCCCCGCTTGAGCAGCCTCTCGCTTATGTTCTCAAGCATGAGGCCCATGCTCGGATTGCTTTTTCTGAACCCGGAGAGTTCCTCCGGAGTTGAGAGGCCGAGGTTCGTGTGGGGAAAGATTCCGTGCTCAAGCCCGGTTTTTCCCATGTCGATCAGGTACTCAGCAGTCGTTTCGTAACCGATTTCCCCCAGGGCGTCCCTGTATACCTCGTAGGCGAGTTCGGGCTTGTCGCCCGTAACGAAAAGAAGTTCCGTGCACCCGGCCTTAGCCCCTTTTTTCGCCATGTCGACGACCTCTTCAGGGGTCATGAACAGATCCCCCTCTCCCGGTTCTATCTTGAACGTGCAGTATCCGCAACGGTCCCTGCAGAGCTGGGTCAGGGGTACGAAGACGTTTTTGGAGTAAGTTACAGTTTTTCCCTTCGAGCGGTTCCTGATCGCAGACGCGGCCAGAAGAAGAAAGGGGATTTCCCTTGGAAAAAGCTCCGCGAGGTAGAGGGCGTCTTCACGCGCAACGCTTTCCCCCTCTATGGCTTTTGATATTATTCTCTCAAGTTTCGAGGTTGCGCGAAGCTCCGAGAAGTCGCTTACGCCGAATACATCGAGCAGCAAGGCGCTTTCATTTGCGCCGAATGTTTTTTCCCAAGTTTCGGCTAAAAGAGTCATATAGAGAAACCACCCGTTACGTTTTCCGCGAGGAAGTCATTTCAACACCACCAACCCCGCCTGTAAGTATCTTATACGGAGGTCGTTTTTGTCAAGGAATGTGTGGGGGATTTATGGATGAACTGCGGGGCTCTTTGCTCGAAAATGCTCCGATTTATGGTACTATTTCACCTGAAATGACTCAGCTGAAATCTGACAGACTGCCGGGTAGGCCTGTCCCGTTGCCCCGGGACGGTATCTGCGCTTTTTTGGGGGGGGGTCTTTTGAGTTTCTCCCGCATCTTCCACGATGTTGCCCAGACCGCGATGGGTCTTCTTCTCCTTACAGCCATTATCCTTGGTATGCAGCCGGAACTGGCGCACGCCCAGACCACAGCAACATACACGGTAACGTTTACAGGCAACTGGAACAACCAAAGTACGCCCGGCGGGGTTACGGGCGGCGCGCATTTCACGACCCTGATCGGCGCCGTACACAACAGCGATGTGACCTTCTGGACACCGGGCGGCACGGCCACCGTCGGCGTGAAAAACGTGGCGGAAATTGGCGGCACGAGCGTGTTCAGGTCGGAAATCAGCAGTGCCGCCGCCGGAACCGTAAAGTCCACCGTCCAGGCCAGTGGCACCTCCGCCACGGGCACGAGTATGTTTGAAGTCGAGTTCAGCCGCACTCATCCCCTGCTTACTCTTTTATCGATGATCGGTCCCAGCCCGGACTGGTTCGTGGGCGTAACCCGTCTCTCCATGCTGGACGGGTCAGATGCCTGGCGGTCCTCTCACACCGTAGACCTGTTTCCCTACGACGCTGGCACCAGGGAGAGGGAAATTTTTGAGCTGGGCGGTCCCGCCACCAGCCCTCAGGGAACCATCACGAGTCTCAAGGGACAGGGCAAGTTCTCCAACGTGCGCATGGCAAGGCTGATCTTCACGCTTAAAGTCGATCCGCCGCCACCACCTCCGCCACCACCACCGCCACCGCCTCCACCGCCACCGCCGGAAGAAGAGGTGTGTACCGTTTACGAGGTGACTGATGATAGGAGCCTCAGTAGATTCATAGAATGCGCGGCGGAGAACATAAAGGACTCTGACACCTTTGAAGAGACGCTTCGCCTCCTTGAGGAGTTCAGGGATGGCGAGGGAGACTGGAATGACGGTTCCACATACCTTGTTCTTCTCACCGAAAGGGGCGGGGTGTACTTTCACGC
Source organism: Candidatus Dadabacteria bacterium (assembly GCA_022819805.1). Lineage (GTDB taxonomy): Bacteria > Desulfobacterota_D > UBA1144 > Nemesobacterales > Nemesobacteraceae > Nemesobacter. The sequence goes on from JAJEGO010000019.1 coordinate 4,698, forward strand.
CAATGACAGGGAAGTTGAAGACCTCGACTGGTCTGGGGTTCTTTCCTGCGAAGGGGGAGGATCCGTGCTTGACACACAAGAAGGGTGCTTCATTGAGTACAATGGCGAAGGGGGCGGCTACGCGCATCCGTTCTCCGCTTCTTCTGTTCCCCTTGCGCACGGCGCTGAGGAATTTGTCCTGCTGGGTGGTTTTGATGGAACTCCCGAAGGGGAACCTTTCACGGGGGGGATTGACGGACCGTCAACGGAAGCCGGGGATGTGGATACGGATGAAAAACTGAGGGAATTCGTTGGGGAAGGGGGGAGAGCTCTCATGGTAGCCATTATGAATTCTGGGATTGACCCCGCGCAGTTGCGGGGGGTTTTGAGGCAGGAGGGGCCGTGGAGAGAAGGAGACGTCCACATTTACATCATGGATGAGACCGGAAGGGTGATATTCGACGGGGCTGACAGGGAGAGGGAGCAGAAGGATGAATCTGCAAAACAGCATGTAAGGGGTCTTATAGCTGAGGCGGGGGAGGGGATTATTGAATATATGGAAGGTGGTTTGCTCAAAAGGGGTTACGCAGTAAGTGTAGAGTCTCCTGTGGATGAGGAGGGAAACAGCCACGTATACATTGTGGGTTCCGGGTACCGCGTGGAGGAAACGCCGCCGGGCGGGAGTGACAGCGGTGGTGGGGGATGTACCGTCGGAGGAAGCGATAGCGGCGGTGCGTTCAGCTTGTTTCTGGCAGCGTTGGTGTTGTTTCTGGCGGTGTTGTTTGACACTCGGCGGAAGGAAGAGAGAGCGCGTTGAGGTGAAGCGAAAGCATTACCGCCTGGAATCCCAAGAGGGCGTCATTGAAGAAGGAACCTGACCGGAAAATCCCGCGCTAAAAAATGCGGGCGGTTTTATCAGGATCTGGCGAATACTCAGTGTCCGCCGCAAAATCCTCTAGTTTGCAGAAACAGAACAAACAACCTAGCTTACGTGGTGAATATTCACCGCATAATGTATAATTACGCCCGAAAAATCGATATCATGCGGTTCCGTTTTTAAAGTCCTCCGCGGGTTTTGCGCCCGGCGGGACCCAGAGACCCGAAAAGATTCGTCAAGCAAATTTTTAAGAAACCGGTGAAGCCATGACAAAACCCAGAGTTTTTCCACCCTCAGAAGTTGTCAGAGAAGAAGCCCTGGTCAACAGGGATGAATACAACTGGATGTATCGCCAGTCAACTAGGGACCCGGAGGGATTCTGGGGCGCCCACGGCAAGCGGATTGACTGGATCAGGCCCTATACGAAGGTAAAGGACGTAAGCTACGGCCCGGGGGAGGTGTCGATCAGGTGGTTTTACGATGGAACCCTTAACGTGGCGGCAAACTGCGTTGACCGCCACGCGGAGCGGACCCCTGACAAAATCGCGATCATATGGGAAGGGGATGATCCCGCTGAAGACAAGAAGTTCACCTACGGGGAACTAAAAAGCGAAGTCTGCCGCATGGCTAACGTGCTTAAGTCTCTCGGTGTCCGCAAGGGCGACCGGGTAACGATATACATGCCGATGATCCCCGAGGTCGCCTTCGCCATGCTCGCCTGCGCGCGTATAGGCGCCATTCATTCGGTCGTGTTCGGAGGTTTCTCGCCGCACGCGCTTGCTGGGAGGATTTCCGACTGCTCTTCGGAGGTGATCATTACGGCGGACGAGGGGCTTCGTGGCGCCAGGAAGGTGCCCCTTAAGCTCAACACGGACAAGGCGCTTGAGGAAGAGGGCGTAGACGCTATTGTGAAAAAAGTCCTGGTGGTGCGCCGCACGGGAGGGGAAATTCCCTGGGACGGGAACCGTGATGTCTGGTATCACGAGGCCGCGGCGGAAGTCTCCGATGAATGCGAGGCCGAGGAAATGGGCGCGGAGGATCCGCTTTTTATTCTCTACACCTCGGGCTCGACCGGAAAGCCCAAGGGAGTTCTGCACACAACCGGCGGCTATCTTGTCTACGCTTCGATGACCCATCAGTACGTGTTCGATTACCACGACGGGGAGGTCTACTGGTGCACGGCCGATGTCGGCTGGGTCACAGGCCACAGCTATATCGTCTACGGACCGCTTGCAAACGGTGCCACCACTGTGATGTTCGAAGGAGTGCCGGGGTATCCGGACATCTCGCGCTTCTGGAGGGTCTGCGACAAGCACAACGTGAGCATTTTCTACACCGCTCCCACGGCTATACGCGCGCTCATGCGCGAGGGCGACGGGCCTGTCAGGGAAACCTCGCGCGCCTCGCTTCGCATTCTCGGAACCGTGGGGGAGCCGATCAATCCCGAGGCCTGGATGTGGTACTACGAAGTCGTCGGCGAGGGTCGCTGTCCGATAGTGGACACCTGGTGGCAGACCGAGACCGGGGGCGTCTTGATAACTCCGCTTCCTGGTGTGACGGACCTCAAGCCGGGTTCGGCCACGCTGCCGTTTTTCGGGATCCGCCCGGAACTGGTTTCTGATGACGGCGATGTTCTGGAAGGCGCGGCGGAGGGAAATCTCTGCATAGCCGATTCATGGCCCGGGCAGATGCGCACGGTGTACGGAGATCACGACCGTTTCGTCGAGACCTACTTCGTTGCCTATCCGGGCAAGTATTTTACCGGTGACGGCTGCCGCCGCGACGAGGACGGTTATCATTGGATCACGGGACGCGTCGATGACGTTATAAACGTGTCGGGTCACCGCATGGGCACGGCCGAGGTGGAAAGCGCACTGGTATCGCACGGAAGCGTCGCCGAAGCGGCTGTTGTGGGCTACCCTCACGAGATCAAGGGCCAGGGCATCTACGCCTATATCACCCTGAACGCCGATTCCGAGCCCTCAGAAGAACTTCGGGGCGAACTGGTTAAGTGGGTGAGAAAGGAAATAGGGCCGATTGCCTCCCCCGATCTTATACAGTGGGCTCCAGGACTTCCCAAAACCCGCTCTGGCAAGATCATGCGCCGTATTCTGCGCCGTATCGCCGCAAACGAGTACTCTGACCTCGGCGATACTTCAACGCTTGCCGATCCCTCGGTGGTTGATGACCTGATTGATAACCGGATGAACCGCTGAATCTTGTCAATTGACCGATCTTCTGGTTTTCAGATTCGCGGCTGAGCGGAGAGCAATAAAAACTTTACAAATCCGTAATTGTAAAGAATATGGTGGGACTTCCTATAGATGTTTCCATTCTCAATCCATATCTGAAGCGGACCTAAAAGCGGACAAATTAAATACCGAGAAGAGAATTGAAATCAATTTAACTCTATGATATTATTTATGTTATGAATGATATGAAACCGGACAGAAAACCGGATATTAAAATGGCCAAGGTATACGATGCAGAGGATCGAGATGAGTCTGTTAGCATAATGGAGCCGCTTCTGATAGGCGAAACTTCGAGACACCGTGGCGAACTGACAGATCTGGCAGTCGAGCTGGCGCAACGCGCAGCGGGTCTTTGCCGAGGCTTACCGGAGGGGGTGCTTGAATCTCTTTCCGATCTTGTAAGGGCTATGAACTGCTACTACAGCAATCTTATCGAGGGCCATGATACGCACCTGACTGATATTGAGCGGGCGTTAAAGGACGACTACAGTTCCGATATTGAGAAACGCAACCTGCAGCTTGAAGCCAAGGCTCATATCGCTGTCCAGAAGTGGATTGACGAGGGCGGACTCGAATCCGGCGCGACCACCGTTAATGGATTGCTTGAGATTCACCGCAGGTTTTCGGAACTGCTTCCCCCAGAACTGCTGTGGGTGGAAAATCCGGATACGGGTGAGAGGGTGAACGTTGTTCCCGGCAAAATGCGCGACCGCGATGTCCGAGTGGGTCGCCACGTTCCCGTCAGTCCGGGTTCCGTGTCCCGTTTTATGAAGCGGTTTGAAAATGTTTACGGCGGACTCGGCAAAACCGATGCTATTCTGGCTTCTGCCTCGGCTCACCACAGGCTGCTCTGGATACACCCTTTTCTGGACGGCAATGGACGCGTCGCCCGCCTCATGTCTGATGCCATGCTGTCGGAAACCTTGAATGCGCCCCGAATGTGGTCGGTCTCAAGAGGCTTGGCGCGTAATGAGAGTGCATATAAAAGTCGGTTGATGGCATGCGACATGGGACGTCGCAACGACCTTGACGGGCGAGGTCCTCTTAGCGAAGAGGCTCTGGCGGAATTTACGCGTTTTTTCTTGGTCACCTGCATTGACCAAGTAAATTTTATGGAGGGGCTCATAATTCCGGATCGTCTGTTCAACAGAATCCTGCTCTGGGCCGAAGAGGAAATTCGCGCGGGCCAACTGCCTCCGCAATCTGGAGTCGTCATGAGAGATGTTCTTTACCGTGGAGAGCTTCCAAGAGGAGAAGTCGCCCGCCTTCTCGGTTCAAGTCCTCGCCATGCCCGTCGCATCACGTCTGTTCTGCTGAAACGTGGGATTCTGGTTTCACGGAGTACCCGCGCTCCGCTACGACTTGCCTTTCCGGCCGAACTTGCCTCCCGCTGGTTACCGGGACTGTTTCCGGAAAAGTAAGGGAAAAGAACTTCCAGCATTGGCCCCCAAAAATCCATAAATTGCGGTCCTTGTCAGCTGCTGGGTTGCAAAAGGGGAACCCAGTACAAGCGTAAATGTCCGCCTTTGTTGTGTATATTAGAGATGCGTAAAGAAAAACACGTTCACAAAGACATTGAACTTAGAGGTTGCTGGTCTGATTAAATGAGGCTTAACAGATTTCTTTCCGAGTGCGGAATAACATCAAGAAGAAAAGCGGATAACCTTATAAAGGCAGGACGGATAACGGTAAACGGGGAGGTTGTCCGTACTCTCGGTTCCGTGGTGGATGAGACTGCCGACACGGTAGCACTTGACGTAAAACCCGTGCACAAAGAGAGGAAAAGATACGTTATGCTTAACAAACCCCCTTTTTACCTTACTTCCCTTAGGTCCATGGAAGGAGGAAAGAAGACAATAACCTCCTTTCTGGGAGGCATAGAGCAGAGGGTCTATCCCGTCGGCAGGCTTGACTACGACTCTGAGGGGCTTCTCCTTCTCACAAACGATGGGGAGCTTGCGAACAGGATACATCACCCCAGATACAAGGTGATAAAAACTTATCTGGCCGAGGTTTCGGGAGAAATGCCGGATAACCTTGAGGCGGCGCTAGAGAAAGGAGCGGAGATCGAAGAACGCTTTACGAAACCGGATTCCACCAGAGTTCTAGAACTGTCTTCGGGGCGTGCGCGGGCAAGCATTTCATTTCATGAGGGAAGGAAGCACCTCGTGAAAAAATACTTCGAGGCCTTCGGCCTTCGGGTTGCGAGGCTTAAGAGAATTTCGTGCGGCAACGTGCGTCTCGGCGAACTTGAGAAAGGAGCGTGGCGCGACCTTAACCCTGGAGAACTGAGAAGCCTTCGGAAGATGACGGGACTTCTGCCCCGCGGTGAGAAGAAGACGCCGGGAGGTGCCGCGTGAGCAGGTTTATCACGTTTGAGGGGATAGACGGAAGCGGCAAGTCAACCCAGGCGAGGCTTCTCGCCGACTACCTCTCCGGCAAAGGGACCAAGGTGTTTTTCACCAAGGAACCGGGCGAGGGAGAGCTGGGCGAGGCGATAAGAAACGAGATTCTTGACCGAAGGGATATAAAAATTGACCCCTACGCGGAACTTTGCCTTTTCTGCGCGGACAGGGCCCAGCACGTGAGGGAGCTCATACTTCCTAAACTCGAAGACGGTTACACGGTCATCTGCGACCGCTACTACGATTCGACCCTTGCTTACCAAGGCTCGGGAAGGGGGATTGACCCCGATCTGGTTTTCCGCATGGCTACGGCATCAAGTCTGGGGGTTGAACCCGACATTACGTTTTTTCTTTCGATACCGGTTGAGCAGGCGCTCCTGAGGCTCAAAGACCGCGAAAAAGAGAGAAATAAGATGGACGAGGAGCCGTTTGAGTTCCATAGCCGAGTGGATGGGGGTTACAGGGAACTGATTGCAAAAGGCATCCCGAGAATCAAGGTAATAGAAGCGTCTCTTTCTCCCGAGGATATTCACATGGAGATAAGGCGTTTTTTTGAGTGATTCCGCCGTTCAGACGTAATTTTTCGTGCTCTCGACAAACTGCTCCACTCTCGGATACATGTAAAGGTGCAGGATGATTCCTATTACCGAGAAAGGAATCGCGTCCATGGGATTTTTGCTTAGAAACGAGAGCACGAACCCGAGCAGCACCACGCTTTCGTTTATTCCCCAGGGAACAACATGCGGGAGCAGGAGACGGTTTGAGAATTCCTCAAGCCTTTTCTCCTGTTCCTGGCCCTCCGTGGCGAGAAATTTCTTGCGAAGCGATCTGTCCGAGAGGGTAAATCTGTATATGAGAAGGGAGATTGCCCCAAGGACTGTCCCCCCGATCAGAAAAGCGGCTTTCACGTTCTCTGCGACACCCGGAGGCTCTGGCGAACTGAAAACGAAAACCACCGCGGTGTAGGCGAACATTGCGAGCAGCAGGGCGAACCAGACTATTTTCAGGGCGCTTTGGTTTTTTGCGACGGATGGAACGCGATTTTTCCTGTCCATGGTTTTAGGTGGGAGCGGAACTGCGCGCTCAGGAGGTGATCTTGGCGAATATCACGCTCAGGATTATGAGTGCGACCAGGATTCCCATCATGTAAAAAGGTACGCTTGGGTTGTACCCCTTTTCTATGTTGGGAACCCTCTTCTGGGACCAGATTATGGGAGCCGCCTCGTTTTCATCCGTGGTTTCTGCGCTTTCGCCGTCTTCACTTGCGGCTTCGGCGCTTTCTTCAACTACGTCCGCGGCTTCGGCATTTTCCTCCGGCGCCTCAGTTTCCTGCGCGGGGGATTCCTCCTCCACCGTTTCTTCTGCTTTCTGCTCTTCTGGTTCTGGCATTCTGGGGTTTCCTGGGACTGCGCGTACGGAGAAATTATCACGCAACCAGACCCGAAAATCAAGTTTTCGGCCAGGCCGAGGCAGCTCTCGGGCGCTTTCTTGAAAACCCGGTTCCGTGTATTTATAATTACTCTGATATTGCTAAAAGGTTGCGGAAATGCGCGGCCGAACGGAGGTTTTACAGATGGCAGATTACGCGAACCCGGACGTTCTGGTGAGCACGGACTGGGTAGAGGAGCATATAGACGACCCCGATATCGTTATAGTGGAATCGGATGAGGACATACTGCTTTACGAAATAGGACACATAAGAAATTCGGTGAAATTCGACTGGCAGACCGAGCTTCAGGATCAGCTGGTAAGGGACTACGTGAGCAGGGAAGATTTCGAGGCGCTGCTTTCCGAAAAAGGCATTTCCAACGACCACGCGGTGGTTTTCTACGGTGACAGGAGCAACTGGTGGGCCTGCTACGCTTTCTGGACTTTCAAGGTTCTGGGGCATGAGAAATGCCTCATAATGGACGGAGGCAGGCAGAAGTGGGTTGACGAGGGAAGAGATATGGTAAAGGATGTCCCCGAAAGGGCGAAAACGGACTACAAGGTATCGGCGGTTGATGAGTCAATAAGGGCTTTTCGCGATGACGTCCTGGAGCACATGGGCTCTGGCAGGCCGCTTGTAGACGTCCGTTCCCCCAAGGAGTATTCGGGAGAGCTTCTTCACATGGAGGCTTATCCCCAGGAAGGCGCGCTTCGCGGAGGACATATTCCGGGCGCTGTAAATGTTCCCTGGGCCACGGCCGCCAATGAGGACGGAACTTTCCGCTCGGCAGATGAGCTTGTCGAGATATATGAAACGGGACAGGGGTTAAGCAAGGATCAGGACGTGATTGCCTACTGCAGGATAGGGGAGCGTTCTTCTCACACCTGGTTTGTCCTGACCTATCTTCTCGGATTCGAGAGCGTCAGGAATTACGACGGTTCGTGGACCGAGTGGGGAAACCTTGTAAGGGCCCCGATAGAGAGATAAGAGGAGAAGGAATTTTTGAGGGAATAAAAGGGATGTGGTCTTGCGGGTCCGCATCCCTTTTTTTTGAAACTGCGGGAAAATGGCCAGCATAGAGGAGATAGTCAGGGAATTTCAAGGGGCGGACCGCCAAGGAATGATAGAGCTCCTGATAGATTATTCGGAAGACCTTCCCGAGATTCCCAGCAGGTTCGCCGAGCACGTGGACAGAGGCCTCCACCAAGTACACGAGTGCGAAACTCCGGTTTTTATCTGGGTTGAGGTGGAAGATGGCAAGGTGAACATATTCGCCGACGTCCCGGAACCGTTTCCGACGGTGAGAGGACTTGTTTCGATTCTCGTGAGCGCCTTTGACGGGCTCACCCCGGGGGAAATTGAATCCGCGCCGGTGGACTTTATCTCCCAGCTCGGGATAGCCCAGAATCTCGGGATAAGAAGGGTAAGGGGTCTCAGCGCGGTTTACGCAAGGATAAAAAGCGAGGTAAGAAGGCACGGTACGGTCACATGATTGAAGAAGAAAGAATGAAGATGATCATGGATCATTACGAGAATCCGAGAAACTTCGGCCCGCTTGAGAACCCTACGGTGACGCTCAGGGGCGGCAACCCGAATTGCGGAGACACGCTGAATATCTATATTCGCACAGGCGACGGGGACGTTATAGAAGATATAAGTTTTGACGGGGAGGGCTGCACGATAAGCCAGGCCGCGACTTCCCTTCTTACTGAATTTGCGAAGGGGAAGACCGTTGAGCAGGTGGGGAAACTTGATTCCGATTACCTGAAGGAACTTCTGGGCAAGGATATCATGATAACCCGCCCGAAATGCAGCCGCCTCGCCCTTGAAACCCTTAAATCCTGGGTAAGGGAATTTGAGAAGGGAAAAACCGCCTGATTTAGTGTATAATTGACCCTACTACTCAACCAGACCCAAGGAGATTTAAGCAATGAAAAACGGCAAACTCGACAAAACAGTTCTAAGCGAGAGGATTGAGGAGGCGCTTAAGTACCCTCTTTTCGATTCCATATTCAACCGCCGCTCAAGGAGGTTCGGTCTCGGGATGGAGCTTAAGGACAGCACCCTTGAGTTCAAGTCGAAATACGATCCCGTGCCCCTCACCGAGGTGGAGGAAGCGCTTCTGGTGTGGGCCGGAACGGGGCTCACCGGGCTTTGCCTCGCCGACCTGCCGCCGGAGAACGGGATAGACCTTCTCTGCCAGTGGACAGGAAGGACCTGGCCTTCTGCGTGCAACAATCACGGGACTGAGCTTTTTTTCACAAACGACGACGGTCTCTACCACGTGGACGTGAAGAACATGCTTCCAAAGGAGCACGAGATCGATCTGTTTTTCAAGCTCTCCCGCGAGGAGAAAATCGCGAGAGTCCTGGAACTCTACAGAGAGAGTCTTAACAAGCTTGAGGACGGAAGGGCAGACATGCCCGACAAGATGCCGGGGCTCTTTGAGTTTAACCAGTGGAATGCCAACAAGCCCGGCTCCACGCTTTTTGTTCCGGTAACGGATATCACCGAGGAGTACCTCAATCTTCTTACCCTTTACTGTGCTCACAGTTACGGGTTCACGATTATCGACGATCTTACCGGGAAGCCTGCGGGCGTTGAGAAGTGGGTAGAGAGCGGAAGGCTCAAGGGCGATATCAAGCTTTCCCTGTTTGATCTTGAGGTAAGAATTCTTACGGGACTTAACGTTGAGCAGGCGTTTGTCACGCAGAACATGGCCCTTGCTCTCCAGCCCTTGGGGCTTGCCGGATGGGCGTTTACGGGATTCATACCGAGATTCGCCATGGGAGCCGCCCCGAACCTGTTCAAGGGTCTCGGATTCCGCTTTGTCCAGCCGAAGAAAGGTACGATCGATCCTCCCACCACCGTTCCCGTGGGGAAGGACGGGGTCTTTGAAGCTTACTGCCCGCCCTACTATGAGAACATGGATGATGCGATCGATCACTTCCTGGCCCACAAATGGAAAGCGTGGGAATCCGACAAGCCTTTTCCGTACACAGAGCCTGACAGGCATCTTATGAAAGCCCCGAGACCGACGGAGACCACCATGCAGATTGTAAGGGACGTCGCGAACTATATTTATGACACTTACGGCAGATTTCCCGCGTTTGTGGATCCCATGTACATGAGGCTAGTTTTTCAGGCGATGCACATAGACGTGGATTTCTACGATCAGTATTACCCGAAGGGTTCTTATTCGGACAGGCACCTGCAGGCTTTTCTCGAGAACAATCCGGACCAGAGAGAACGCTTCGAAAAGTAGCATCTGCCGTATGCGGGGGGTTTGACTCGGTTTGCCGTAAGAAAGGAAACCAGCCATGCGCGTAGCTATTATAGGAAATGGGGTGACCGGGGTTGCAGCAGCCCTGAGCATACGCAGGCACCAGCCCGACTGGGAAATCGTGATGATTTCCGGGGAATCCTCCTTTCACTATTCCCGCCCGGCGCTCATGTACATATTCATGGGCCACATGAGCTACAAGGATACCAAGCCCTACGAGGACAGTTTCTGGCAGAAAAACCGCATTGATCTCGTACGAGGTTGGGTTACCGAAATTGATGCTGCCGGGAAAAAACTGATCATGCACGAAAAAGATCCCGTTGCGTTTGATAAGCTGCTTATCGCCACGGGATCGAAATCAAACAAATTCGGGTGGCCCGGCCAGGACCTGGGTGGAGTCCAGGGTCTCTACAGCCTGATGGATCTCAGGCTTCTTTACGAGAACATAAAGGGTGCCCGAAGCGCCGTTATAGTCGGCGGAGGGCTGATCGGAATCGAACTTGCGGAGATGCTTCACTCGCGCAATATCCACGTCACTTTTCTGGTGAGAGAAAAATCCTACTGGACGAACGTCCTTCCGATTGAGGAATCGCAGATGATAAACCGTGTGATCCTTGAGCAGGGGATCGACCTAAGGCTTTTAACTGAGCTCAAGGAGATAGTCGGGAATGATTCGGGAAAAGTGCGGGGAGTTATAACCAACAAAGAGGAATTCATAGAATGCGAGATAGTCGGACTCACCGCGGGGGTGAGTCCCAACATCGCCCTTGCCAAGGCAAGCGGCATAGGTACGGGAAGGGGAATTCTGGTCGACTGGAGCTTCAGGACAGATAGGCCTGACGTGTTTGCCGCCGGGGACTGCGCCGAGATAATCACCGAAGGGGAGGGGAGGAACCTTATTCAGCAGGTCTGGTACACGGGCAAGAACCAGGGGAAGGTGGCCGGAGAGGTCATGGCCGGCCAGGAGAGCGTGTATGAACCAGGGATATGGTATAACTCGGCCAAGTTCTTCGATCTCGAGTACCAGACTTACGGTATGGTGGGAAGTGTTCCAGTTGAAGGGGAAAGCAATTTTTACTGGGAGCATCCCGATCACGGCCGTTCGATAAGGATCGTTACGAAAGACGGCGCTGTCTGCGGCATAAACGTCATGGGCCTTCGCTACAGCCACAGGGTCTGTGAGAGCTGGGTAGCGGAGGGAAGGTCCCTTGATTACGTGCTTGATCATCTTGGGGACGCCAATTTCGACCCCGAGTTCTACGAGAAATGTGAAGCGGAAATAATAAGGGAGATAAGGAAACAGGCCGCCTGATGGAAGAACATACGATAAGTTACGATTTTGACGAGGAAACTCTGGGTTTTGAGGAGCCGGAGAAGGCCCCGGCCAAGCCTCTTGGAACCGGAGAAAAGATCTCTCTTGCTGTTCTGGGATTCGGAATATTGATGTTTGTTCTCCAGGCCATGGGAATGCCTCCGGGCGGCACCTGGGCCGGGTTTCTCCTGGTGCTCCTTCCCGTCTTCTTCGGTACGGCATCCTACTTCTACCTTGATTTCAAAGACACGGTTCCGGGTATCAAGCACGATAACATCTATTTCAGGGGACTAACCAACAAGGGGATTCTCGGCTGGCTTGTTGGAGTTGTGTTTACCGGTTTCTACATAGCTCTTTACTGGTTTCCCGAATACCTGGCGGGAGGAATAAAGATCGTAAACCCGCTTTCGCTGTCCCTCTCTGGTTCCCCGGCCAACAACTGGTTTTTCTACGGCTTTCTCTACACCGTGGCTGTTTGTGTCTTCGGCGTGAGAATGTTCATGAAATACAGGCATAACCGCTACCAGCAGATAAGGACGGCTTCCGTGATGTTTTTCCAATTCGGATTCGCCTTTCTTATCCCCAACATACTTATGCTGTTTAACCAGCCCGAGTTCTACCTCAGCTACTTCTGGCCGCTTAAACCCGAATACCTGTTCCCGGGCACCTTCAGCTATTTCGTGAATCATCCCGGGGGACTTGGAATGTTCCTTGTTTTCTGGGGAGCCGTGATGACTTTTGTGGCCACTCCGCTTCTTACCTACTATTTCGGCAAGAGGTGGTACTGCTCCTGGGTGTGCGGATGCGGGGGACTTGCGGAGACCATGGGGGATCCGTTTAGACAGCTCTCTGATAAATCGAAGAAGGCATGGCGCGTGGAGCGCTGGATGGTTCATTCCGTGCTGGTGTTTATAGTCGTTACGACGGTTCTTCTCTGGGTTAATTCCGCGACCTCGGGAGCGGTGTTCGGGGAAGCGTCGATGTCCCTTAAAAAGTGGTACGGGTTTTACATCGGGGCCATTTTCTCGGGAGTTATCGGCGTTGGTTTTTACCCCATAATGGGAAGCAGGGTGTGGTGTCGGTTCGGTTGTCCCATGGCGGCCGTTCTCGGGATTTTACAGAGGTACCTGTCAAGATTCAGGATTACAACAAACGGCGATCAGTGCATGTCATGCGGGAACTGTTCCACCTACTGCGAGATGGGTATAGACGTCAGGGCTTACGCCCAGAAGGGCGAGAATATAATAAGAGCGTCATGCGTGGGATGCGGGGTGTGCGCGGCCGTTTGTCCAAGAGGCGTACTCAAGCTTGAGAACGGGGGGACTTTCAAGGACAGGTTCCCCGGATCGGACAGGCCGCTTGGGGCGCTTATCGATTCGCTGAAACATGCCTAGTTTCGGTGCCGAAGATCTTCGAGTCAGAGATGCTTAGGGTAGTCCTAGGGTCAGTTCCATTTGCTGATCTTTACGTGGTCTGAGGCAATGCGTAACTCTCAGATGTTGAGGAACTCAACGGATTCCAGGCTTTCTTTTTTTCCGTAGTCAACCCTCTCGACTATATTGCCGCTTTCTATGTCGAAGATGAAACAGGATATTCCGGAAAGTATCTCCGTGTTAAACTCCATGAAATTGTTCACGTAGATCTTGGAGTCTTCGATGATTTCCTTGAGGTCGGCTTTCTCCGGTTTTCTTACTAAAATGAAATACGCGCACAGGAAGTCGGGAAGGTCGGCATTGTGCGCGAACACCGATTTTGAATCGTATTTCATTATTACGTTATCATTGAAATAGCGCTGGTATCCCGCGATGAGCGGCTGGTTCAGATGAGACAGGGCGTAGACGATCGCGCAGGCGATTCTGCTCTGGTTCTCAATCATGAAATCAAGCGCTTCCTTGTTGAACCGCTCGAGTGTTTTTTCCGGTTCTTCCTTGTCTCGTGGTTCTCTCATTTCTTCCTCCTTCAGCAGTTCTCCCTTTCCGCTCTGTTTTTAAGTGCCGGTGTAATATACCACAAAGATCCCGCGTTTGGCGTGTTTCCTATGAAGCGTACGCCGTCGCTCTGCTTTCCCTTATGACCATGATTTTTATCTGTCCCGGATAAACAACCTCTTTTTCTATTTTCTTGGCTATTTCATGTGAGAGAATCGCTCCATCCTCATCGCTTACTTGGTCACTTTCCACTATGACTCTCACTTCTCTTCCCGCCTGGATCGCATAGCATCTCTCAACGCCCGGGAAGGAACTTGCGACGCCTTCTATGCTCTCGATTCTTTTCACGTAGTTTTCATAGGTTTCGCGCCTCGCTCCGGGGCGGGCGGCGGAAATGGCGTCGGCTGCCTGGACTAGAAGCGGCAGAACTCCCTGGGGCTGGGGGTCATGGGTTTTTTCAAGCGCGTCGATGATTTCCGGGGGCTCGCCGTACTTTTTAACGATATTCGTGCCTATATCCACATGGGAGCCTTCAACCTCGTGATCAACGGCTTTTCCTATGTCGTGGAGCAGACCGGCTCTTTTCGCTAGCTTTTCGTCGTAGCCGATTTCGGAGGCAAGCATTCCGCAGATGAATCCTACTTCAATCGAGTGATTGAGTATGTTCTGCGAGTAGCTTGTCCTGTATTTAAGCATCCCGAGCTTGTTTATCAGGTCCGGATGCATGCCGCTTATGCCGAGGTCAAAAAGCGCCTTCTCCCCTTCTTTCTGTATCTCCTTCTCTACTTCCTTTTCAACCTCGGTCACTATCTCCTCGATCCTTGCGGGGTGAATCCTCCCGTCAGCTGTCAGTCGCTCAAGGGAGATTTTTGCCACTTCCCGCCTGATGGGATTAAAGCACGAGATAACGACCGTCTCGGGCGTGTCGTCGATAATGATATCCACCCCCGTGCGAAGTTCTATGGAGCGGATGTTCCGTCCTTCGCGCCCTATGATTCTTCCCTTCACGTCGTCACTCGGAAGATTCACTACCGACACCGTTTTCTCGCTCGTGTATCTGCCGGAATATCTCTGGATAGCGAGAGATATTATGTCCTTTGCCTTCCGCTCAGCGGAGGAATTGCAATCTTCCTCTATCTGCTTGAGCCTTTTTGCCGCCTCGTGTCTTGCCTCATCCTCTACCAGTCTTACGAGTTCAGCTTTTGCCGCTTCGCGGGTCAGGCCTGATACCTCCTCTATCTTGCCCTTTATCTCTTCGATGTTCTCATCAAGAGTCTTCTGCTTCTCTTCAGCAGCCAGGTTCTTGCTCTCTAGCCCCTCCTGCATTTTTTCAAGCTCCGATTCTTTTTCGTCGATTTGACCGTATTTCTTGTTAAGACCCTCTTCTCTTGCTTTGAGCTTCTTTTCAGTGGCGGAAAATTCCTTACGCTTTTCGCTCGACATTCTCTGCATCTGGGAATTTTTGTCCTTAACGAGTTTCTTCGCCCTGTTCTCCGCCCTGTTTCTTATTTCTTCTGCCTTTTTCTCAGCCCCTTCAATTATCATCCGGGCCTGATCATGGCTTTTGCGGATTGCGTTTTTCTCCATAATCATCCTGTAGATGAAATGGGCTGCGAATCCGAGTCCGAAGAGCAGCAGAAGCAGTAATATTGATTGTGCTTGCATTTCAGTCTCCTTCTTTCCCCAGACAGTCAATGGCTCCGTCCTCCGTGATTATGCGGCCTGTCTTCACGTCGGTTTTGTGCGAAGGAACGCTTTCTAGCACTTGGAAACGGTAGGCCAGTCCGAAGCGGATATGTCTGGGTATATCTTTTAAAAACCTGTCGTAAAAACCTTTTCCGTACCCGATCCTGTTTCCGGACAAATCAAAGGCCACCCCTGGGACGAGCACTAGGTCAAGTTCATCGCTGCGGGCGCGTTCGGCGTCCTCCGGGGGTTCAGGGACAAGGAAGGTTCCGGGGCTGAGTTCCTCTATGTTTCTTGTTCTTAGGAAAACAAGGTCGGAACCTCGGGTCTTCGGAAAAAAAACCTTTTTTTCAAGTTCAACGCATTTTCTGAATATTCCGCGGGTGTCGACTTCACCGTTTATGGGAAAATAAAGAGCGACGCTCGATGCCTCGGCAAAAGCCTCTTCTGAAAGAAGCGTCTTGAGAATCAGGTCGGATTTTTCCTCTTGCAGTGATTGCGCAAGAGTTCTCCTTTTCTCGAGAAGATCTCTTCTCAGCTTGTTTTTTTCCTCAAGGATGGAGTCCCGTGGGCTTACGTCCCGGGAGCCGTTTGTGGATATGGAATCGGAACGGGTCTCAGAAGCTGTTTCCTCTTGAGCTGAAAGGGTCTTCTGTGCTTTCTTCAACAAGGAGGGGTTCTTCTTGGATTCCGGGTGATTCGAGCAGGTCGACCAGTTCTTCTGTTTTTCTTTCCGCGGTTCTCTTGAATTCATCAAATTTCCTCTGTAATGCGAAGAAATCATCGACGATCTCAAGAGAAGCCAGAAAAACGGGAGGGGAGACTGTTATCGCTGGGTCGTCTCCGCCCGCCTTGGTAATTTTTTGTTCAAGATAATTTACAATTTCCATAAGGTAATCTTTCTCGGCATCCGTAACTACGGAATATTCCTTCCCAAAAAAAACTACTTTTATCCTGTCTTTCATACCGACTCTTCGCCAAGATGCTGCTCGATTGTCCGTATCATGTTGTCAACGCGTGTTCCGAGGCGCTCCTTTTCGGCTTCAAGCGAAGCCACGTTTTCTCTGAGCACCTTAATTTCTTCAAGCAATCTGTTGTGTTCTTCAGCCGCCCTGGCGTTTTTGTCTACAAATTCTCTGATTTTTCTCTCAAGAATCTCCAATGATTCCATAATTATTGTAAATTGTATCACCATGATGGAATTATTACAAGAATCACCCCTGAAGCATCCTTGCATGGGCTTCCAAAGACGGTTTTTTTACGTTTTTAAAACTTTTTGTCTATAATTCCTGCCATGCAGGCAAGTCCCGTTGAAGACAAAAAGCTGTTTGAGAAACTTGAGGAGCTTGAGCGGAAGTTCTTTGAACTCGAGAGAACGCTCGGCGACCCGGACATCTCCGCGCAGCAGAGAATCAGGTGCTCCAAGGAACGCGCGGAACTTGAGGACGTGGTTTCCGTCTACGCGCGGCTGAAAGAAGTTGCTGCGGCGATTGAGGAGAACAGCAACCTGCTTGATGACAAGGAACTCGCATCTCTCGCCCGCGAGGAGCTGGATGAGCTCTCCGAGGAGAAAAATGAGCTTGAGGGCAGGCTCAGACAGCTTCTCCTGCCCAAAGATCCGAATATTGGAAAAAACGTTTTCCTCGAGATAAGAGCCGGAGCGGGAGGGGAGGAGGCGGCGCTTTTCGCGGCTGACCTTCTCAGGATGTACTCAAGGTACTGCGAGGACCGCCGCTGGAAGGTAGACACCATAGCCATGAACGAAACCGGGATCGGAGGGATAAAGGAACTCGTGGTGAAGATTGAGGGTCGGGAAGTTTACGGCAAGCTCAGGTATGAAAGCGGGGTTCACAGGGTCCAGCGGATACCTTCGACCGAGGCAGGCGGCAGAATACATACCTCAACGGCAACCGTGGCCGTGCTGCCGGAGGCTGATGAGGTTGACGTGGAAGTGGACGAGAGGGAACTCAAGGTGGATACTTTCAGGTCTTCTGGGCCGGGGGGACAGCACGTAAACAAAACGGATTCCGCGATAAGGATAACCCACATTCCCACAGGAATCGTCGTTCAGTGCCAGGATGACCGCTCGCAGCAGAAAAACAGGGCTCACGCCATGAGCATGCTCCGCGCAAAGCTCTACGAGATAGAGGAGCGCAGGCGCGCAAGCGAGATTTCGCGCACCAGAAAAACCCAGGTCGGAAGCGGGGACAGAAGCGAGAAGATAAGAACCTACAACTTCCCCCAGGGGAGAATAACCGACCACAGAATAGGCCTTACCGTCCATAAGATCGAGGCGGTGCTGGGAGGAGATCTCGAACCCCTGCTCGAACCGCTCGCGGCTCATTTTCAGGCCGAAAGTCTTAAGAATCTGTCAGAGGGCTGACTACTCTTCCCGATTTGTATTTGCCGGGCCAAGCAATAGAATATAGCTTTAATGAACGTTATATATCTGATTTCCGCCCTTTACCTGCTTTCTTCTCTTCTTTACGGCACTTACCTCTGGTCGCAGAAAAGAAAAATCTCCCGGGCGGGGGTTTATTTCGCCATTGCCGGAGTGCTTGTTCATACGGCTCTGCTTGTTGTTTTCCTCACGCGCGGCGACGTGCTGGCCGGAAGCACTTCAAGGCCCCTTTTTATTTTCTCGTGGCTTATAACTCTTGTCTTTTTAGTTTCTCAACTGAGGTTCAAGACCCCCGTGCTTGGCGCGTTCGTGCTCCCCGTGGCTTTTCTCGGAACTTTGCCCTACGTGATCATTCCGGACGGGATGATCACTCAGGATCCGACACTTGCCAATCCCTGGATACTCGCGCACATACTTTCCATCTTCCTCGGGGAGGCGTTTTTTGCGATATCCTGTCTCGCGGGGGCTATCTACATATTTCAGGAAAACCAGCTCAAGTCCAAAAGAATCGGGACCCATCTGAAGAAGCTCCCTTCCCTGATAACCCTTGACAAGATAAACCACCTGAGTCTTCTGCTCGGGTTCCCGCTTCTTACCGTGAGTCTCATAATCGGCTTCATACTGGCAAGGGAGATATGGAGTGAGGGATGGATATGGGGGGCCAAGGAGACGTGGTCTACGGTTACGTGGCTTCTCTACGCTTTTTTGATAAACGGACGTCTCTCACTTGGTTGGAGAGGCAGAAGGGCGGCGCTCGGAGCGGTGGTCGGATTCTGCATTGTGGTGGTGACGTTTGCGGTGGGATATATCTTCCCGGGACAGCACAGATTCGATTGAAGCCGCTTGGCGTTTGCCGTGGAACTGATTTAGAAAAATTCGGAAATAGCGTTATAATATATGCCCCGAATTTCGGCAAAAAACTGTTTTAAGGAGGATTACGATGGCTGTAGCTAGAGTGACAGAAGTTATAGGGTCATCCGAGAAGTCATGGGATGACGCCGTGCAGGAGGCTCTTGACAGGGCGAACAAAACGATAAGGGGACTTACAGGAATCGAGGTAACGAAGATGAACGCCCGCATAGATGACGGGAAGATTACCGAGTACCGCTCCCACGTCAGGATCACCTTCATTCTGGAGGATTAACATCTTATTCCAGAGTGTTTTCCCAGAACTGAAGACAACGTGATGAATTGCTTTGTAAAATCACATGGGTTGGGAAATGATTACATTGTCTTAGACAGCGCCGAGATAGATTTTGAACTCGGCAAAGCCGCCATAGAACTCATATGCCACAGAAACTACGGCATAGGTTCAGACGGCATATTGCTTCTGGTCCCCCCCACGAAGGGGGACTTTGGGCTCAGGATTCTCAATCCTGACGGAAGCGAGGCGGAAAAAAGCGGGAACGGGCTCAGGATTTTCGCCAAGTATCTTTACGAAAGAAAGCACGCCTCAAGCAAAATCTTCTCCATAGATACTCTCGGCGGTCTTGTTACTGCTGAAGTTGAGGAAAAGGACGGAAAGGTCCACCACGTCACGGTGGAGATGGGCAGGGCGACTTTCAGGGCGGATGAGATACCGGTAGATATCGAAGAGGAAGAAGCGGTGGCGCAACGCCTCACGCTCGGGGCAGGGGAATTCGATTTTACGGCCGTTTCAGTAGGAAATCCCCACTGCGTTATTTTCTTTGACGAACTCAGGGAAGACCTCATAAGGGAACTCGGACCCGAGATAGAAAACCACCCCGTTTTTCCGAACAGAACGAATGTTCAGTTTGCCCAGGTGATTTCCCCTGACAGCGTTCGTATCCTGATCTGGGAGAGGGGGGCCGGTTATACCCTTGCCTCCGGGAGCAGTTCCTGTGCGGTTGCAGCCGCGTGCGTAAAATCGGATCTTACGAACCGGAAGTTAACAGTTCTGATGCCCGGCGGGCATCTTGACATCAATGTCGGGGAGGACTGGTCGATCACTATGCGCGGTGAGGTGGAAGAGGTTTTTTCGGGAATATTAAGCGACGACCTGCTTCACAGGCTCAAAAATCCTCCGCGATGAATTTCTAGGCCGGTCGATTCACTGTTCTTGATGGAAAAATTCCTTTTAGCGGCGGACATGGTTATTCCGGTAAGTTCCGAACCGATTCGCAATGGAGCGGTCGTTGTGGAGGGGGGACGTATAGTTGACATCGGAACATCGGAGAAGATCGAGGCTGCCCATCCCCGGTTGCCGGAAATAAGAAGACCGAACTCGCTGATACTCCCTGGATTCGTAAACGCCCACACCCACCTTGAACTCAGCTGGACGAAGGGAAAGATCGGGGGTTTTGAAGATTTCACCGGATGGCTTGAACGGCTGGTCACCCTTAAGGCTGGCGGGGTTGATCAGGATCTCGTTGAGGACTCAATGAGAATGGGGATTCGCGATGCCATCGAAAGCGGAGTCACGACCATCGGGGAAATATCTTCTTTGGATTTTGGCGGAAGGGAAATACTCAAAGAGTCGGGAATGAGGATCATCGCGTTTCTCGAGCTTTTTGACCGCGTTTCAAAGAGACTTTCCTCGCTTGAATTCAAAAGCGAGGATCTTTATGAGGAAAGACCTTTTCCGCACGCCCCCTATTCCTGCGGTCCGGAACTTCTCGATGCGGTTTTCGCCTGCGCGCGCGAAAACGCGGTTGCGGCGGGAATCCATCTGGGCGAGAGCCCCGATGAAGTCGATTTCCTGCGAAACCTGCCCAACGAATTTGAGCGGAAGATCTTTCCGCTTATAAAAAAGAAGAGCTTCAAAAGGCCCGGGGCCGAAACCCCGATGCGCTACATAGACGGATTCCTGCGCGGAGGGGACATAAAACTCTCCGCCGTTCACATGGTCCAGGTAGCGGCCGAGGACATGGAGATAGTCCGAAGCGCCGATATCGGCGTGATTCTCTGTCCCAGAAGCAACGTTCTCCTGAACGTGGGCAAACCGAACCTGCGGCAGATGCTCGGTTATGAGAGGGTAGGGCTTGGTA
Source organism: Candidatus Dadabacteria bacterium (assembly GCA_022819805.1). Classification (GTDB taxonomy): domain Bacteria; phylum Desulfobacterota_D; class UBA1144; order Nemesobacterales; family Nemesobacteraceae; genus Nemesobacter. The sequence continues at coordinate 25,258 of JAJEGO010000019.1, forward strand.
CCGACGGGCTTTCGAGCAACTCAGACCTTGATTTCTTTAGGGAGATAAGATTCCTGCATGACATCATGGTTGAGCAGGGAATACCGCAAAGCGCCCGCATGGCAGTCTATTTCGCGACTCTCGGCGGAGCCAGGGCCCTTTTTATCGAAGAGAGAACGGGAAGTCTTGAGATCGGAAAAAGTGCCGATATCATATGCGTTGACCACGAAGGAGAGGTTGATTCGGACCCCTATTTCTGCATAGTGTCTTCAAACCCGCAGAATCTTCAGTTCTCGATGGTGGGAGGAAATTTCGTCTACCGCAAAGATTCCTGCGCCTTTTGTGAACATTAGTTTTCCGCTGTATCCCCCGATGACCGAACCGAAACCCCAAAAGCTTTTTGTCTATGGAACCCTGAGAAAGGGCGGGGCTAGGAGCGCACACCTTGAGCGATGCAGGCTGCTTAGGATGATGAAAGTTCCAGGAGCTCTCTACAGCACACCCTTTGGTTATCCGGCGGCTGTGTTTGATGGGGCCTCCTCATTCACGGTCCAGGGAGAGCTTTACGAGCTTCCCGCGGATTCCGGAGCTTTTATCAAAAGCACCGACCGCCTTGAGGGTGTGGATGAAAAGCTGTTTTCAAGGTCGGTCATCCGCTTGGGAGAAGAGTTTTTCTACGCCTATGAACCCAGCCCGGAACTTAGGAGGCGGATTAGCGATGCGGACATAATAAGAAGCGGCAACTGGTTTTCCTACCACGGTCCCCGCGAATCGGACCCTTTTTCCTTTGCCGTCGGTTTTGAGAACATCCAGAAACAGTATTACAGGATGAAATCCGACGGTCGCTGCGAAGAGAACATTTTTCTTGAGGGCACGGTCCCGGTTCTTGTTACCTGCCCGCATTCAACCGCTCACACGAGGATGGGGAAACTGAAACGCCATGAATTCTACACCGCCGCTCTCGGAGCCGTGCTGCACTTGGTTCTCGGCTGCCATTTTCTTTACGCGAACAGGGAACAGGAAACAGACCCGAATTACTACGACGACTGCGATTTTAAGATTACGCTTGGAAAAATCCTTTCCGAAACGAAGATAGGTCTTGTCGTGGACATACACGGTACCGGAAACGAGAAGCCCGAGGATCTGTTTCCGGGCGTGGGGACGGGAAGAGAGTTTCTTCTCTCGGTTCCCGATGTTCTTGATATGTTTTATCAGGCTGCCGAGGAACATGGAATCGCGGCCGGAGGGGACGATATATTCCCCGCGGCAAGGCAGATGACCGTGGCCAAGTTCGCCGCGAAGCGGTTTTCGGTTCCCGCTATCCAGGTCGAGATAAGCGACAGGATGAGGATGCCGTGGCGGCGGGAAGAAGAGTTTCGCCGCCTCATAGGGTTTCTCTTGGGATTTATCGAGAAAGTGATCTCGGAAAAAACAAGCTAAGGCGTATAGGGGACGGGACCTGCGAAAGCTGAAAGAAAATCAGTCGCAGAGAATATCAAGCCTTGGACTCTCGGCTATGATCCCCTTCCTGTGGGCTTTCTCGAAAAGATATTCAAGCGCCCCGGTTCCGCTTTCCCCAAGGTTCCTGGTCCACTCGTTTACGTACATTAAGACGAATTTCTCTCCCGTATCCTCGCTCATTCCCCTTCCAAAGCGCATAGCATAGTCAAGAGCTTCTTTTTTATTTGAAAGAGCGTACTCTATGCTTTCTCTATGTACCCGGAGGACTTCGGTGTCGAGTCCCTGGGGCACGTCTCTTCGAAGCACGTTGAGCCCGAGCGGCATCGGAAGGTCGGTTTCCTCGGCCCACATCACTCCGAGATCAAGCAGAAGCTCAAAACCCATATCCTCGTAGGTAAGCTGCCCTTCGTGTATCAGAAGACCCGCATCCACCTCTCCTGTGAGCACCTTGTCCATGATCTCGTCAAAAGGCGCTTCAACCGGGATGAAATCGTCCGCGTAGAGACTCAGAAGAAGATACGCGGTCGTGAGTTTTCCGGGTACCGCGACGGTTTTTCCCCTGAGGTCTGAAATTCTCTCCTTGGCAACCACTATGGGGCCGTAGCCTTTCCCCATGCTGGCTCCGCAGGAGAGGATGCGGTAGCGGTCCTGCACGCTCAGGTATCCATGGGCGGAAATCGCCGTTGTTTCAAGTTGCGCCTCCATGGCTCTTTTGTTAAGGGACTGTATGTCTTCAATCACGTGTTCAAAGTCGATTTCTTCGGAAGCTACCTTTCCGCTCGCTATGGCGTAGAACATGAACGCGTCGTCCGCGTCAGGGCTGTGGCCCAGTCTCATGATCCGTTTTCCCATTTCTGTCTCCTTTTGGATTTTCTCTACGAAGGGTCAACGTAGAAGTCGATTTCGTTTTTCTTATCTATTTCGTTCAGTTCGAAAAGAAGATCGCGATATTTAATGAGTCCTTCGATCTTGGGGCCGTCTAGATCGTATTTGATTCTTTTTTGAAGGTAAGTCAGGCACTGCTCCCTGCTGAGTCCCAGTTTCCGAGATTCGATATCTACTATTTCCGAAATGAGCTTCACCCCTTTCTCTCTTGTCGAGACAAGGCATCTGCAGCCCTCGGCGGTGTTATCGTCTCCCTTCTTGATCGCCATTACAGCGTATACAAAGGGAAGAGATGTCTCTTTTGTCCAGAGTTCCCCTAGGTCGTACGTGAAAGGAGAATTGTCAGCAGAAAGATGACGGGCCTGAAGACCTGTGTTGCCGATGAGCATCCCGGCGTCAACTCCCTTGAGGAAACCGTTTCCGGGCTCCCTTTTTACGTATTCCGGCTTAAGACCCAAAAAAAGCTCCAGGACTATTCTGAGCAGCGCCGTCGAACTCCTGGATCTGCTGTCGACCGACACGCTTTTTATTTGCGTTATCTCTTTGCGTGACTTGAGTATGACGCTGTCTACTTTTCCGAAAGAGGATATGGAAATATCCGGCAGAATGGAGTAGTCGTCTGTTCTTAGAAATTCGACCGAGGGTATGGGCGCGACGTCCACCACTCCTTCCGACAGGTTCTCGGAAAGAAGAAAAGGGTCAAAATACGTTATGTTGAAGCTGTGCTCAACGACCCCTTTTTCAAGGGGATAAATAAGCGGCCTCATGTTAAGGAAAGGCGCTGCTCCGAGATTTATCAATGGACGATCCCTCTTTTTCCGTTCATACGTAAGCGTCCCGTATTTCCTGGCCTTTCGTCCATCTGCTCGGAAGAAATATCTTCTGGTAAACCGAGAGCGCGTAAAGATCGGACATCCCTGCTATGAAATCGCATACCGTTCTCTCAAGCGTTTCATCCTCCCGTACGGGCATTTTGCAGAAGTTCTCGCGGAAGATCTTCTCGTTCTCGCAGAAATACAAGTAGAGTTCCTTCACGACTTTCTTGGACTTGTTATGAAGCGAAAGCAGTCGCTCGCTCGCGTAAACATTGTCGTAGAGATATCTTCTGAGTCCCAAAAGCGCTTCGAACACCCGCTCGCTCATCAGAATTCTCATCTCGTCCCTTGCAATGGTCTGCTCCACGGTGTCGACTACCATCGTGTTTATTCTCTGCGAAGCCGTTTCTCCGAGGACCGAGATATACTCTGCGGGAATATCGCCGGCTGATATGATACCCGAGCGGATTGCGTCATCAAGATCGTGATTTGCGTAGGCGACAAGGTCTGAGATCTTGGTTACCTGCCCCTCGAGGGTAAGCGGTCTGTTCTCCTCGGTTTCTATGCCTTCCTTGCCCCACCCCTTGGAATGTTTAGCTATTCCCTCCCTGACCTCGTGCGTCAGGTTGAGTCCTGTTCCGTCGCGTTCCAGTACATCCACGATTCTTATGCTCTGACGAACGTGCTTGAACCCGCCGGGGAACACTTCGTTCAGCCCTGCCTCGCCGGAGTGGCCGAAAGGGGTATGACCCAGGTCGTGGCCGAGCGCTATGGCTTCGGTGAGGTCTTCGTTAAGCATAAGCGCTCTCGATATGGTCCTGGCTATCTGGGAGACCTCTATTACGTGGGTAAGCCTCGTGCGGTAGTGATCGTTGGTCGGAGAGATGAATACCTGGGTCTTATGCTTGAGTCTCCTGAAGGCTTTGGAGTGAATTATTCTGTCCCGGTCCCTCTGAAAGCACGTTCTTATGTCACATTCGCGCTCGGGCCTTGCTCTGCCCTTTGATTCGCGGCTGAGAGTCGCCATGGGGCTCAGCAGTTTTTTTTCGTTCTCCTCAGTTTGTTCTCTTATCAGCAAAATGTCTTGAACCTCTTTTACGGGAGCCTTACAAGCACTCCCTTCTCCGACAGGAATTCCTTTGCCTCGTTTATCGAGTACTTGCCGTAATGAAAAATCGAGGCGCACAAAACGGCGTCCGCCCGTCCCTCTTCCACCGCTTCAATCAGGTGTTCAAGCTGCCACGCGCATCCCGAATCTATAACCGGAATACCGACGGTCTCGGAGATAGTTCTTGTGAGCTCAAGGTCGTACCCGTCCTCTGTACCGTCCCTGTCCATGCTTGTAAGAAGGATCTCACCCGCTCCGAAATTCTCCATCTTCGCGGCCCAGCCGACGGCGTCTATTCCCGTCGGATTGCGCCCGCCATGGGTGAAGACCTCCCATCCCCCGCCGTCTCTTCTCCTCGCGTCTATGGCGACCACTATGCACTGGCTTCCGAACCTGTCAGAAGCCTGTCTTACAAACTCGGGATCCGTTATAGCCGCCGTGTTGATCGTGACTTTATCAGCCCCGGCAAGCAGAAGCTCCCTTACGTCATCCACGGTTCTAAGTCCTCCTCCGACGGTGAGAGGGACGAAGACCTCGTTCGCGGTCCGCTCGACCACGTCTATCATCGTCTTTCTCTTTTCGTGGGAGGCCGTGATGTCGAGAAACGTTATCTCGTCAGCGCCCTCTTCGCTGTACTTTTTCGCTACCTCGACCGGGTCTCCGGCGTCCCTCAGGTTAACGAACTGGATCCCCTTTACCACTCTTCCGTCCTTTACATCAAGACACGGGATTATTCTCTTTGAAACCATTTTATTGAAACCTTTGTATGCTGTCTTTAAGATCGATGGAACCTGAGTAGATGGATTTTCCGAGTATCGCTCCGAACAGATTGTCATCTGCGATGGACTGTATATTGCTCAGGTCGGCAAGCGACGCGATACCGCCTGAAACGATTGCCGGAAGGGGACACAGTGAAAGGAAGCCTTTTATCGAAGCTGTGTCTATACCCTCCATGGTTCCGTCCCTGTCGACATTTGTGTGGATCACGAGCGATACTCCTATGTCACGGAATTCAAACATTGTCCGGGCGATGTTCGTGTCTATAGTCTCCTTCCATCCGCGCAGGGCTATCTTCCCTCCCTTTGTATCTACCCCGACGGCTATTTTTCCGGGGAATCTCCCGCAGATATCCTTGAGAAAATCCCT
>JAJEGO010000006.1 GCA_022819805.1 Candidatus Dadabacteria bacterium
GGTCCGAGAAACTGCGAAGAGCCGGGACATCGGCAAACGTAACAATCGTAGCGGGAAAGATAAGGAGCGAAGAGGCGAAAATCGGCGGGATGACCCCCGAGGGATTGGTTTTAAGCGGCAGATGGGAACTCTGCCCTCCCATTACCTTTCTTCCCACAACTCTCCTGGGATACTGAACCGGTATTTTCCTATAGGAACGCTCAAAATAAACTATAAGACCCATGAGGAAGCCGAGGAAAATAAAAATAAGAAGAACTCCGAGAATGGTAATGTCCCCAGTGCCGACAAGCCTTGAGAGGTTCCAGAACGCCCCCGGAATACTGGCGATTATCGACGCGGCAATAAGAAGAGACATACCGTTTCCGATTCCGTTCTCCGTTATCTGCTCCCCAAGCCACATAACAAAAACTCCGCCTGCGGTAAGGGTAAGAACGGCCGTGATTTTGAACATCAAGCCTGGGTCCGTAACAGCGCTTGCGACGGTCGCCGCGCCCACTCCGCCGCGCTCAAGGGTAACGGCCAGCATAAGCCCCTGAACAAGACATATGAGAACGGTTCCGTATCTTGTGTACTGATTTATCCTTCTCCTTCCGGCGTCACCCTCTTTCTGCATTGCTTCAAGCGAAGGGAAGGCTTTTACCAGAAGCGACATGATGATTGACGCGGTAATGTAGGGCATCACTCCCAGGGCGAAAATCGAGGCCTGCTCAAGCGCCCCCCCGGAGAACATGTTAAGTATGTCGAAAATCGTGCCGCGGGTCTGCTCGAACATCTTGGCAATCTGATCCGGGTCAATTCCCGGAATCGGAACGAAAACCCCAGCCCTGTAGACAATTAGCATCGCGGCCGTGAAAAGAAGCTTCCTGTTAAGCTCAGGAATTCTGGGAAGTGACGCGACGTTACTGCTCATACTATCTCCACTTTTCCTCCCGCGTCACTTACCTTGCGCGCGGCCGCCTCACTGCAGGCGTTAACCGTTATGGAGAGCGCCGTAGCGATCTGCCCGGTGGCCAGAAGCTTTACGGGCCTCTTGCCGCTTACTATTCCCGCCTCGGCAAGCGTCTGGATCGTAACCGACCCCGCATCCGCGAAGCGCTCAAGATCCTTCAAGTTCACTATGTCGTACTGTTTTTTGAATATGTTCGTAAAGCCTCTTTTCGGGCTTCTCATCTTAAGAGGAGTCTGGCCGCCTTCAAACCACCTGGATACCCCTTTGCCCGAACGGGACCCCTGGCCCTTGTGCCCCCTTCCGCTGGTCTTCCCCTGAGAGCCCGCGCCTCTCCCCACCCTTTTTCTTTTCGTCTTCGATCCCTTAACCGGTGAAAGTTCGTTTAACATTTCCTTTTGCGCTCCGTTGCCAGGTGGGTGTTCTACCGCACCGAGTCATAGTAACTAGGAAGATCAAGGTCCTTTATCTCCTTATTTCTCGTCTTCGCAATTTGTTCGGGAACCTGAAGTTCCGAGAATCCCTTTATAACGGCCATAACAACATTAAGCGGGTTCCTTGATCCAACAACCTTGGAGAGAACATCGTGTATTCCGGCAAGTTCGACGACCGCACGCACCGCGCCGCCCGCTATAACGCCCGTACCCGGGGCAGCAGGCAGAAGCATAATCTTGCTTGACACATATTCCGTACGAACCCCGTGCGGTATGGTGGTTCCGTTTCGCGGCACCCTTATAAGACTTTTCTTGGCTTTCTCAACCGCCTTTCTGACGGCGTCGGGAACCTCGTTTGACTTTCCAAGACCGGCCCCCACAATTCCGTCGGAGTTTCCGACCACGGCAAGAACAGTAAAGTGGAATCTTTTCCCGCCCTTGGTCACCTTCGCAACTCTCCTTATGTGGACCACTTTTTCCTGTAATTCAAGTTCCGCCGGATTTATTTTCTCCTCTGCCAAGATCAAAGCCTCCTTATTGTTCTCTTAAAACTCCACTCCTGCCTCGCGGATTCCGTCTGCAAGCGACCTCACCCGTCCGTGGTAAGCGTAGCCCCCTCTGTCGAAACGTACCCTGGTTATACCCTTCTCAACCGCCATTTCTCCAAGATGCTTTCCAACCTCTTTGGCAATCTCGGTTTTCTTCATGTTCTCCCCGGAAAGTCTCTTTTTCGTCTCGGGAAACATTGTTGACGCCTGAATGAGGGTGACTTCCGCCCTATCGTCTACCAGCTGGGCGTATATATGCCTTGCCGAACGGAAAACGGAAACCCTCGGCACCTCCGCAGTGCCGGTTATCTTCTTTCGCACGGTAAGGTGCCTTCTTTTGCGCGCGAGATTTCTGCTCTTTTTCTTTATCATCACTTACTAGTAGCCGCTCCAGCTTTTCCGGGTTTAAGCCTTAACCTCTCACCCTCGTAACGAACGCCTTTACCCTTATAGGAATCGGGCGGTCTTATCTTCCTTATGCGTGCCGCAGTCTCTCCAACAAGCTGCTTGTCAATTCCGTGAAGCGAAAGCAGTGTGCCCCGTTCCTCCACCGCAGCATCCACGCCTTGTGGAAGAGAAAAATCAACCGGATGGGAGTAACCGAGCGAGAGCCTGAGCTGCGTTTTTCCCACGAGATCCACCTTGTAACCCGTACCTGTTATACGAAGGACCTTCGTAAATCCTTCACTCACCCCTATTACGCAATTGTTAATGAGGCTTCGCGTAAGACCGTGAAAAGACTTTATTCTTTTCTCTTCGCTTTGCCTGGAAACAACCACGGTTCCGTCCTCAAGCGCAGCTTTTATTCCCTCGGGCACGGAAACTTCAAGGCTTCCTTTGGGCCCCTTGATTTCAATCGCTCCCCGCTTCGGCGTCGCCGTTACACCGTCGGGAATAACTACTGGTTTTGTTCCTATTCTTGACATCCGCTTGCCCTCAGATCACCGTGCAGAGAATCTCCCCGCCTATCTTCTTGTTCCTTGCCGCAACCCCCGTCATTATTCCGTTCGAAGTGGAAAGTATTGAAATTCCCATTCCTCCCCTGACCCTCGGAATATCGTCCTTGCCCACGTAAACCCTTCTTGACGGCTTGCTTATTCTCTTTATCTCCTCTATGGCCCCCTTGCCGTCGGGACTGTACTTCAGCTTGACGGTTATGGTTTTCTTCACACCTTCTTCAGTGGTTTTGTAACTCTCAATGTAGCCTTCCTCGGTAAGAACCCTGGCGATCTCGCCTTTTATGACCGAGCCGGGAATCTCGACATGGTCGTGACCGGCCATAAAGGCGTTCCTTATTCTGGTTAGCATATCTGCGATCGGATCCGTCATTTTTTCTCCAACATGTCTCTTAAAAACTCGCTTTTCTGACGCCCGGAAGATGTCCCTTGCTGGCAAGGTCTCTGAAGCAAATCCTGCAAAGGCCGAATTTCCTCATAAAACCTCTCGGTCTTCCGCAAAGCACGCAACGGTTAACCGCGCGCACGCGATACTTCGGTTTTCTCTTCGATTTCTCAAGTAACGCTTTTCTTGTCATGATCCCTCTCTTCTAATTATTCGCAAACGGCACCCCTAGAAGGGAGAGAAGCTCCATGGCCTCAGCGTCCGTTTTTGAAGTCGTAATCAGGTTAACGTTCATCCCCTTGTTGTACTGAACCTTGCTGTAGTCTATTTCAGGAAAAACCAGATGCTCCCTTATTCCCAGAGTATAATTGCCAGAACCGTCAAAAGACCGCGGCGACAAACCCTTGAAATCTCTGACCCTCGGAAGGGCGAGATTCACCAAACGGTCGAAAAACTCATACATCCTCTCCCCCCGGAGCGTAACCATGCAGCCTATTGGCTGGCCCTCCCTGAGCTTGAAACCAGCAACGGATTTCCGCGCCTTGGTAACAACCGGCATCTGTCCCGTTATGTCCGCAAGTTCCGATACAGCTTCATCTATTACCTTCGTCTGTCTTCCGGCTTCACTGAGCCTCCCGAGCCCCATGTTCACCACGATTTTCTCAAGCTTAGGAACCTGCATGGTGTTTCCGTAGGAGAATTTTTCAATCAGCGCGGGTACGGCCTCACTCTTATACAGGGATTTTATTCTTGGAACCATTTCCTCAGATTTCCTTTCCAGTTTTTCTGTTGTATCTCACTTTTTTGCCGTCCTCACCGTTTCTGTACCCGATCTTTACCGGTCCCCCGTTCTCAGAATCGTACAGCATCAGGTTTGAGACATGAATCCCGGCCTCTTTCTCGATGATGCCACCGCCGGGGTTCTTCTGCGTCGGGCGGCTGTGTCTCTTTATGATATTGAGCTTTTCCACAAATGCCTTTTCAGCGCCCCTGTCAATCCTCAGCACCTTGCCGGTCTTCCCCTTCTCCTTGCCCGCAACTACGTAGACCGTATCCCCCGCCTTTATGTGAAACTTTCTCCTGCCAGTGGACATGTTCAGACAACCTCCGGGGCAAGCGAGATAATTTTCATAAAACCCTTGAGCCTCAATTCACGGGCGATCGGCCCAAAGACTCTCGTGCCTATCGGCTCGTTTTCCTTGTCTATTATGACAGCGGCGTTGTTATCAAAGCGCACGTAGGTGCCATCCGGCCTTCTCTGCTCCTTTCTCACCCTCACTATTACCGCCTTGTACACAGAGCCCTTCTCCACCTTGGACTTTGGGATAGCCTGCTTGACTGAAACCACTACCACATCTCCCAGACGCGCATATTTTCTTCCGGAGCCTCCCAGAACCTTTATGCAGAACAGTCTTTTAGCCCCCGTGTTATCCGCTGAGTCCAGATATGTGCTTGACTGAATCATTTCTTCTCTCCCACCGTCCGGGGAATCAAAAACCCCGTCTTACGCGCTTGCGGCCTGACTGACCACTTTGCTTAGTCTCCACCTTTTAGTTTTGCTGTGGGGCCTTGACTCTATTATTATCACCTTGTCTCCAATGCTACACTCGTTGCGCTCGTCATGGACCTTGAATCGCCTGCTTACTCTTACCTGCTTTTTATACCGACCGTGACTCTTCGTCCGCTGCACTTCCACAACCGCAGTCTTGTCCATTTTGTTACCTACCACTATCCCCGTTCTAGTCTTTAACTTTCCTCTTTCCATAGAATCAACTCTCCGAGGCGGTATCCCGTTGTTTTTTTATGGTAAGTATCCTCGCAATCTCCCTTCTCAACTCCTTTACCCTCGCATTGTTAGGATTCTGTCCCGTGGCAACCTGTATCCTGACATTGAAAAGCTCCTCGGCCGCATCACGGTGGCGTTTGCTCAGTTCCTCGGGCGTGAGATTTCTCAGTTCTTCCGCGTTTGTTGCCATCAGACAAGTTCCTCCTCGCTTCTTTCCACTATCCTGGTCTTAAGAGGAAGCTTATAGGAAGCAAGTCTTAGGGCTGAGCGCGCCAGTTCTTCGCTTACTCCCGATATTTCGTAAAGAAACTGTCCTCTTTTTACCGGCGCCACGTAACTGTCCACATCCCCCTTGCCCTTTCCCATCCTAGTCTCAGCGGGTTTCTTGGTAATCGGTTTGTAGGGAAATATCCTTATCCAGAGGTTCGCTCCTCTTCTCACGTGTCTTGTAATCGCAATACGGGCGGCCTCTATCTGCCTTGAGGTAATCGTTCCGTTTTCCAGGGTCTGAAGCGCGAGGTCGCCGAAGGCGAACTTCGTCCCCCGGGTTGCCGCTCCCCTGTTTCTTCCCTTGAACTGCTTTCTGTATTTTGTCTTTTTAGGCTGAAGCATCTGTATCTACATTCTCTGGGGCCTCGTTTGCCCTCTCCTTTGCCTTTTTCTGTATTATCTCGCCCTTGAATATCCAGACCTTTACTCCTATCACCCCGTAGGTGGTCGACGCTTCGGTGACCCCGTAGTCAAGATCCGCGCGGAGGGTTCCCAGAGGCACCCTTCCCTCCCTGTACCACTCCCTTCTCGCTATCTCAGCTCCGCCGAGACGCCCGGAGACCATAACTTTTATTCCGAGAACCCCGGCCCGAATGGAGGATGAAAGCACCCTTTTCATGGCCCTTCTGTACGCAACCCTTCTTTCAAGCTGAAGGGCAAGGTTCTCCGCGACCAGCTGCGCGTCGGTTTCAGGTCTTTTCACTTCCCTTATATCGAGAAATATGCCTTTTCCGGTCATCTCCTGAAGTTTTTTCTTCAGTTGCTCTATTTCCTGACCCTTTCTCCCTATAATGATTCCGGGTCTTGCCGCGTACACCAGAATCCTGACCTTGTCCGCCGCTGCCCTCTCAATCTCAATGTTAGAGATGGCCGCCTGGTAAAATGTCTTCTTAATGTAATCGCGGATGTCTATATCCTCTTTTAGCAAGGATCTGTACATCTGTTTCTCGGCAAACCACTTGGAGTCCCAAGACTTGGTTATTCCAATGCGAAGCCCTATAGGATTAATTTTCTGGCCCAATTCAGAATCCTCTCTGTTCAAGTACTATCGTTATGTGACTCATCTTGCTTTTACGGGCAAAAGCTCTTCCCATCGCCCTGGCCCGAAAACGTTTCAGCGTCGGACCCTGCGTCGCG
>JAJEGO010000068.1 GCA_022819805.1 Candidatus Dadabacteria bacterium
CTTTCCAGGAAGCGTTAAGTCCCCTTTCAAGCGCTAGAGGAGTCTTAGGCCCCAGATGCCTTTCGAATATCTCCCCGTAGTTGCCTACGGCTGAAATTGCGTTGACGGCCCACTTCTTGTCAAGACCGAGCATTTCGCCCATGCTGCCTTCGGTGCCTAGAAAACGGTTCATACCCGGATTGTTTCCAGACTTCTTGGCGAGTTCCTTGACGTTTTTCTGGGTGATGCCCATCTCTTCTGCGATAATCAGCGCGTTAACCACCCACTTTCCGATATCAGCCCAACGGTCATCGCCGTGGCGCACCGCGCCGCCCAGGGGTTCCTTTGAAATGATCTCGGGAAGAATCACATGATCTGAAGGCTTTTTCAGCGCCGCTCGCGTAGAGGCCAAAGCCGACGCGTCGGTTGTGTACACGTCGCACCTTTTGCTTTCATATGCGACGATGCTTTCTTCATTGGTTTCGGTATTGACAGGCTCGTACTTCATTTTGTTGGCTCTGAAGTAATCCGCTAGGTTAAGTTCCGTGGTGGTGCCGGTCTGGATGCACACCGAAGCCCCGGCCAGCTGTGTTGCTGACGTTATCCCAAGACTTTTGCGGATTAAAAAGCCCTGACCATCATAGTAGTTAATGGGCAGGAAGGTCAGTTTCAGGTCAGCGTCACGACTCAGCGTTTCGGTGGTGTTGCGGAACAGTATGTCGCCTTCGCCAGCATTTAGCTGGGTAAACCGCGTTTTATTCGTAGTTGGTACAAATTTCACTTTGTCCCCGCTTCCCAGCACGGCAGCGGCTACGGCGCGGCAGAAATCGACATCAAAGCCCTGCCAGTTGCCTTTTTCGTCCGGAGATGCGAATCCGGCCAAGCCCGATGAAACAATACAGTTGAGCTTGCCCCTCGTCTTCACATCCTCAAGGGTGCCAGCATCAGCCATGACCGTGAATGAAAACAGTACGGCAATAATTACCAGAAAATTTGTTACTCTCATACCAATTACCTCCTTAGAGTAGGGTGTTTTGAATTTAAGGGCGGAATCAAACATTTGAAAAACTCTCCTTATTCTAATTCTAAATATAATCACATTTTCCGGCGTTTTGCAATTAGGAATATTGGGCGCAAAAAGAAAAGTTTTTGCGAATTCAGAAATCAAAACGCGGGTAAGACAAACAAGTCGTTATTACACACAGAGAACCGGTTAGCGTTTGACAAACAAGAGACGAAATTTTAAAGGCAGACGAAGGAGCTTATTCGTTTTTCTCCGTTATTCTCGTGAAGAGATTTTCTCCCTTTTTTATTGCTGTTCCGGGTTTTGTCCCTCCCCAGTCCGCATCTTCGGCACCCACCTCGGGAGGGAGACCAATTTTCCTTCGGATCTCACGGGCGGTTTCCGGCAGAAACGGGTAGATGAGAAGGGAGATCACCCTTATGCTCTCAACAAGAGTCCAGAGCACTGTTTCGAGCCGTTCTTTTTGCTCTTCCTGTTTCGCAAGTTTCCAGGGCGCCGTGTTGTCGACGTACCTGTTCACAAGCGCTATCAGTTCCCATATGCGGGAAAGCGCCCTGTTGAAAGCGAGTTCTTCAAGATCGGAGCGGACCTGTTGCGCCGTTTCGCGGTAGGAATCCTCTATTTCCTTCTCACTTTCAGAGAGATTTGCGGGCCCCGGAACGATCCCGCCGAGGTATCTCTCTATCATCCCAAGCGACCGGCTCACCAGATTTCCAAGCCCGTTTACAAGTTCTCCGTTCACGCGGCTTACAAGTGATTTTCTGGAGTAGTCCCCATCCTGCCCGAAAGGTATTTCGCGAAGCAGAAAGTAGCGGAAGATCTCCGAACCGAACTCCTCCACCACCTGATAGGGGTCAATCACGTTCCCAAGGGATTTCGACATCTTCTCCCCCTCGACCGTCCACCACCCGTGGGCGAAGACTGTTTTCGGCAGCGGGAGTCCCGCCGACATTAAAAACGCGGGCCAGTAGACGGCGTGGAACCTGAGTATATCCTTTCCGACAAGGTGAATGTTCGCCGGCCAGAACTTCTCAAAACCCTCCGTTTTTTCAGGAAAACCAAGAGATGTCATGTAATTCGTGAGAGCGTCGAACCATACGTAGATCACGTGTCCCTCGGCGTCGGGAACCGGAATTCCCCATGAGAAGTTCGTCCTGCTTACGCTTAAGTCCCTGAGCCCGCCCTCGACGAAACTTACGACCTCGTTTCTTCTGTAATCGGGCTTTATGAACTCGGGGTGTTCGCTGTAGAGGCGAAGAAGGGGCTCCTGGTATTCAGAGAGCCTGAAGAAGTAGCTTTCCTCCTTTATTTTTTCCAGGTGAGGACGGCTTTCCTCGGGAAGTTTCATTATCTCCTCGACCTGGGTTTCGGTTATGAAGGCCTCGTTTCTTACGTCGTACCACCCCTCGTACTCATCAAGGTATATATCCCCGTTTTTCTCTACGAGCCTCCAGATTTCGGCAACCGCATCGTAGTGGCGCGGTTCCGTGGTTCTTATGAAGTCGGTGTTCGAGATGCCCAGAATCTTCCAAAGGTCTTGGAATTTCACTACCACCCTGTCGGCAAGTTCTATGGGAGTTTCTCCGCCCGCCTGGGCGGCCTGTTCTATTTTTCTTCCGTGCTCGTCAGTTCCCGTGAGAAAATAGACATCGTGTCCCGCCGCCGCCTTGTATCTGGCTACGGTATCTGCCGCTATGGTCGTGTAGGCGTGGCCGATGTGCGGTACGTCGTTTACGTAGTAAATGGGTGTAGTTACGTAGAACTTCTCTTTTTTCATAACTTCCGTTTTCCGGGCGAAGAATATCTGGCTTCCGGATTAATAAAACACAATCAAGCGGTATTTCAATTTTCTAAAGGCTGTTTTACTGTGATAGTCTCAACAGAAGGTTCTCAAGAGAGACCTCAACGTTCGCGTTGTTCTCCGAAATCCGCGTCATGGTTTCCTCAAGGGCGGCGAATTTACCCAGAAGCTCGGACACTTCTCTTTTCTCGGAGTACTCGCTTAACTGTTCAATAAGGTCGTTATTCACTATCTCTTCTTTTTTCCCGGAGGTCTTCATAACCACCGAGTCCCGAAGCCATGTGGAGAAAATATCAAAGACCGTTTTCAGTTCTTCCGACCCTCCGTTTTTTATGTCTTTTTGTATCCTTTCAACGGAGTCAAAAAGGGTAAGAGGCTTTCTCCGGTCAACATCCATTACGCAGCCTATGTATTCGGTTCTTTTGCGAAGGTAATCCTCATCGGTATTAAGCGCCCTTGAGATGCTGCCTCCAGATATTCTCGATACAAGCTCTGAGTCATCGTTCCCCGGTTTTTCCTTTTCCAGGAAACTTTTTACCTGCCCCGTCTCAAGGGGCTGGAACACCACAGACTGGCACCTTGACCTTATGGTCGGCATGAGCAGGTCGGCAAGCGTCGTTATCAGGATTATGACGGAGTTTGGCGGCGGCTCTTCAAGGGTCTTTAGAAACGCGTTCTGAGCGTTGAAGTTCATTCTCTGTGCGCCGTCGATTATGAAAACCTTGTATGGATTCTCATAGGGCGCCAAGTGAATCAGACGCTCTATATCCTGTCTTACGTGATCCACTTTTATCGTCTTCTCGCCCGGGTATCCGAACACTAAAACGTCGGGGTTAAGCCCTTTCTCGGTTTTCACGCACGATGTGCATTCACAGTCAAGATTCTCCGCTCCGTCCTCGACGCAGTTTATTAGTTTCGCGAAACCGATGGCGACAAGTTTTTTCCCCACGCCCTCGGGTCCCGAGAAAAGGTAGGCGTGCGAGATCCGGTTTTTCCGGACAGAGTTTCTGAGAAATTCCTTCTGGGGCTCATGTCCTATGATCTGCGGAAATCCCATGGGTTTTTATCTTACCGGCAAGCGGGGACGTCTTCTATGGCAAGGAGGCGGTTATTTAGCGTTTTTCCCCGATATGGATTCTTCGAGAAGCAGGGCTACGTGAACCGGGGTCGCCTCCGTGAAATGAGCCACCTGCTCGAGGCAGGAGATGCCCGTGACGCAGACCCTCTGCGACTCGCCCAGGTCCCTTATCCTCGGGAAAAGGCCGCACTCCCCCATGGCTTTTGATATCTCATAGTGCTCTTTTTCGTAACCGAAACTTCCCGCCATCCCGCAGCACCCGGCATCGCTCGGCCTCGCGTCGTAGCCCAGGTCCCTGAGAAGCGAGAGGGTTTTTCTGAAATCGCCCAAGGATCTTTCGTGGCAGTGTCCGTGAACGAGCACACCTTCCCGTTTCCGCTTTCCTGGATCTTCTACGCGGAGATCTTCACCATGCGCCCAAACGAATTCGCAGATCGAGTGCAGGTTCGGAAGAAGGGCGTCCAGAGCTTCGTTTTCGGGAAGAAGGTCTGTGTATTCGTCCCGAAACGCCGAGAGACAGCTGGGTTCTGAGAAAACCACGGGGATTCCTCTTCGGGAGTAGCTTGAGAGAACGTTTACGTTGTAGGTCGCGTTTTTTCTCGCCTCCTCAACCATGCCGCTACTCAGCATCGGCCGTCCGCAGCATTTTCTCTGCCTCTCCAGAAGTACTTGGAAACCCAGGCCCTCAAGCACTCCGGTAACCGCTTTTCCTATTTCGGGGTAGAAGAACTCAGACCACGTGTCGTGGAAATAGACCACCTGTCTCCCGTTTCCGAAACCTTCCTTTCTTTTGCGAAACCACCCGCTGAAAGTGTCTTCTGCCATCTGGGGAAGGGATCTTCTTCGTGAAATTCCCGCGAGCGAGAGAAGCCCCCGGGAAAAAGAACCCTCAAGCGCCCGGTTAAAAAAGCGGGGAAGGGCGCTGCGCACGGAACTTATCTCGTGTATGCGGCCAAACAGCCTGTCCCTTGCCGTAAACCCCGTTTTTTGCTTGTAGAGCGCCAGAAACTCGGTTTTCATCTTGCCCACATCGACCCCCGAAGGACATTCGCTCCGACACGCCTTGCATCCCACGCAGAGATCAAAGACATCGTAGGATCCCTTCTCGTAGATCATGTCCTTGTCCATGTTGCCCAGCAGAACTTCCCGGAGAAGATTTGCGCGCGCTCTTGTGGTATCGCCCTCATCAAGGGTTGCCCTGTAGGAGGGACACATTATGCCTTCTGTGGTCCTCCTGCAGACCCCCTGGCCGTTGCACATCGCGGCCGCGGCCAAAAGACCCCCTTCCCGGGACCAGTCAAGAAAGGTCCTAGTGCTCTCCTCAGATTTTTTTGCTCTCAGATTTGCGGAGGAATCGGCCCCACTGACTACTTTTCCGGGGTTAAGCACTCCCTGTGGGTCAAAAATCCCCTTTAGTTTTTCCATGACGGAGTAGATGTCTGCTCCGAAGAGCCTTTCGTTGAGGTAGCTTCTCTGCAGACCGTCTCCATGCTCACCGCTCATTACCCCGGAGTAGCGAAGAACAAGTTCAAGGGTGCGCTCGGAGAGCGCTACCATGTCTGATACCTCTTTTTGCTCCCGCAGGTCGAGAAGCGGCCTTATGTGAAGGCATCCGGCGCTTGCGTGACCGTAAAAAGCGGCCTTGAGGCCGAACTCGTCGAGAAGAGAGATTACGTCCTTTGTGTAGCGGGCGAGATTTTCCGCGGGAACGGAGACGTCCTCTATGCACGGCACTGGTTTCTGCCTGGCCCTGTCGCTCATCAGGATGCCCAGCCCAGCCTTTCTTATGTCCCAGATCTTTTTCTGCTCCTCCCGCTCCAGTACCGAAACCGCCTCCGCACCCGGGATCGCGGACTGCACGGACTTAACGAGGTTTTTTGCTTTCTCACCGGTCT
>JAJEGO010000059.1 GCA_022819805.1 Candidatus Dadabacteria bacterium
AGTGGTAGCCCCCGCCCCTTCCCCTATGGTGGTGGGAGTGCCGGCTCCGCCCGCGTTCGTATCCACTTCTATAGTAATCGCGTTCGGCGCAGCGTCATCGTCGTTTACAGTTACTGCCACGCTCTTCGCCGTCTCCCCGGCGTAATCCGTACCCGCCGCACTCACGGTGTGCGAGATGTTCACCGTGCGCCTGTCATTCCTATTGTCAATTACGTCAGGCACAGCGGTGACAATAACAGTACGCGGCATATCCCAATTACTGGAATTAAAGCTCAGACTTGCTGTATTTATCGTGGCCACGGTCTCATTGCCGCTTCTCAGGCTTACAGTCACCGTGCCGGTTGGCTCGCTTGTTAGCACCACACCGTAGGTGTCCTTGTTTTCTTCTTCAGTGCCGGTTCCTGTGTCGTCCGTCTCATCCAGGGTCAGTGTCACAGGTTCTACCGTTATGCCGCGGGTATCATCATCCGTGATCGTTCCAGTGGCAGTACCCGCGTCTTCAGCAGTCGAGACCGTTGAGTTTGTCGGCGTGCTCAGCGTCACCGTTACGGTCTCGTTTTCCTCGTCAATTTCATCGCCTTTCACGGGGACCGTGATGTCCGCATGCATCTGTCCCGGTGTAATCGTCACGGAGCGCGGGTTGGGTTCGGTGTAATCCGTGCCTGCGATGGCCGTGCCGCCCAGGGTGTAAGGCACCGACACGGTCTTGCCGCTTACGGCTGAGAGCTGTACTCTGAAGGTCATGTTGTTGGGGGGATCAGGAGTTGTAACGTTGCCTTCGGTTACTGCAGCGGCATCGGATACAGAAACAGTGGGAGTCGGATCGTTATCGGTAATTGTTCCCGTTCCATCAAGCGTGTTCTCACCGCCCGTAAGTCTGGCGTTAGTGGGCGAGGACAGCCGTACGACCACAGTCTCGTCAGGTTCGTCAATGAGATCGCCGTTCACCGTTATGGGCAGAGTCTTGCTAGTATCTCCAGGGCTGAATGTAATAGTACCCGCGCTAAAAGCCGCATAGTCCGTGTCTGATGCTGCGGAACCGCTACCAGCGTCCGCGTAGGCTACTGTAACCACCTTCTCGCTCCTCGGCGTAAGCCGCACTGTAAAGGTAAGCGTCGCCGTGGCACCGTCATCTTCTTCTACGGACGGATTATTTATGGACAGTGTCGGCGCTCCATCGTCATCGTTTACGGTTACTGCCACATCCTCCGCCGTCTCCCCCGCGTAGTCCGTATCCGCCGCGCTCACCGTGTGCGAGATCGTCGCCGTGCGCCTGTCGTTCGTATTGTCAATTTCGTCAGGCACGGCAGTCACTGTAACTGTCTGTTCCATTCTCCAGTCAGTGGAGTCAAAAGTGAGACTCGCCGGATTTGCAGTCGCAACGGAGTCGACATCATTTATGTTTATTGTCACAGTTCCCGTTCCCGTGGGCTCGCTTGTCAGCACAACTGTATAGGTAGATTCGTTTTCCTTGGTGCCCGAGGTTTCTGTATCGTCCGCTTCATGCAGTGTCAGTGCTGTAGGATTTATCTTGATCCCGCGGGTATCGTCATTTTTGATTGTCAAGGTCACATTCTGCGGCGGGTTGACAACATCGTTTCCGCCTTCGGCGGCTGCCGAAACTGTGACGGTTTTATCCGCGGCGTGCGCATCGTTATCAACCGCGGTAATGGTGACAACCCCGGTGCTGGCTTTCGAGCGTGCAGGAATCGTAAGTGTTTTCTCAGTGCTCAAGGTGAAGTCGCCTGGAACCGCCGGCGCGACTGGAGCTGCGGAGACTGTGAGAGTCACTGGCTTGCTGGACTTTTCGTCCATTGTTGCCGTTATCGTGCTGGCATTGGTGGCTCCGCTCTCGTTTATTGATGAAGGAGTCAGAACCAGCGTGACGGTTGGGGTGTCGTCATTATCTTCAATGGTGATAGAGGTGTCCGTGACCGTTACTCCGGAAAGAGTTCCCGTGACACTGATTTCCTCATCCGGTTCATCAAAGTCATCATTGTTCAGGGTAAGCGTAAAGTCCTCGTGGGCGCTTTTCTCTCCGGCAGGCAGCTTGATATCAATGTCCGCCACAGTTTCATAGTCGCCTCCCGAGCCCTCGGTGGCAGTATCATCATCGGCGTTGCCCACGGTGACGGTTACGGTCTTATCTTCGGCAAAACGGGTTTCGCCGTCAAGGGTCGCGGTGACCCGCACCACAGTATCTTTATCGCCTTCGTTGACTTTACTCTTGTCAACCGTGACCGTGAGACCTGTGGGCGCTTCGTCATCGTCCGTGACCGTTATTTGCACATCCTCCGCCGTCTCGTCTTTGTAGTCGGTGCCGTTCGCGCTTACCGTGTGGTCTATGGTGGCGGTGCGCCGGTTGTTGATGTTATCAATTGGGTCATTCACTGCGGTCACTGTAACAGTCTGGGCGGTTTCCCAGTTGTTCTTGTCAAACGTCAGGCTAGATTTGTCTATCGTGACGACTTTTTTGTCCTCGCTTGCCACATTAACCGTTACCTCACCTGTGGGTTCACTTGTCAGAACCACTTTGTAGGTGTCCTTGTTCTCCTCCGTGTCGCCGGTTTCTGAGTAGTCCACTTCATTCAGGGTCAGTGCCGCAGGCGTCACGGTGATGCCGCGGGTGTCGTCGTCTGTGATGCTGATAGTTGTGCCAGCTACAGTCACGTCTGATGAAATTCCTGCGACGCTTATCTTTTCTGTGTCCTCATCAACAGCATCGTCGATGGGCTCAAGCTTGAAAGTCTTGCTGGCGCTTCTCTGCGCCGTGGGGATGATGATGTCAAAACTGGATACAGGCTTGTAGTCAGTGCCCGAGATTGCGCTGTCGTCCTCACCGGTATTGCCTACGGTGACGGTCACTGTCTTTGATTCGGCGAAGAGGGTCGAGCTTGTGATTTCCGCGGTGACCGCAATATCGGTTGCCTCGGCGCTCTCGGCGACAGAGTCCTTGTCAACCGAAATGGAAATGTTCGTGGGTGCGTCGTCATCATCAGTGATGGTTACTGTAGACGTGTCCATGTCGTCCTTAATACCGGGGACAGGTTCGTTATCTTCGTCTCTGGGATTGCTAAGGATGATCAGGAAGGTTTCGTCAGGTTCGTCAATAACATCTTCCTTTGTCACCATTTCGAAAGTTCTGCTCATTTGATTTTTATCCAAGAACAGTCTTCTGTTCGAAAAAGCGGTGTAGTCAGTTCCTCCCGTCGCGGGATGGGTTCCATCGTCATGCCTGTCTGTGCGGGCAACCACTGAAATCCTGTTTTCCATCGCGCCGCTTCGAGTCACCTGGAAAGAAGTCTTTTCGCCTTCTGTAACCGATATATTCTTGTTAATTGAAAACATTGGCTGTATGTCGTTATCTTCGATTGTAAGGGAGAGACTTGATCCGGTGGGCTTGAGGCCGCCGTTAAATGCCCCACCCGCAAGACTGATAGTGATGTTTTCGATGGAACCATCTCCGCCTTCATAGAGGTCGTCGTCTGTGACCTTGAGCTTTACGGTGCAGGTGAGCTTACTACTGGTCCGGGAGCAACCTTGGCCTGAACCTGAAACAGACTCGGGGGAGATGTAGTCGGATCCGCGTATTGCTCTTTTTGTTTTTCCCGAATAACTCAGGTTGAATTCGGGAAGGTCTTCCGCAACATCCACATCGGAAAAAGGAGCTTTCCCCGAAGCAGTGGTTTTGGGCGAACGCATCTCGATTTCAAATATTGCTGTACGATTGCCTGAGTCCTCAGACAATTCCATCTTGTCGAGACCTTTCAATGTGACTTCAGTCTTTTCGACATCTTCCATTACGACTTCAAACTTACTGCGATCACCCTTGTCGTAAGAAGCGCTCGGGAACTCCATCTTCGTCTCGTCGATTTCCACGACCAGAAGTTCTTGGAACCGTTCGTCCGCTGCATCCTTTTTGATTGTCAACATGACACTGCCGGATGTCTGTCCGCCTTTGATCGTTATGGAATCGGGAATATCGTAATCCGCTGACGTTACTTCGTCTTTAGGATAGCCCGTGAATTTAAGCGGAATCTTAATATCCGCCGATGGAGCGTCGCCGGCTATCTCGGCAGTTATAGTTGTTTTTTCGCCTTCTTTTAGGGTTCTTCGCGTGGTCGGAAATGCAGAATTTCCCACAGGAAAACGGCCCTCTCCCCGCAGGTAAACTGCACCCATTTTATCATTATCGTTATCCTTGATGACGACTGAAAGTGTGCTCTTGCCGTCTTTGAATAAGACAGTTTTATATGTCCCGTCATTGGTAGAAAAGCTTCCATGGTCAAACGCAAACGACATCGTGAAAAATTCGTCCGGTTCGCGCCGGGTATCATCCGTGATATTGATGTTGATGGTGGCAGATGTTCGTCCCGCGGGTATTGTCACATTGCTGTCTGCCATCGTGTAATCAATTCCCTTTGTAGCCGTTCTGTAAGGCGAGGAACCGACTGTGTAGTTAATTCTCAGACCGTGCGGAAGAGACTCGTTAAGAGTGAGGGTCAGTACGTTTTTTCCGCCGTTTCCTCCTTCTTCTGTCTCAAACTCAAGATAAGGATTCGACGAAAGAAGCGGAGAGAAGGTTATATATCTCTGCTCTTTTTCAACGATTTTCTGGTCGGGAGAATCAGGTACAGAACCAGAAATACTATTATCTCCATCATTGTAGGTGAAATTCGCTTTTATATGGAAATGTTCTCGCGGTTCATACGTACTGTCAGTAAGCGTCTTCACCGAAAATGTCTGAGATTGAGAGCTTCCCGCTGGAAATGTAATACTGCCGGAGGTGGCGGTATAATCGCTTCCCGATTCCGCTTCAGCAAAACCGGAAACAGCAATTGCAGGTCCATTCACCGTCCGGTAATTTACGGTCAGTTCGTGTGTGTCGTCTCCGCTCCTTCGTACGGTGAAGATTGCATTTTCTCCTTCTGTTATTGACGGGACGTTCGATTGGATGGTAATCGATGGGCTAGACTGGGCTTCCGATTGAGGCGTCGCTGCGGACAGAAAAAACACTACAACTGCCAGAGCAGGAAGAATGTGGGTCCCTGCGAACGCAAAACCCGAAAGAACCCTTGTCAGGGCCCTCGCGAAAAACCCAGAAAACGGATT
The DNA here is from genome assembly GCA_022819805.1 of Candidatus Dadabacteria bacterium. GTDB lineage: Bacteria > Desulfobacterota_D > UBA1144 > Nemesobacterales > Nemesobacteraceae > Nemesobacter. The sequence goes on from JAJEGO010000059.1 coordinate 5,113, forward strand.
TCCGCTTACTTTTTCAGGACTTGATAGGGGATTCTTAGGGGGGGGGTAAAACCTACGGACAGAGGTGTCCGTGAGCTGGTGGATGGCAAATCTGGTAGCTTCTCTTGAGATCGAAAACCCATCTGTTCCTTGGGTACTCATAAAAACTTCACCGATTGAAGTCTGAAGTGCACAATTAACTCAGATAATCTTCTTTCAGTGGGAGTTTAGCACAGGGATGGACAAGGGACAATGCTCTTCGCAGCGAGGGCGTAGCCCGAGCGGAGAAGAGCATTGTCCCCAAACCGCAACTCGTCTTGCCTTTCCCCCTGAACAGAACGCACTCCTCCCTTGCCCCGCAACGGCACTCTCCTCAACAAACACCGATCCAGCTTCTGGAATCACTCCCTCCATGAACTAAGATCAGGTATAACAGAACTGCTGTCCCCAACTCTCCCCATCGCATTGTAAAACACCTCGCAAGGCGCACTGTAGCCCAGAGACTTCCTCGGCCGGGTATTGAGCTGTTCTTCCACCTCCCTTACCTCCTCCGGGTCAACCTCGCTCAAGTCCCGCTTCTTCGGGAAGTACTCCCGCACCAAGCCGTTTGTGTGCTCGTTGAGCCCCCTCTCCCATGAACGGTACGGCGTGGCGAAGTAAAACCCGGCGCAAAGCCCCTCCGACACCCTTGAGTGCCCGGCAAACTCCTTGCCGTTGTCCGCCGTTATGGTGTGCACAACCTCCCTGACAGGTCCCAGGCACCCCAGTATGGCGTCTCCCACCTCCCGGGCTGTCTTTGCTCCAACCTTATGCAGACACACAAACTTAGAAGCGCGCTCCACAAGGGAAACAAGCGCCCCGCGGTGCTTTGTGCCCACTATGGTGTCCGCTTCCCAGTCTCCTACTCTGTTCTTCTCTTCAACTTCCGCCGGACGTTGGGTTATGTCCACCCTGCCCGGTATAACGCCTCGTCCCGAACCGTCTCTGCCGCGACGGTTCGGCTTCCTGCCTCGTCTGCGAAGACACTGGTACAGAGTGCCTCCATCTGCTCTGTCCGCCCAAATGCAGTCATAGATCCACTTTGCGCTTATCGAGACCACGCCCCGCAGGGCAAGCCTTCCGGCTATCTGCTCCGGACTCCAGCACTCCCTGGTCAGCAGCTCCTTGATCATAGCCCAAAGCTCTTCGCTCATCTTGCGGGGAACAGAGGATGCTTTGCTGCGACGATGCTTCGCAAATTCATTTGCCTGCTTGTATCGGTAACCGCGTCCGCCGGTGTTGCGCTTCACCTCTCGGCTGATCGTGGTGTGATGACGTCCGAGATCTCTGCCAATCTCGCTATGCGAACGGCCAGCTTGCAAATGCTTGTGGATCAGGAACCTTTCTTCCTGGGCCAAGTGTGTATATGACATCGGACAACCTCCTATTGATAGCACTTTAGAGATTATCCTTGTCGCTTGGCCCTTTCAAATCAGACTTGAACCTTGAAACGGCTCAAACCCTGCTCTCAGGAATTGTGCACTTCATAGTTCAACGGGCGAGGAAATATATGGCACTTTTAACCGAAAAAGAAATCTCTTCCGCCCTTGAGGGTCTTGACGGTTGGCAGAGAAAGGGAGAAGAGATAGAAAAGACCTTCGTTCTCAGAAATTTCATTGATTCCATGGGTTTTGTGAACAAGGTCGCGCTTCTTTCAGAAATGGCAGATCATCATCCCGATATCCTGATCCGGTGGAACAAGGTTTCCATCACGCTTTCAACCCACAGCGAGGGAGGAATCACGGAAAAGGACCTGAGTCTGGCTGGGGAAATAGAAAAGGCGCTCTGATACCGGTCCCGCACACCGCCTGGATGATCTAGTCTACATCCCTTATTTCGTAATCGTCCTCCCCGAGGGTAATGGTATCTCCCTCGGGTCCGCCCACCTGCGAACCGCCTTTTTTGTCCTTGCCTGGAAACAGTTTCCTTAAAATCGAGGCCCCGGCCCCCAGCACTCCAAGCGCAACCAGGGCCAGAACGCCAAAAAACGCGAAAAGACAGATGGCCACAACCACGAAAGGCGCAATGAAAGGAAGAGAGAAAAAAGGAACTCTTCCCTTGCGAATGTAAATTTTCCCTGCCATTAAAACACCTTAATCCTTATACTGTTACCGCCCGCAGCACTTTTTGTACTTCTTGCCGCTGCCGCAAGGGCACGGGCTGTTTCGACCGACTTTTTTCTGCGTTCTCCTGACCGGGGTCTTAGCCTTTTCTTCCGAGTCGTCTCCCCTCCCGAGCACCATCTTCTTCTCCTCAAGCTCCCTTTTGCGCTCAAGCTCCTCGATCTGTTCTTCGCTCGCAGGCTGTATCCTGAACAGATTAGAGGAGACGTCCGTCTTGAACTTGTTCATCATAAGAGTGAACATGTCAAAACCCTCTTTTGTGTACTCCCGAAGCGGATCTTTCTGCGCGTATCCTCTGAGCCCAACCCCTTCCCTTAGGTGATCCATGTTAAGAAGATGGTCCTTCCAGAGATAGTCGATGTGCTGCAGCATGACATAGCGTTCGACCTGCGTTAGCTGCTCAGAGCCTATGCTCTCCTCCTTCTCCCGGTACACCGCGATCAGCTTCTCGACGACTTCATCCGTTATGGCTTCCCCGTCCGCCTTGGCGGGGGCATCTATCTCGATCTCCGTTCCGAAAATTCTCCCGAGAGCTTCGCAGAGTTCGGAGAAATCCGACTCCTCACGGTCGTCCCGCTGCGCCAGGTAACTGTCCACCACCTCCCGCACAACATCTTCTGAAAACAGAAAAAGCATCTCTCTCAGGCTCTCGCCGCCTTCGAGGATTTCGCGGCGCTGCTTGTAGACAACGTCTCTCTGGGTGTTTAGCACGTCGTCGTACCTGAGAAGGTGCTTGCGTATGTCGAAATTCCTTCCCTCGACCTTTTTCTGCGCGTTTTCAATCGACTTGCTTATCATCGAGTGCTCGATCGGCTCCCCTTCCTCCCACCCGAGCTTGTCCATGACACCCGTTATCCTCTCCGAGGCGAAAATACGCATCAGGTCGTCTTCAAGCGAGACATAGAATCTTGAAGAGCCGTCATCCCCCTGTCTTCCCGCTCTTCCCCGAAACTGGTTGTCTATCCTTCTCGCCTCGTGTCTTTCGACCGAGAGAATGTGAAGCCCCCCGAGCTCCTTCACTTTCTCTTTTTCCGAATCGCAGATTGATTTCGCCTCGAAAAGCGCCTCCTCGTACTGCTTCGGATCCGCTTCGTCGGGCTCGACCCGAAACTCCCTCCTGAGAATATCCCTTGCGAGAAACTCCGGGTTTCCGCCGAGCAGTATGTCCGTTCCCCGCCCCGCCATGTTGGTCGCTATGGTTATGGCTCCCGCCCTGCCCGCCTGGGCGACGATCTCGGCCTCCTTTCCGTGCTGCTTGGCGTTCAGCACGTTGTGCGCAAGACCCATCTTCTCAAGGTATACGCCTAGTTTTTCCGACTGCTCGATCGAGGAGGTGCCGACAAGCACAGGCCTGCCTGCGGAATTCATTTCCCCTATCTCTGCGCACGCGGCGTTGAACTTCTCACTCTCGGTCTTGTAGACAACGTCGTTGTGATCCTTTCTTATAAGCGGCTTGTGGGTCGGTATCACGGTGACGTCAAGCTCGTATATGTGATTGAACTCAAACGCTTCTGTGTCGGCGGTACCGGTCATCCCGGCAAGCTTTCTGTACATCCTGAAATAGTTCTGGATGGTTATGGTGGCCATCGTCTGGTTCTCGCTTTCGATTTCCACCCCTTCCTTGGCCTCGACCGCCTGGTGAAGCCCGTCGCTCCACCTGCGCCCCGGCATGAGCCTTCCCGTGAACTCATCGACTATCACCACCTTTCCGTCCTGCATCATGTAGTCCACGTCACGGCTGAAAAGGCTGTTGGCCTTGAGGGACTGGTTCACGTGGTGGAGAGTCTTGAGGTTTATGGGGTCGTAGAGGTTCGGAACGTCAAGGGCCCTTTCCACCTTGGAGACTCCCTCTTCGGTCAGGTCCACCTGTCTTGTTTTCTCATCCACCGTGAAATCGCTTTCCCCCGAAAGCGTCTTCACCACCCTGTCCACCTCGTAGTAAAGATCCGTGGAGTCCTCAGACGGCCCCGAAATTATAAGCGGGGTTCTCGCCTCGTCTATGAGAATGCTGTCTACCTCGTCCACTATGGCGAAGCTATGGCCGCGCTGAACGTAGTCCTCGAGGGAAAATTTCATATTGTCGCGCAGGTAGTCAAAACCGAACTCGTTATTGGTGCCGTAGGTAATATCCGCCCCGTAGGAATCCTGTCTTGAGGAAGGCTCAAGGCGGGTCTTGAAGGAATTTATGATCTCGAGGTTTTTTTCGGGAAGAATGTCGCTTGCCAGGTACTCGTTCGGCCACGCTGTCAGGTTTTTCTCTATGGACTCCTCGGCCCGCTGCGGGTCTTCCCAGGCAAGTACGTAGGAGGCGTCGTGATTTATGACCCCGACTTTCATGTCCAAAACCATGAAAATCGGCGACATCCACGCGGCGTCCCTGGCAGCCAGGTAATCGTTTACGGTGACCAGGTGAGAGCCGAACCCGGTGAGAGCGTTTAGGTAAAGGGGCAGGACGGCCACAAGCGTCTTCCCTTCCCCCGTTCTCATCTCGGCTATTCTGCCCTTGTGAAGAACTATCCCCCCTATCATCTGGACGTCGAAGTGCCTCATGGCTATCGTTCTTCTCGACGCCTCTCTCACGGCCGCGAACGCCTCAGGGAGAATCTCCTCGAGAACCCGCTCTATCTCCGCGAAGTATTTCTCGTCGGCCAGGTTTCCGTTCGGGCCGAGGCGGGAGTGGATAAGTTCCCGGAACTGCGCGGTTCTCGCGCGAAGCTCAGCAGTAGGAACCTTAACCATGGTTTCTTCAAGGGCGTTTATCTGCTCTGCGAGAACGCCGAGTTTCTTAACTTCCCTCTCGTTCTGCGAGCCAACTATTTTTTTTAGCACGTAAGAAATCATGTGCCGAAGCGGTCTCCTTTACTTCCGTGTCCCGGAAAAGCCGGGAACAGTCCTCTTAAAACAGTGTAATAATCCGTGGGAAATAGACAAGGGAATTTCTCTTGGGACGGCCTCAGGCGTCAAGCTTCACGCTTACCACCCTTGACGCGGCGGTGCCGTCTGTGGTTATGCCTATAAGTGCGCCGGCTTCCTGCATGGTTCTCCTGTTATGCGTGATAACGGCTACCTGGGAGTGGGCCGATATCTCGCTTAGGATCTTGTTGAACCTTACTGTGTTCACCTCGTCAAGCGCGGCGTCTATTTCGTCAAGGAAGATAAAGGGGACGGGTTTTACCAGGCACGCGGAGATTATGACCGCTATGGCGGAGAGCGCCTTTTCTCCTCCCGAGAGCAGGTTTATGGGCTGGAATCTCTTTCCTCCGGGCCTGATCATAACCTCCACTCCGGTTTCAAGCAGGTTCGTCGGCTCCGTAAGCTCAAGGCGCGCCTCCCCGTTTTCAAAAAGCTTGGCGAAGGTCTCGCTGAATTTTTTGTTCACGGTCTCAAACGCCTCACGGAATCTTGAAATCGACTCCCTGTCGAGTTTTCTTATCGCGCTTTCGAGGTAATCAAGCGCCCGGGCCAGGTCGTCGGTCTGGCGCTCGAGAAAGCCGTTTCTCTCCTCAAGCTGCTCGTATTCCTCGGGCGCAAGAAGGTTTACGGGACCGAAATTCTCTATGCGCCTTCGAAGCGTCTTAAGCTCCCTCTCCCTCTCGGGTATAGAAATGGCGGAGAGATCCTGATCCTGCGGCACATCAGGGGAGTTGTCGCCGAATGTCTCCTGGTAGCGCTCGCTCAGGTCCCCAAACTCGTCCTCCGCGCGTTCAAGCTGCGCCTGCGCCTTGGCAAGCTGCTCCCTTTGCGACGAAAGCTCCCTTGAAGCGGCATCGAATTCCTCTTCGCTTCTCCGGAGGTCTTCTGCGTAGCCCGACACCTTTTCCCTGAGCTCCCCGAAGGATTCCTCTCTTAGGCCGAGATCGCGGCATATCTTTTCAAACTCCTCTTCCGCCTCCCGTTTTGACACGGAAAGCGCCTCCCCCTCGTGTTTTTTAAGTTCCACGTCCTTTCTTCTGAGCGAAAGCTTCTCGTTTATAACCGCCTTTACCCTTTCGGCTTCGGATATCTCCTGCTCAAGGGCCCTCTCCCTTTCAAGAACCCCGGCGTTATCTATCCTGAGTTTCGTGATCCTCTCCTGAAGCGCTTTTTCCTCCTCCGCGAACTCAAGTGCCCGTTTTTCGATTTCCCCGTATTTTGACTCAAGGGCGGTTCTTTGGCCGTCAAGCTGCTCTATGAGCGATTCCATTTCCCCGATTGTGCGGTTCTTGCTCCCGAGCTTGCGCTCGAGCTCATCGCGCTGAGAGGCGAGGTTCCCGATCCTCGTCTCAAGCTCCTCCAGCCTGGTCTCCGCGTTTGAGCGGTCCTTTATGTTCTCAACCGAGTTTATCTCGCAGCGCCGAAGAATCTCCCCAACCTCGGTGCGGCGGTTCTCAAGCACATCCATCTCCTCGCGAAGCGCCTTGCAGGACGCCTCCAGTTCCCCCGCGTGCGCTGAGAGGATCCGCGTCTGTTCCTCAAGCTCCTCTATTTCTCTTTTTCTCTCAAACACGCCCGCAGAGGTTTTCCCCCCTGTTATTGCTCCCTGGGAATCAACATAGTCCCCTTCAAGGGTGGCGAAGCACGCGCCGTTTCCAGTCCGGCTCTTAAGCCTGATGGCTTCCCGCAGATCGGAAGTTACGTAGACTTCCTGAAGCATCGAGTCGACGAGGCTCTTTTCTATAACCTTCACGTCGAGGAGGCCGTTAAGGGAGGTTGCCTCCGGCTTTGCGTGGCCGTTTGCCCCGTTTCCGTTGCCCGAGCCGTTCCTCGCGAACCGCTCCGTGGCCGGTATGAATGTTCCCCTTCCCGCATCAAACTCCCTAAGAAGTTCAACCGCGGCAACCGCCTCCGTGCTTCCCTCGACCACTATCCAGTTGAGCTTTTCCCCGAAGGCCGCTTCGACCGCTCTTTCGTAGTTTCTCGGAACGGAGACGAAATCCGAAACGACCCCCAGCACGCCTCTTTGCTTGCGCTCAAGCACGAACTTGCGCGTGGCGTCGGGAAGCCACTCGTAATTGCTCTGTATTTTGTTAAGGGCCTCCATCCTCGAGACGCAGTCTTTTTTTCTGCCTTCAAGACCCCTCAGTTCGCCGAGTTTCTTCTCGTGCTCCACCCTGAGGTCGTAAAGACGCGAATCGACCTCCTCTTTTTCCTTGGAGGCAGAGGTGAACTCGCTTTTTATTTCGTCTTCCCGGCGCCGAAGCGAGGCAAGCCGGTTCTCGCACTCAAGTTTCTCAAGCCCCAAGGCGGAAACTTCCCCCTCGAGCGCCTCTTTTTTCTCCGCAAGCTCCTCAAGCTCCTCTGAGAAGGCGCCTATGGTGCTTCCAAGCGAGCTCCTCCTGGTCATCACGTCCGAGAGCAGGTTCCCCGTTTCCTCAAGCTCCTTTTTGCCGCGCTCCCATTCGCTTTTGAGTTCCGCGAGGTTCTCCTCCTCGCGCGAAATCTGCTCGGAAGCCGAAAGACGGGTGTTTTTAAGCTCTCCTGACTGGCGCTCGGCACGGCTGCTCTTCGCATCCATCTCCGAGATTTCCTGCCCGAGGCCTTCTATCTCGGCTTCTATGTTCCTTACGTACCCTGAAATCCCGTCAAACTCCCGCTCAATCGAGGCCCTGCGGTATTCGTTTTCCTTTTTCTGCGCCCGAAGCTCGTAGATTTCCTTCTCAAGGGACCCAAGCTGCTGGCCGGAGAGGGAGTTTTTCTCCCTGGCGCCTTGAAGCAGCCCGCGGCGCTCCTCCACTGCGGCATCGGCCGAGAGGACCAGCTGCTCTGTGCCCTGCTTTTTCTCAAGAAAAGTCTTTCTCCGCTCCTGCGAGTTCGCGAGCTTGGCCGAGAGGACATTGAACTCAAGCGAGCGGGCCCGGTCGGTAAGCTCTCCGTACTGCCTGGCGCGCTCTGCCTGCAGCGCCACGGCCTCGATGCGGTCTGACACCTCGCGCTTCATGTCCAGGACGCGAGAGAGGTTCTCCTTGGTCGATTCTATTCTGCTGCGGGTCTCCTTTCTCCTCAGCTTGTACTTCTCGATCCCCGCGACCTCCTCTATGAACTTCCTCTTCTCTTCGGGCTTTGACATTATGAAGGACTCGATCTGGCCCTGCTCAACGATTGAATAGGCCCTGGCGCCCACTCCGGTGTCAAGAAGCATCTCGGTTATGTCCTTGAGACGGCATTTAACCCCGTTTATGCTGTATTCGCTTTCTCCCGAGCGGTAGAGTTTCCTGCGGATTCTTACTTCCTCGAAACCGAAGCCCTCCACTCCTTCAAGGATCAGGGACACGTCGGCCATTCCCAGGGGCTTTAGCTCCGCGCTTCCGTTTGAGATAACGTCTTCCATGCCCCCCGCGCGCAGCAGTCTCGGGTTATGTTCACCGATTACCCACTTGATGGCGTCAAGAATATTGGACTTCCCGCAGCCGTTGGGACCGACTATGGCGGTTATGCCCTCGGAGAGATCTATCTTTGTTTTAAGGTAAAAAGATTTAAAACCTGCTATTTCAAGCGCTTTAATTCTCATGGGAGAACTGCGGCCCGGCGCCGTGACGTTCGCGCGCGCCGTCGCCTGTTTTGCGCAAAATCCCTGTCCTAACCGGGAAAGCTAAAACTCCCGAGTCCATTAATTATAGAAGCCCTGACGGGGCCAGAACCTGAAGAAAGCCGCCGGGAAACGTATTCGGCGGTACGTGAAAAAAGATTCCTTGATCGTCCATGGTCTTCCGGTCAGTAACAATTATACCACAAATCCGGAAATATTTACAAATTTCCGCGCCGGAAATTATCCTCACTGGGAAAAGAGGTTCTTGTTGGGTGAGATTTTGGAGCTTTCTCGAAGGTTCTCGAGCAGTCCTTCGATCACAAAGGCCTTTCGCTCCGAGACCTCGCGACGCCTGAAGGAATCCTTCTCAAGCCCGAAGGCGCCGCTGTCGACGGGCTTTATCTCCGCAAGCGACACTATGTAGAAAGTCTCCCCGGAGCGGTAGACGCGAGACGAGGTGGGGCTCTCGCTTCTGAGCCCGAAGACATCGGAGACAAAATCCCCGGATTCTGCCCCCAGGGGATTCTCAGACCTTGTGAAAAAGCCTGTCTGCTCCACCACATGGTCAAGCGACTTCGCGGCCGCCGCGAAACTCTTGCCCGAGGCCTTTATTTTTCCGAGATCACTTCCAGCAACCTCTCTGGCCCGCTCGACGGCTTTTTCCCCTTTAAGGGCCCCGAGGATCTCTCCGCGCGCAGATTCAATCCCCGAGCGTCTCGAAGACTCAACTCCGGTCACTTCGAAAAACCAGGTGAAATCCCGAAGAATCACGCTTGAGAGCCTTTTTTTCTTAACGGAAAAGGCTTCTCTTCTTATGGCTCCGGGAACGTCTCCGCCCACGCCCCCGAGCGCGAACTCCGCGGTCTCCCGCACCTCAAGAGAACTTTTTTCGGAAAGAAGGTCCGAGAAAGAGCGTTTCTTGCGGAGGAACTCCTCAAGAAAACGGTCGTAGAGAAGCTGGGACTTGGCCTCGACGAGCTGCTTTTTTATCTCCGGCTTCACTTCATCAAAAGGTTTCGGAGTCCCTTCGGAAGCGAATTCCTCCGGGTAGGTTTTGTAGTAGGCCTCGATTTCCTCGTCGGAGACCCCGGCATCCGCGGCAAAATCCCCGGGAGCAAGCTTCACGTAGCGCGCCTTCCTTTTCTCGGGCTCCCAGAAAAGATTGGTGTTCTCCCTGTAATACCGGGCGATTTCCTCTTCGCTTGCCTCCTGGCCTTCCGTGTAGTCCTTGGCCGCAAACGAAACATAATAAAGGTCTATTCCCTCTTCGCGCGTCCTGTATATGCTTAAAAGCTCCTCGTCGCTTGCCGTTACCGAACTGTCAAGAACCGAAACAAGCTTGACCACCAGCAGGTCCTCCCGGTAGGAATCCTCGAAATCCTTTACTGTGCGGTTAAGTCCCCTTGAAATAAAGTCCCTGTAGCGCTCAAAGCCGACGAAGGCGCCGTCTATCTGGAAACCGGGATCGTTTCTTATGGCGTCTGAGAGCTCCTGCTCGCTTACCCTGATTCCGAGTTCGTCCGCCTTCTGGGCAAGCAGCTTCTTGTTGACCAGCGAGTCGAGCACGGAAAAATTCACGTACTCCACAAGCTCGTCTGAAATTTCCTGGTCGCTTTGGCGCAGGCGATCAAGCATCGAGTCCCTCAGGTTATAGAACTGCGCGACGGAAACCTTGTCCCCGTTCACCTCGACCGCCACCCCGCCGCTTGGTCCCCTCCCGCCGATACTTATTCCTCCCACGTATCCGAAACCGATAACGAACGTAAGGGCGAGCAGGAGAAGCAACGCTCTGGTAAGCAGGTTCTGCTTGTTTTTTATGATATCGAAAGCCAACGGGGTTTTCCTTGGAAAAACGAATAAACTCTATACGAGCCGGTATCAACTTTCAAGCCGTCCCGGGGGGCCACGCAGCCCCTCGGCTTGACACTGACAAGGCGCTCAAATAGCTTACAGGTGAAAATGCCCGGGGGTACAACGAAACTCAGATGATAACGGCGCTTGGCGGCGGAAGCGGGGCCGCGAAATTCCTTAAGGGACTCACGGGGGTAATTCCCCCATCGGACCTCACCGTAATAGTGAACACGGCTGATGACATGGATCTCTACGGAATGAGGGTCTCCCCGGACATAGACACCATAATCTACCGGCTTTCGGGAAACATAGACGAAAAAAAGGGATGGGGACTTCGCGGCGACACGTTCGAAGTTCTGGGCGCCGCCGCGAGATTCGGTTTCCCGACGTGGTTCGGTCTCGGCGACAGGGATCTTGCCACTCACCTGTTCAGAAAGGCCGTCACCGACGCGGGTGGAACCCTGAGCGAATCCACGGCCAGAATAGCGCAGCGCTTCGGCCTCGGGGAAATACGCATACTGCCCATGAGCGACGACAGGATCGAGACATGGATAGAGACTGACGAGGGCGAGATGCACTTTCAGGAATATTACATAAAGCACGCGATGCGCCCCGGGGTCACCGGGGTTAACATAAAAGGCGTGCGCGAGGCCACTCCCGCCCCGGGAGTTCTAGACTCGATAGAGGGCGCCGACATGGTGATCATATGCCCGAGCAACCCCATAATCAGCATAGGACCCATACTCGAGGTAGGGGGAGTGATGGAAAGGCTCGTCGGCGCGCCGGGACTCAAGGTGGCCGTAAGCCCCCTTATGCGCGGAAAGCCGCTTAAGGGTCCCGCCGACAAGCTGATGAGAGGATTGGGGATGGAGGCTTCCTCGACACAGGTGGCAAGGCTCTACGCCGATTTTCTTGACGTTCTGGTGATTGACCGCTCGGATGCGGCAGAAGCGGCCAGCATAAAACTGCTTGGAGTGAACGTTTTCGTTACGGACACGCTAATTCCAGACGAGCGAAGCTCAAGGCGCCTCTCGCGGGAAATTCTTGATTTTACGGAATCCCTGGGACAGCGGCGCGCTTCGCCCTAGCCGGGGCAATCAGGAGTCCTCTTCTTCCTTTTTCTGCGGCTCCTAGGGTACGATGCTGTAGAAAAAGAACTGAGGCATGCCCTTTACTTCCTGTGAATCGCAGCTCGTCCGGAGCTTTACGCTATGGTTCATAACCACGGTGCCTATGGCGTAAACCGTGGTTTCCCCCTCAACTCCGAACTCAACCGCGGTATAATCCTCGTTGTCTTTCTCGTATTCCCACCTTATGTCGTAAATGCCGAGTTTTTCTATCTCCCTTCTCAGAAAATAGTCAGAAACCTGCGAAGTCTGGGAAAAACAGGACCTTCCCCTGTAGCAGTCAAGAAAAATCTCGTCGCGCAGATGGGAGGAAACCACATCCTCGAGGTTCTCCGTGTTTACCCTTCCGTAGTATATGCCCTCTGGAAACATGACGATGTTGGCGGCGAAGCGATGGGCCCCGACATGGGTGGTTCTCCACGCGGAAATCCCCTCTTTTTTGAGAAGTTTCTTGTAAACCCCCGATCCCGCGGCCGCGCAGCAGCCGTCGCGCGCCCCGTGGGTGCAGACCAGGGCGAGCCTCTCCGGGCAGGAGAACTTCTCTATTTCCCCGGTCTCAACGAGCTCCGGAAGATCTATGGAGAGAAGATCCTCGTATTTCTCTATTTCGAATTTGTAGAGTTTCGGGGAAAACTCAGAAGAGTGAGCGTAGTAAAAAGCAAGGTTTCCCTTGCTTGGGCCCGGCCCTCCTATCAACTGAATCCTGGATTCCTCAAAAGACGAGAGAAAACACCCAAGATGCTCCTTTACCTCCTCTGGGAGCGCACTTTCCGGAAAAGCGTCCCTTTTCCATACCCCGGAGTACTCAAGCAAAAACCAGTTCTTTACCTCAAGAGCGGTTCCGTAGAGATGTTCTCCGCTCTGGGAAGACATCTGGGAACACGTAAGCGTTTTTTCATTGGTCATCTCATCCTCCAGTGCTCTGCCTGCTGTTTTTTTCCCTGAGCGCCGTGAGAAATTCCCCCTTCGGCACCAGGTAAAAGAATTTCCCCCAGTTTTTCATGACCCCGGCGTGGCGCGAGGCGTCTTTTCCCTCCCCCCAGAAAAGGTCGGCGCGCCGGGCGCCTTTTATAGCTCCCCCGCTGTCGTGATTTATCACAAAGCGGGAAACCGGCTTCCATTGCGACGGCTCAACCGAAGAGGGAGTTTCAAAAACCGGCCTTTCAAACTCCATGAACGCGAGAGACCCCCTGGGGAAAAAGGCCTTGTCAGTCGCTATGGTCCGGCCGTCTATGACTTCTGTTCCGAAGGCAGTCTGGGGTTTGCCGGGAAGCCTGCGGAAGAATATGTAGCTCGGGTTTTTGTAAAGGACCTTCATTCTCTCGGCGTAGGAAAGGGATCTCAGGTGACTTTCTATAGCCCACATGCTCATTTTTTCCCTCGGAATCCACTCGAAAAGAAATTTCCCTATGGCCACGTAGTCATGCCCGTTCTGGGCCGCGTAGCCTATGACCCGCTCCTCCCCGTCTGGGAACCTTATCTTGCCGGAGCCCTGAATCTGAAGGAAAAACGCGTCCACGGGGTCAACCCACGCGATCTCAAGCTTCTTTCCCCTGAGCCTTCCCCCCGAATCGATTTCACTTCGCGAATAATAGGGAACCAGCTCAGCCATCCTGCCCCGACTTCCGGGGTCGACTCTCCCGTACAGGGACTGGAGCTTTCCCAGGGCAATCTTGTCTTCCTCAAGGAACGAAAGCCTCTCGAAGCGCTTGACGAACCTGTCGATCCCGAGGCGCACCAGGTCGTCGGGAATCCTGTAAAGAGCCTGGGTATGTTCCGGGGTCCTCGTGCGGGAGGCGGAAAGCACGGGAGAGAAGTAGGAAGTTATGAAAACCCTGCCCCAGGGTTTTCCCGGGAAGCCGTAGAAGTCAAAATTCTCCCTTACGTCTTTTATGAACTCATCCTTTGTCACCCCAGCCTCAAGGCGGCCGAGAAGATAATTGAGAGCCAAGGCGTAATCCCCCGCGGAGATGGTCTTCTGTCCGAAAACGAGCTGGGAGTTCTTTTTCTGCGAAAGTTTCTCGACGCTTGCACCGATAGACTCCTTGAGCCCCTCGGGGAAAAGGTCATCGTCCACTGCGGGGACGAGGGGAACCGGGCGCATGGACTCTGGGCCCGGAACCTCGGGAGGTCTTTCGCAGGAGAGGTAAAGAAAGAGCAGAAAAGCGGCTGATAGAATACTTGCGGTTCTTAGGTTCATCTCAAGCTGTCGGTTTCTCGCAGGAAAACATACGACGCAAACGACCGTGAATGAGAATAATTTATACCCTGTTACAGGCGTCTTGGGCAAAAATCTAGCGCCTTCCTTCCCCGCCGGAGTCAATATTTTCTGAAAAGACAGGGTAAAATAGAGATTTCTGGGCAGTCGGCCAGCAAAAATCCACGGTTTTTCATAATTTAAAAGCGGAAAAATGAAGCGCAAGTTCCTTGGAATAGACATAGGGGGAACCAATCTCAGGGGAAAAATCATCTCAGAGAAGGGAGATGTGCTCGGGGAGGGAAAAACCCGTTCAGACGCCCACATGGGCATCTCCAGGCTGATGGAGAACCTTGCCGGCTTCATAAAAGGGTTCGCCGGGGAGGAAATATCGGCAATCGGCATAGGCATACCGGGGGTCTTTGACCGCCGAAACGGCACTTTGGTCCAGGCCCCGAACATAGCCAACACGAAGAATTTCCCGTTTGCCGCCGCCCTTTCGGACGGAATCGGAACCGCAACGCCCGTTTTCATTGAAAACGACGCTTCCTGCGCGGCTCTCGGGGAATATCTTGCAGGGGCGGGCAGAGGCTCTGACTCAATGGTGATGATAACCTTGGGAACCGGATTCGGGGGCGGAATAATCCTGGACGGCAGGCTCTGGTCGGGAGAAGACGGCTTCGCCGGAGAAGTGGGGCATATAACTATTGACCCGTCGGGATCCCTCTGCTCCTGCGGCGCAAGAGGCTGCATTGAGACCTACGTTTCGCAGGTAGCGATAAAAAGAATCGTCCGCGAGCACACAGAGCTTGGTAAAAAGCTCGCCGGCACCGAAGAATCGGCCATTCCCGAACGCCTGGCGGAGCTTGCGCGCGAAAAAGACCGGGCGGCCATATCCATATGGAACGACTTCGGGACAAACCTTGGGGTGGGAATATCGATTCTCGTAAACATACTGGACGTAAAAACGGTAGTCGTGGGCGGGGGACTCTCGGGCGCATGGGAACTTTTCATCGGAAAAACGCTTGAGGAGACCGAAAGAAGGTGTCTTGGCGGAGCTGCCAGGGGACTTCGGATAAAAAGAGCGGTTCTCGGAGACGACTCGGGGGTGCTCGGAGCGTGCTACGTGGCTAAAAGCGGGCTCGGGGAGAGTTCCTAGGACTCCCGGGAACTTTCAGCCGCAAGGTCAAGCAGTTTCTGCGAAGAACCGCAGATCCTTATCCTGAACCACGGCCCTTTCCTCTTATCCGCCCTGAACCTGTTGTCCGTTCTCAATCCCCCCACCCAGATTATTCCGTTGCGGGTCTCAAAAACCGGCACTTTTTTTCTCAGGAACCTCGGTATTTTTTCGTCGATGAAAAAATCCTTCAGTTTTTTTGCTCCCCTCATTCCGAGCGGAACGAACCTGTCTCCCTCGGAAAAGCTCCTGAGCGTTATGGGAAACCCGACTTTTTCGGGCGGGAAATACCCGACGTCGGCCACGCCCCAGAGAGAGACGTCGTCTGTAAGCTCAACAGTGACCTCAAGGTCCGGGGAGACCCGGTGGGTTCCGTGGCTTTTTATCTCGGTTGGCGGAAACTCGCGGAAATTCTCCTCGCGCGTGAAAAAGAAAACCCCGTGACCCGCATGAAAAACAACTCCGCCGGGAAGATCCACCTCCGCCGAGGACTCCCCCGAGCGCACCACCTCGTCAATCGAGAAAAGATGCTTGGCGGAAACCGAGTTTAGATCTCCTTTTACGGCCAGAATCGACTTTCTCATCACGGAGAACCTGATTGCCGGGGGCTCGGCAAGGAGTTTTTCCGTGTCTCCGAGCACCCCTCCTCCCGCAACGCGGGCGATTTTACCGAATCTCCTCTCCCCCTCGGCCGAAATAAAATCCGCCTCCGCGGCGCAGACAGCCGCCACCCGGGAAAGAACCTGCTCGACGGCCGGATTGTAGCTGCGAAGCAGGGGAACAAGCTCATTTCTTATCCTGTTTCTTAAAAACTCGTCAGAACTGTTGGTCGAATCTTCCCTCCAGGACACGCCTTTTGACCGGAGGTACTCTCTGGCTTCAGCCTTGGTAACATTTATCAGGGGACGTATTATATTGCCGACCGACGGTCTTATCCCGGCAAGACCCTGAGAGCCGCTCCCCCTTATGAGCCTCATTATGACGGTCTCCGCCTGGTCGTTAAGCGTATGCGCCGTGGCGATCCTCTGAGCTGAGCGTTTCGCGAGAATCTCGTTGAAAAAACTGTAGCGAAGCCCCCTGGCGGCGTCTTCAAGGGAAAGTCCGCACTTTTTCCTGAATGCCTCGGTGTCGACCCGCGCGCACTCAAAGGAAAAACCGAGTTGCCGCGCCGCTTCCTTCACGAACTCGGCGTCCTCGTCCGATTCGGCGCCCCTGAGCCCGTGATTGAGGTGGGAAACCACCACGTCCGTATCCGGATAGAACTCCCGCAGGTCCCAAAGGGCGAACAGAAGCGCCATGGAGTCCGATCCCCCGGACACTCCAGCCACAACCACGTCCCCGGGACTGAGCATCCCGAAGGAATCAACCGTTTTTCTTATCTTGCCCAGAAACATCGGAGTCGCTTTGGGAAATCCCGGCGGAAACTATAAGCCGAAACGCGTCTTCCACGGAAATATCCAGTTCCTGCAGTTCCTCCTCCGGAACCATTACGTAAACACCGCTTGTCGGGTTCGGCGTGGTGGGAACGAACAGGCTGACGAGCTTTTGGTCCGTCTTGTTGTGGTTCCTCCCGGCCTCCGTAACTCCCGTTACGAAAGCTATGACCCGAACCCCTTTTCTGGGATACTCGACCAGCACGACCCTGCTCATGCTCTGCATCTGGGAGGTGAAAAAAAGCGTCTGCACGACCTGCTTCACGCTCACGTAGAAGGTTCTCGCAAGCGGAATCTTCGAGATAAGCGACTCGCCGAACTGAAGCATCCTTCTGCCGACGAAGTTCCGCGTCACGGCTCCCAGGAAAATGATCAGCAGCAGGGTGGCCCCTATTCCTATGACGAAAGATATTCCCTGAAACACGTAAGGCGGGACATCTATGAAGTGGCGGAGGATTCCGGCGGGGCCGGTGCTGAAAAAGAAGAGCATCCACTTTATCAGCTTGTAGAGGACAAAAATTGTTACCCCAAAGGGAACGATAATCAGGATGCCGGCAATGAAGCTCTGCTTGAGAAAAGATGATTGGGGCGGTTTTGAGTCTGGTATTTTAATCCCCCCGTTTCTGGTCAACTTTTTTCCTGAGAAACCTGCTGGGCTTGAAAACGACCGTGAGTCGGGAAGGTATGTCTACTTCCTCTCCTGTGGAGGGGTTTCTCCCTATCCGTGATTTTCTTCTCGTGACCCTGAAGGTTCCGAAACCCGGGAGTTTCACCTCTTCCCCGGCCATAAGCCTCTCCCTCATCAAGTCGAAAAAAAAGTTCACTATTTCCGCGGATTCCCTTCTTGAAAACCCTATTTCCTCATATAAAACGCCTGCCAGATCCTTCTTTGTCATGAAAATCCCCCTTTTTCTAAACCGAACGCAACTCAGCCCCTATTGTTTTTTCCAAACTTTCGAGAACATCCTGCTGAACCCTGTTAGCATCCTCATCGGTAAGGGTTCTTTCCCTGTTTCGAAGAATAAGGGAAAGCGCGACGCTCTTTTTTCCTTTCTCAAGGGAATTTCCCTTGTAGACATCAAACACCCACGCATTCTCTATTATACCAGAATCCGTCTTTTTGATAACCGCGAGAATTTCCCGCACCGGAACTACGTCGTCAACCACAAGCGCTATGTCGCGGCGAAGGGAGGGAAACTTGGGAAGCGGGGAAAACTTTCTCTCGAAGCTCGTGTAGACGACCGAGAGAAGGGATAAGTCGAGTTCAAGCACGTACACGCTTTCGCTTATCTCGAGTTTTTCCAGAAGATGGGGGTGAAGCTCCCCGACCACTCCCAGAATGTTTCCGTCAACCAGCACGGCGGAAGATTTTCCCGGCCACAGAAATCCGTGGTCGGGGGAAATGGACCCAAATTCTATCCTGGTATCAACGGAAAGGACCTCGAGGCTCCTTTCAAGCACGCTTTTGATGTCGAAGAAATCGAATCTTTCCCCGTCCCATATCTCGGGCGCCCTCTTTCCGGTCGCAATTGCGGCGAACTTCTTCACTTCGTTCGGCAGCTGGTCCATGTTCTTGGGGTAAAAAACCTTTCCGGACTCGAAAAGCCTCACGTCCTGATTCTGCCTTGAGAGGTTGAGTCTCACGTTTTTCACCAGAGAGGGGAGAAGGCTCATCCTCATTTCCGAAAGCTCCCGCGATATGGGGTTCATAATGCGGATCGACTCTTCAAAGCCGAAAGTTCTTAGAAGTTCGGGAGCCTCGAAACTGTAGTTTATGGCCTCGAGAAAGCCGTAGGAAACGAAAATATCCCTGAGCCTCTTTTCCATGACGGTTATCACGCTGGGCTTTTTGGCTACCATTGGGACCTCCGGCAGCACGGAGGGAATGTTGTCATAACCCAGAAGGCGCGCGACTTCCTCAACGATGTCCACCTCGCGCTCTATGTCCACCCTGAAAGTCGGAACCCGAAGCAAAAGCTCATCGGCGGAGAGACTGAGAACCTCAAACTCAAGGCCCTCGAGAAGCCCCGCTATCTCGTGGGAATCGGTGGATATGCCGACTAGGCCGCAGACCCTGTCAACCGAAAGGGAGATCTCCCTCGGACTAACGGGGTCTGGATAGACATCGATAAGGCCTCGGGCGACGGTTCCTCCGGACAAACGGCTTATAAGCTCGACCGCGCGGTCAAGCGCGAACGAAACATTGTTTATGTCAATCCCTTTTTCAAACCTGCTCGAGGATTCGCTCTTAAGGCCGTTCCGCTTGGATGTTTTCCTTATGCCCACGGGAGAGAAGTAAGCGGCTTCAAGCAGGACGCTGCTCGTCGCATCGTGTATTTCGGAGTCGGCACCGCCCATAATTCCGGCAAGCGCGACGGGGCGATCCCCGCTGCAGATAACCAGATCCTCAACGAGCAGTTCTCTCTCGACGCCATCAAGCGTTTCTATCGTTTCCCCTTCCCTAGCCTTTCTGACTGAGATGCTGCCCTTATCAAGCCTGTCGCAATCAAAGGCGTGAAGCGGCTGTCCCTGTTCAAGGAGAACGAAGTTCGTAACGTCAACGACGTTGTTAACGGAGCGGATTCCGCAGTGCTCAAGCCTTTCGCGAAGCCACGCGGGAGAGGGTTCTATTCTGACTCCCTCAATCAGTCGGCAGCAGTACCTGGGACACTCATCCGCATCCTCAACCTCCACCGTGACCCTTTCCGAAATGCTCTCTCCTTCCTCTTTTATTGAGAAGCTGGGTTTCAGAAGATTCTCGCCCAGTATTGCCGATACTTCCCTCGCGATCCCGAAAATGCTCATGCAGTCAGGGCGATTGGGGGTAATTCCAACCTCGAATATAACGCCGTCGTAGCCGATCTCGTCGCTCATGCTGGTTCCAAGCTCGGCCTTGGGAGAGAGAATCATTATTCCGTCCTCGCCACCCAAGAGACCCATTTCATCGGCGGAACACAGCATCCCCTCCGAATCCTGGCCGCGGATTTTCGAGCGCTTTATCTTGACTCCTTCGGGGAACTTCTGGGTAGCGGGAAGAACCGTTCCCGCCTTGGCGAAAGCGACCTTGTCCCCCTCCTTCATGTTGTCCGCCCCGCAGACAACCACGTAGCGGTCCTGGCCGTCGGTAATCTCGCAGACACTAAGCCTGTCGGCATTCGGGTGCTTTTCTATGCCGTTTATCTGGGCGACGCAGACATCCGCAAGAGCCTTGCCCTTGTCCTCAAGGGCTTCAAGCTCCAAGCCCGCCATGGTGAGCATTTCTCCCAGCTCTTCTGCGGAAACGTCGATTTTCAGGTAGTCAGTAAGCCATCCAAGAGGAAAAATCATAAGTTCACCCGGCAAGTTAGGTTACACGCTATAAAAAACTGGTCAACAGTTAACCCGCTGAAAATAAAAGACTATTTAAGAAAACCCAAGCAAGCCCCGATGGAATCCGCCCGGCTGCGGAATCGCTCCCGCCGACACGCGGGGATTTCAACCTCCCGCAGGAGCAAAACGCCTATTCTCCGGGAGGCGGGGAGGGGTGTCAGCGCATGAAACCGCTCTGGAGGTTCCGCCATTGTTAATAAATTATTAAAAATTCGTTTTAAATTTCTTAATTAACTGATATGAAACACTTTTTCTTGTCGATAGATTGTGAATGGAATTTTTCAAATGCCATAGGCTATAATCTAACTACCTTAAATCATTGAATAATTTTAAAAACAGGCTGTTTTCTCCTTTTCATCCCGCCGAGCGCTCTGTGAAATGTTTGGGAACTACATATTTAGGTTGACAAATCCCCTGCAACAGGTAGTATTTTATACATGAATAGAGTTAAGAAAAAGAGACAAAAGCTTTCTCTTTACGGGTTGTTAGAACGCTTTGATACGGAAGAGAAAGCCATGAAGTATATAGAGATGGTACGATGGGAAGGTAAAAGGTGCTGCCCCTATTGCGGGTCTATGGAGACAAACGAAGCTTCTCATAAGAAGATGCCTTATTGGTGTCCTTCCTGCCGTAAGTATTTCAGTGTCCGCACTGGAACACTGATGCAAGATAGCAGGTTGTCCTATCGCAAGTGGCTGACTGCCATATATCTCATGGGAACATCCCTGAAGGGTGTATCCAGCACTAAACTCGCAAGCGACCTCGGCATTACGCAGAAATCAGCTTGGTTTCTAAGCCATCGTATAAGAGAAGCTTGGGATACAAATGCGAGGCAGTTCTTCAGCGGACAAGTTGAGATAGACGAAACCTATCTTGGTGGAGTTGAGAAGAACAAGCACAAGAGCAAGAAACTGAAACAAGGGCGTGGTTCAGTCGGGAAAAAGCCTGTCGTAGCTATCAAGGAAAGAAAAAGCAAGAAAGTAAAGGCTATGGTTGTTGACAGTACCGACCAAGCAACCACAGCCAAGATGATTATTGAGAATGTCGCTCGCGGTACGAATATCCACACGGACGAGGCGGGTATGTATCAGATCGTCAAGTGGCTAGGATATGAACACAGTACCGTTAACCACAAGGCGGGAGAGTATGTCAGGGGTGAGGCTTCAACGAACAGTGTTGAGTCCTTCTGGGCATTGCTCAAGCGTGGTTACTACGGGATATATCACAGAATGTCCACAAAGCATCTTCAGAAGTATGTCAACGAGTTTGCCAACCGAGCAAATGTCCGCCCTATGGATACCATAGACCAGATGAACCTTACTCTGAAAGGACTGGTGGGAAAAAGGCTTACTTATCAGGATTTGATTCGGTAATAGGCTCTTCTTCCTCGTTGGGAGGAGGACTAAGCAATATCTTCAGCCTGGTATCGAAATCCACTTCCGACATGTCGGGAATATCTGGTTCGTTATCCATTTTGATACTTACATTACCATTGAAAAAAATGTATAGCAATTCTTTTTCTACGAGGAGAGATAATATGAGATTCTTTACAATGGTTTTACTGTTTGTTCTGCTAGCTGTTCCAGTCAGCGCACAGACAGAAGATACAAGAGATAGTCGCAAGGGAATAGCTTATGCTATTCAATCTTTTGGCTGGAAGTGCAATGAGGTACAAAATTATGAGGGAGGTTTCGTTACTTCAGGCAGGTATATTGGAAAAATTACTTGCGAGAGAAACCGAACCTACTATTTAAGAAATATCAACGCCGGAAAGCATGGGCTCTTTTTTGCAACTCTTTGCACTTCTAAAGGCGAATGCAAAGAGTTCAAATAAGGGCAATGATTCCTCACCGCCCTTAAAACCCTTTAGAAAAGGATATCTTCTATTATCGCCTTTAGGCAGAACAGAACGCACCCTTTGACAAGGGCAAGAAAATCCCCTACCATTTTCATGGCATTTCTCCTTGCAATCCAGATGTACGAAGCGACTGAATTGCTATGACGGGGAAGCTAAAAGCACGATGTCCTCACTTGGTTGCTTAAACGATCGAGCAAGTGGACGGAGATTTAACAGTTAGCCTGACTATTGGAGTAATTCAGTAGTCAGGCTTTTTTAACAATTCTAAGATTATCTGATTGATTGATAGGTGTCAACCTAAATATGTAGTTCCCAAATGTTTCACGTGAAACATTCTGTCACCGATGCTACTTTCCGATGCAGAATCTGGAGAAAATCCTGCCCAGAAGATCTTCCGTGGTTACCTCTCCCGTGATCTCGCCAAGCGAGTCCATGGAGTTGCGAAGCTCTATCGAGAGGATTTCCGGATACTCGTTGCGTCCAAGGAGCTTGAGAAACGTGCGAAGCTGTTCCCGGGCCTTTTCCATCGATTTTTTATGACGGAGATTAGTCAGCACAAGCTCCGAGGCGTCAGTGCCCCGAGGAGAGTCTGCCAAGGTCTCGAACATGATCTGCCTGAGATGCTCTATTCCCTCTTTTGTGAGCGCCGAGGTTTTCACCGGATTCTTCCCCTCAAGAATCTTCTGCAGCTTCGACTCTTCAAGCCTTTCCTCAAGATCCATCTTGTTGATCACGACAAGATGTTTCTTTTGGGCGGCGGTTTTGAGAATTTTTCTGTCCAGGGCGTCAATTTCCGTGCTCTGGTCCAAAATGACGAGCACAAATTCGGATTCTTCGGCTTTTTTAAGAGAAAGCTCCACCCCGAGCCTTTCTATCCGGTCCTCCGTATCCCTTATGCCGGCCGTATCCGTTATAACGAGGGGAATTCCTCCGACATTTATTCTTTCTTCAATAAAATCTCTCGTGGTTCCGGCTACCGGGCTCACTATAGCCCTTTGGGTCTCGAGCAGACAGTTAAGTATGCTCGATTTCCCGACGTTAGGTTTGCCCAGTATTACCATAGTCACTCCGTCCCTGAACATTTTGCCCGTATCGTAGCTCTCGATAAGGGTCGAAAGTTCCTTTTCCACGGATCCGGACGCTTCCTTGAGGCGGTTTTTGGCAATAGGGTCTATATCTTCTTCGGGAAAATCGAGGTTCGCCTCTATTTCCGCCAAGACATCGAGGATTTGATCTTTAAGTGCGTTCACCTTGCCCGATAGGGCACCTTCGAGCTGTGCCTCGGCATACCGAAGGCTCTTTTCAGTCTGGGCGCTTATGATGTCGGAAACCGCCTCGGCCTGGGCCAAGTCCATTTTTCCGTTAAGAAACGCCCTCTGGGTAAATTCCCCCGGGGCGGCAAGGGTCGCCCCGAGGTCGATCAGGATTTCAAGTATCTTCCGGGGGACCATATGACCCCCGTGAGAGTGGATCTCGGCCACGTCCTCCCCTGTATAGGTATCAGGAGAGCTCATAACGACGCAGAGAACCTCGTCCACTGTTTCGCCGGTTTCGGGGTCGATTATTTTCCCGAAACAAAGCTTTCTCTCGGAAAACCCCGAATTTCCGGCAGGAACGAAGATTTTCCTTGCGATCGCGTGAGATTCCACGCCACTTATGCGGATTACGGCCACTCCTCCCTCTCCAGGCGGGGTGGAAATGGCGGCTATGGTGCTTTCGCGCTCGGGCACAAGTGACGACATGAAAGAGAATCTACCATATAAAGCCGCTTCTAGTCAGGAAACCGGATAAAAAACCCCCTGAATGTTTCACGTGAAACATTCAGGGGGAAATGAGGAGGAATTTCAAAGAAACCGTTAGAGCTACTTCTCGAGACTCTTAAGCGTTTGCATGGCGATGCTGGTGTGGGCGTAACAGGAACCGGCGGTCATGACCATGGCAACGTTTATGGCCTCGGCCATCTGCTCCGCTGTTACGCCGTCAGTATGAGCGTCCTTCACGGTTCCCCTTATACAATAAGGACATTTAGTCGCATGAGCGCAGGCAAGACCTATTATGCCCCTTTTCATTTTTTTACTTAAAGCCCCGTCCTCGAAAATTTTCTTGTGAAGTTCCATGAAGTGGGGAGAGATATCGCCGCTGCATTCCCTGAAACTGGCAATTTCTTTTGCTATGTCTTTTTTGAAAAAGTGACCCTCGGTAAGCGGGATTCCGGCCTCCAGGGTGTCCCAAGCTTCAAAAGCCAAGCTCGAAAACGCGAAAGGGCCCCCCATGTTGAGCCTAAGTCCCACGTATATCGATTCGACTATCTCCTGGTCGCTCGCTCCCTCTTTTTTGCTGGCGCGGACCCTCGACCTTATGCAGTAGGGACAAGCCGTAATATGCGCTACGGCTACCGCAATAAGCTGTTTTTCCTTTGCGCTAAGGGCTCCGTCGACAAACACAGAATCATGATAAGCCATCCAAGAATCGTAAAGATCCGGGTTCAGTTCTCTAAGATGAGCTATATCCCCGCCGATCTGGGCCTTCATTATAGTATCAGACATACTGGTTATACCTCTCGTTAATTACTAGTTTTCCCTGTCTTTTAAAGAACTGCGCTTGAACGAAGCACAGAAGCTCCAAATCCTCAAGGGTAGGATAGAGTAACTGCTTCGGACAGGGAAATCAACAGGTTGGGCACCAATGGAAACAGGTTTTGCCCAGATAGCGAGGGTGCGGATTAGGTTTTTTCGAGTAGGCGCATCCAATCGTCGGCTAAGTGCATCCACTCTTCTTTAAAAAGGAGACTTTTCCCCTGCATGATTACATCTGCTATAGGAACAAGAGATTTCTTGGTTTTAGCCATAAGTATGGCTCCTTCAAACTGAGAAACCATGAATCTGGCCGCCATCTTCGTATCAAGATCCTCTTTAAAAAAACCCTGTTCTACTCCTCTTCTAAAACATTCCTCAACCAGATCTTCGCATTCCCGAAAATGCTTATCCAGAACGGAACGGAATTTTTCGTTTAGGGAGCTCTGTTCCAAGGCCAGGTTTCCGAAAAAAGAGCCTGGGTATATGGCCTGCTCCAAAAGATCACGTTCAGAAAAAAATCTCTTTTTATACCATTCCCAAAGCTGTTCAACAGCATTGAGATCAGTCTGCATGATCTCCGAGATTTCACGGATTTCGCTATCGGCAAGCTTTGTGAGAACATCCAATCCCAGTTCTTCTTTGCCTTCAAAGTAGTAGTAGAAATTGCTCTTGGAAACACCCGCTTTCTTTATGAGCATATCTACAGAAGTTCCGTCATACCCATAGAGATGGAAAAGTTCGGTGGCGGCCTCCATAATTTTATCTTTATTGCTCATAACGTTTAATTGCTCCTAGTACTAAACCTTTAAAAGAAACCTTTGTCAAATGCGGTTAGGGTAAATTAAGGATTGATTACAACATGATACGGAACGCTTGGCACTTATTGAGCCCAGCCAATTCTTCGGATGAAAAACCCTTTGACTGGAGCAGAACCTTGAATTTTCTCCCCATGAATTCAGGCATAAAAAGCGTCTTGGCCGCAAGACGATCTCTCTGGTTCTGGGGTTTGTCGTATGTCTTGAAAATTTCGAGAATTCCCCAGTCAACAAGAAACTGCCCCTGCGTTGTATACTTGGCGGTGGCAAGACCCAAAGTATCCCCGACCCTCATAAGTTCGGAAAAATTAACGTCAGCTGTTATATCCTGCTCCCCAACTCTCATGTAGGGGTCAGAACTCAGTTCATGGCGATAAAAGCACCTGAAGGTACCTTTTCGTCTTTGGGGGGAATAAAGCTCGGGAGCTAGAGAGCCATAGTCAATGCATAGAACAAACCCTTTTTGAAGCGCCGCTCCCACCTCGGCAAGCCATTTTCCCGCCAGTAGACAAGCTTCCGCCTCTTCGCCTTGGGCGTATCCCTCTAGATATCGTTTTGAAAACTCATAAACCCCCTCGGTTTCAGGATCCCGCAGAACTTCCCCGATTTTCCCGTCGCGAAGGGAAAGGAAAACCTCCCGAATTTCCCCGCGGTCCGACTTCAGCCTGTGAAAGGGCAGGGAATCGAGAAATTCGTTCGCGATCACGACTCCGCAGAAGCCATCTTCTGTGGTTTTGAAAGGGCTGTCAGTCCATCTGACTCTTTCTTCGTGCCCTTGGAGTTTTTCCTTGGCCGCCTGGACCGCCGCCGGGCTTATCTCGCTCATTACGTAATCGGTCTTTAGATAGAGATCGGGGTGATTCTCGCGGAGAGCGCCAAGTATGTCCGAGGCAAGCTGACCCCCGGAGGCTCCGGATTCCACGACCACGAATTTCTCCTCCCCGAGGAGAAGAGACGCCTCGGCGAGAAACCGCGAGATAGTTTCCCCGAAAGAGCGGTGGACCGAGGGAGCGGTGTAAAAATCACCCTTTTTCCCGATTCTCGCCTTTCCCGAGGAGTAGTAACCGTGCTGTGGGTGAAAAAGGGAGAGCTCCACGAACCTGCAGAAGGAAATCGGTCCGGATTCCCGTATCTCTTCCTTTATAATTTCCAAAAGCGCGCTCATTTTTCCTCCGCTGCAGAAAACAACAACTCGGAGATTAAATTACACAGGTTTTTTTGGTTTTAAAAACGGGCTGAGATTGTTGCGAACCACCCGAAAAACAAGGGCAAATAAGAGCTTGGATGCGGCTCGAAACGGCGTTTGTACTAGTTGGTATCATTTCACAGACTAAAAAATGAACCCTTGGCGGGCTGGGAGAAATTACAAAATAATTTCAGGCAGTTACACTCGGTCAAACCATCTAGTGTCAAAACATTCCACAATTTATCAACAGTAAAAAATTGTTTGATATCAGGCAATTACGAAAACACGGGGTGCTTTATCAGTCCCCGCCGCGCCACAAGGCGCGGCAGTCGCCGCCGAGGACAACCGCTTGTATAAATTATAAGCTTAGGGGACAGGGCGGTTTCGCGGGAAAAACACCTGGGAACCGGCGAAATGCTGTATTATCTGGCGGTTTACTTGCCCGAGGATCTTTTGCCGATGCTGGCAAAGGCGTTATGGCTGTGGATGCTTTCGTAGTTAAGAACCCTGAGCTCGTAAGAATCGAAACTGGGGTTGCCGTGGAGTTCCGAGGCTATGTTCCTCACAACATCCTCAACGAAGCACGGTTTGTTGTAGGCGCTCATGGTGACGTGGCGCTCGTCTTCCCTTTTTAAAAGCGGGTAAAGCGGGGAGGACGCCCCTCTTTCCGCGATCTCTATGATTTCCTCAAGGCAGATGTCCACCGGATCGTTTTCCTTCTTTTTTTCGTGCGCAATGGTTATGAAAACCTTGGAACGCTGGTTGTGAGCCCCATAATCGCTTATCTCCTTGCTGCAGGGACAAAGGGTCTTGACCGGAACCACCACGCTCTGCGTGAGGCTTATGCCTTCTGAGTGCATTTCGCCCCAGTACGTGCATTTGTAGGGCTGGGGGGATATCTTGCCGCTTACCGGAGCATGGCGATTGAAAAAGTAATCAAACTCTATTTTAACGTCGGAATTTTCCGAACTCTGCCTGTCACAGAGGGCGGCCAGGAAAGAAGCCATGTTTTGCAGGGAAAAGGATCCGTTAAAATCAAGAGCCGTTTCAAGCAGGCGGCTCATGTGAATTCCCTTCTGGTCGGGACTCAGATTGACGCTCAGGCTCAAAGACGCCTGAACGCTCTGGTCCTTCTGCGAATCGATCTCGCAGCCCTTTAGATTAAGCGGAATCTTGAGGTCGCAGACTCCGACTCTGTCTATGGAAATATTCCTGTAATCCTTTCTCGCCTGTATGTCTTCAATAGGTTTTTCTTCAAATTTCATTTTCAAAGCGTTTTTCCTCTTTCTTTGATAGAGTAACTGATGCGAATCAAAGGCGGATTCTTCTTGAGACGCGGAATGATACCACAAGGAGAGACCTTTGCAACAACCGCAGCGAAGGCGCGGCCTTCAGCGAAGTTTGGGATTGTCCGCATGCCGTTTCCCGTCTCTCCGTGTTTTCTTCTCAAAATTCCTTCTCAAAACCTCCGTAAGATCAACTCCCGTCTGGTTTGCTATGCATGTCAAGACGAAGAAAACATCGGCAAGCTCATCTCCGAGCTCCCGGCGATCTTCATTTCCCTTGAAGCTCTGCTCCCCGTATGTTCTGGACATGATTCTCGCGACTTCGCCCACTTCCTCGACAAGCTGCGCGAGATTTGTAAGCTCGGAGAAGTAACGCACCCCCACTTCCCTTATCCACTCGTCAACTTCCCGCTGATACTCCCTTACCGTTATCTCGCCAGACATAAAACCGCACTTGTCTCCTTAGCGTCTGCAGCAAACTCGAAATTTTTCTACGCTTCCTTAATTCTACCACCCGAATTCCAAAAGAAGCGATTCCCTGACAGCCTCGTAACTCCGAGGAGCGAAACGCCTCTCTTCGCCGTCCACCCCGCTTACGTAAACAATACCCGCAACGGCGTTGGTAAGAAAAGCGTAATCGCTTGAAAGAAGTTCCTCAAGGGGAAAGCCCCCGCACACGGGCTCGTAGCCAAGCCGCTCGGCCGAGCGCAAAACGATTTCCCTGATCACTCCCGGCAAAACGGGGCACTCAGAAGACGGAGTGAAAAGTTTTTTTCCCTTTACCCAGAAAACGTTATGGCACGAGGTCTCGGCCACCCTGCCGTCTGTATCGAGGAAAAGGACCTCGTCAAATCCCCTCTCTAGGGCCTCTCTCTTTGCCAAGACGTTTCCCAGATAGTTAAGGGTCTTGTGCGAGAAAAGGCGGTTCTGCGAGGATCTTCTCTCCGCGCAGACCCGAAGAGAAACAGCTTCGGGGCTCTCCGCGCGGGCCCTTAGGGACACGAGAAGCGAGGCATCCTGAGGCCGCGAGTGAAAAACCGCGTCTCCTTCGCCGAGAAGACACACCTTCACATGCAGGTCCTCACCCGCGGCTTTTTCCACGGCGTCTTCGATGCGAAGCCTCACCCGGGATTCTTCGGGAAACGGTATGCCGAGAAACTCGGCTCCCCTGCGCATCCTCTCAAGATGCATTGAGAGAAAAACCGGAGGGGACCCCTTCCACCTGAAGGTCTCGAAAACCCCCTCTCCGTAAAAAAGAGCGCGAAGCGCGGGCGGGTCCTCAAGCCTTTTTCCGTCAAGAAAGAAAAGTTCCTCCATGGCCAATGATTATAGCATCTGTCGGGACGCGACCGACGTAAGCGCCTTTGCCTTAAGCTCCGTTTCGCGGTATTCCTCGTCCGCCCTCGAGTCCCACACGATTCCGCCGCCAAACCAGAAATCCGCGCCGTCGGGGCGGTTCACCCCTGTGCGGATCGCAACGCTCATGGTGAAGTCTCCGCTCGGGGGAAAAAGACAGATCGCCCCGCAGTAAGGGCCTCTCAGGTGAGGTTCGAGGCTATCTATTATGCGAAGAGCCTCCCTTTTAGGAGCGCCGGTGACGGATCCCGGGGGAAAGGTGCTGGCGATTATCTGGGAGAACCCGACGCCGGGGCGCAGGCGCCCCTCGATTTCAGATTCCATCTGGAAAAGTGTGCTGTAGCGCCTGACGGCGAAGAGCTTCCTCACGTCTATCGAGCCGTATCCGCATATTCTCCCGAGATCGTTTCTCATGAGATCGACTATCATGAGGTTCTCGGCGCGCTCCTTGGGGTTTTTCCCGAGCGCCTCGGCAAGTTTCCTGTCGCGGCGGGGATCCGGATCCCTCCGGGCGGTTCCCTTTATGGGCTTCGTGGTGATCCTGTCGCCCCTTCTCCTAAGGAAAAGCTCCATCGAGCCGCTTACGAGCTCAAAACCCGGAAAACCGATAAGAGCGGCAAAGGGAACGGGCTGGGCGCGGTAAAAATCCGCAAACCACGGAAGCGGCTCGCCCAGAGAATCGAATCGGAACTTGCGAGAGAGGTTCACCTGGTAAACGTCGCCGGCGGCTATATGCTCCTTTATCGCCGAAATTTTCAGGGCATACTCCTCCTCTCCGATGTTCGAGCGGGGGAGGCCCCCAGAACAGGTCTTCTCCGAGGGGACGGAGGCCAGAGCCTCCTCGCAGGGAACGACGCAAAAACCGTCTTTTTCGTAAAAGTTAAAAAACAGGAAAGGAAGCCTCTCCCCTTCCTTGGCATCCGAGGCCGCAACCCCGGGAGTCGTGTAGCTGAGGTAGTCGTAGCTTATGTAGCCAAGCGCGGTGTATCCCTCGGCGGCAAGCTTCTCAACGCAAGAGAGAGGATCCTCTGTGAAAGTCTTCTCCCCCAAATCGGAAAATACCCTGGTTCCGTCACCCGAGAAGCAGAGAGTGAGAGCGGGGTCGCCGAAAACTCCGGCAGTGGGAGCAGAATCCGAATCGAACCATCCTCCGCCCGAGTCTATCAAAAGGGACCTTGGTCTATCAAGCTTCATCGGTTCATCCTTCTGAGACTCAAAGCCCGGCCGGGCGCGCGGGAATCCGTTTACGACGGGGGAGGAGCATCCGCTTTAACCGAGCGGTTAAGGATCTCGGCTATGTCCTGTATGCCGATATCCTCCTCCTTTCCCTTGAACCGCGCGGCGTCGTCAAACATCGTGTTGCAGAAGTAACACGCCGTCGCCAGGGTGTCGGGGTTTGTCTCCGCGGCTTCGTCAAAGCGGTTCCAGTTAACCCTGGGAGCTTCTTCCTCCATCCATATCTTTCCGCCTCCGGCTCCGCAGCAGAAACTCTTGGTCCTGTTTCTTTTCATCTCCACCAGATCGATTCCGGGAATGCTCTTAAGTATCTCCCTGGGGGAGTCGTAGACGTTGTTGTAGCGGCCGATGTAGCAGGAATCGTGGTAGGTTATCTTCTCGTCGATCGGGGCGTCGGGATTGAGTTTTCCCTCCTGGATTAGCTGCAGCAGGAAATCAGTGTGGTGAACGACCTCGTAGTGCCCGCCGAACTCGGGATACTCGTTCTTTATCGTGTTGAAGCAGTGGGGGCAGTTAGCGAGAATCTTCTTTACCTTAAGCTCGTTCATGGTCTCTATGTTCTGTACGGCGAGCATCTGGTAGAGGGCCTCCTCTCCGAGCCTCCTCGCGGGATCCCCCGTGCAGGTTTCCCCGGGGCCCATTACCGCGAAGTTAACCCCCGCGATTTTAAGCAGGGTCACCAGGGCCTTTGAGACCTCCTGGCCCCTTGGGTCGTAGCCTCCGAAACATCCGGTCCAGTAAATCACGTCGAATTCGCTTGCGTTCTCGGCCGAGACGCCCAGGATCGGAACTTCCATGTCCGAGAGCCAGGAGCCGCGGTCGGCCTCCGGAAATCCCCAGGGGTTTCCGTTGTTCTGAAGCTTCTGGAGCGTTCTCGTGGCGGTTCCGCTCAGCCGGCCCTCAAGCGTCAGGAACCTCCTCATGTCCATTATCTTGCCCATCTGGTCTATGAAAAGCGGGCACTGCTCAACGCAGGCGTTGCACGTGGTGCACGCCCAGAGCTCATCGGGAGTCACCCACTCGGGGTCGGGAAGGTCGGGCTGCTCTTCCTGGGGCTTTCCGGCGAGTATGTCCTTCCCCTCGCTTGAGACGTAATGGCGAAGCTTGACGACGACGTCCCTAGGGGAGAGAACCTTCTCGGTGTTCCATGCCGGGCAGTTGTCGGTGCACCTCCCGCACTCGGTGCAGGTGTAGGCGTCGAGTATGTCCTTCCAGCTGAAATCGGCTATCTTCGAGGAGCCGAAGTGGTCAAGGTCCTCGGGAATCTCCTCGAAATCAAGCTTCGAGAGCTGCCCGCGGGGCTTTAAGCTCTGGAAGAAAACGTTAAAAACCGCGGTAAGAACGTGGCTGTGCTTGGAATAGGGAAGGTAATTCAGAAATGAAAGCACTATCAGGATGTGGAACCACCAGAAAAACTCCTTCCAGAAAAAGGTGCTCCCCGCGCCCATGCCTTCGTAGAGCCCGGAGAACGCTCCGGACACAGGCAGCATGGCGGGGCTTGCCTCGGCAAGCGCTATTTTTGCTCCCGTGGTGAGAAAGGCCGTGATCATGAGGCCGAATATAAGACCCAGTATCACGACCGCGTCGGGTCCGTTAACCTCCCTTCTCCTGCCTATGGTAAGCCTGTTTATTATGCCCATGGCTATGGCCACCAGAACCAGGGCCTGCACCACGTCGAGGATCAGTTCGTAGATTCCTCCCAGTGTTCCCGGGAAAAAGTGAAATCCGGGGACAACGCCGCTTACGAGCATCTCCACAGTCCCAACCGTTATTATGACGAAGCCCCAGAAAATCATGGCGTGCTCTATGCCGGCGAAACGGTACTTGAAAAGCCTTCTCTGCCCGAACACATAGATGATGACTTTCCTTATCCTCTCGGGAATGTTGTCAAGCCTGTTGTCTTCCTTTTTGCCGAGAGTGACGAGTCTTATGAGCAGGCGGATGTTGTAGGCGAAAAAACCGAAGGCTGCTATAAGCACCAGAAGCATTATCACGGATTTGGGATTCATACTGGTTTCTCCGAAGCAAGACTATGGAAAAAAGCAGTATGAATTATATTGAATCCATAGGGTTTAATCAAGCTGGGAGGGGGGCGCCGGCTTCCTCTTTCATGGTGCCGAAAAGGCGGCACCCGAATCCGTTCGGCAAAAAACAGGCTCCCTGTTTGGCTGCCCGAGATGTGCTCTCCCGGGCTAAGTTTAACCTCTCCGGCCCCTCTCCTTCCGGCACGTCCGCAGGTCCCAGGTCAGAAGCTTCGCGCCCGGGCGCCTTCCCCGCGAGATCACAAGAAACAGAAGCGCAGAAATCAAAAAGAGGTTAAACGCCACGGCCCCAGCCCCGTTGCGGCTCCCGGGAGCAATCGAGCATCCCCCGCCTCCGCCCCCTCCTTGGGGCCTCGGATAAATGCCGGAACCGACAACGTAATACGTATCCCCGGCACCGAAGTTTGTCCGTATGAAGTACCCGCGCTTAACCGAGGTGCCGGTGGAGCGGCCGGGAATGGGGTTCCCCGCCTCGCAAAACACCTCTTTATCCTCCGAGGTTGGGCCGGAAACAGGTCTTGCCTCCTCACAGACCACCTCATCACCCCTTCTGGTCGGATCGTCCCAGAGGTAAGTTAGAAAACCCCGGTCCGGGGTATCGTCCCGCTCGCGCACCTCTTCTAAAATGCGCTCGGCAATCTCAACTCCGTTGTCGTCCCTTAGGCGCAGCGTCCTGTCCTGAAGCTGCGGAGTGTTTCCGTTAAAAATCCCGAACATCTTGTCCGTGTCGGTAACTATGTAGAAATATATGGAGCCCGACTCCCAGGGCCACTCCCTCCAGCACGGCATAAGCTGAACCATTCTCAGCACCGAAATCTCCTCTCGCGCGCCATTTCCTGACTGCCCGGGAGCATTCCCGATCTCCTCAGAAACATGCTCTACAACCCCTTCCAGATAACGCACCAGGCTCTCCTCGTCACCCACCATGTCGGCGCTCAGCCACCCCCTGTCGCGAAGCTCATCGGAAGTGAACTCGGGACACGCCTCTTTTGCCCTGGAAAGATCCGCTTCACCCCGTTCGTGATCGAAGCCTACAATCTGTATAAAGGAATTCCGGGCTCCCGATTCGGTCACTTCGTAATCTTCAGCGGCGCAGATATGGCGGCCTTGTTTCCCGGTCCTGTCGTCTGGAACGCAGGCCGCTTCCCCGTTTGCCCGCTCCACAACCGTCATAAGTCGCTCAAAAACCGGAATATCCCTCAAAGATCCGCTCACGGCACTAGGATATTTCGCATGAAAAAACATGGTATCACCCGGTTCAGTGGCAAGACCGGTTCCCTCGCCGCGTTTGTTGACGGTAATTACGTACGTGTCGTTATGCCTCCATTTGTTATTGGTTCTCAAGGCGTTTCGGAATTCTATTTGACTGTCTAGACTGGCGTCCATCCTGACCAGCTCACGGTGCTCCGCGAGGTGCAGCAAAAAATTCCTCATATTGTCCATGTCTCCCTCACTCGCAACTCCGGCGGTTACGCCATGGCTCGCAAAAGCGGGCGGTGTAGCGGAAAAAACGACTATACAGAAGAAAAACAAAACGGCGACCGCGACTTTTTTCATGATTTAAAATCCCTCTCTTTTTGCCAGTTAAGTCACAAGTTTCGATTAACTGCAGATTTCAGTTCCTTGCCGATTGATAATACCTAGTTGGTATTGAAAACGGAATTAAGATAAAATAATTTCGGATTCTTGCTTGATTCGATCCGTGAATACTGGGGTTCTATAAAGCTCGCCGGTTTCACGGGGGGTTTAGGGAAACGGGCGTCTGTACAGAAGTTCGGGAACCTGGAAACGCCGCTACAGGTGTTCTGGAAGCCCAAGCGATAAAAAGGAGCAGCAAAGAATGATTCACAAGTTCTATGAGACAGTTAACCAAATCGCACCTCGGAACATTGTTCTCGCACTGCTTGTCCTGGTGACAGGCCACGCCATGACCTGGGATGCATCCGCAAAAGAGGAAAGCCTTGTCGGCAACCGACCGTATTCCGAAGCGGTATCCGGCAGCCTGCATCCCGTGAGCGTTATCACCCGGCGGGACATTGAACTCTCGGGCATAAAAAGGGTAACCGACCTACTGGGTCGGGCGGCCTTTAACAGTTTCGGCCTCCGAAGACCGCTCGTTCTCGGAAGCGGTCGCGCCCTAATCCTGGTCAACGGACGGCGGGTCGCAGACTCCGGGGTTGACACGGACGCTATCCCGGTCTCGGCTGTCGAACGCATCGAAATCTTTAATGACAGCACAAGCGCTCTGCATGGCGGGGAAGCGATCGGCGGCACCATAAATATCGTTTTGAAAAAAGACTATGAAGGCCTCGAGATCCAGCTAAACGCCGGGCGTCCCCGCAGCGAGGGCGCCGATTCCGAACACCTAAGCGTTCTCTGGGGCATAGGCGTCGGAGAGGGGAATCTGACTCTTGGAGCGCATATCTTCCGACGGGACGAGGTCCGCGACGCTGACCGCGATTACAGCCGCGCCACATACGAACCTGGAGGTTCCTTCGCCGAGACCGAAGGAGTGTCGGTACGCGGCAATACGGTGTTTATAAGAAAAGATGACGGAGGACGTGTCTCGGCACCCCTGAATGACTGCGATGAAAGCGTGTACACGGGAGAACTCACGGATCCTCCGGGCGGATTCTCCGGCACCGTATGCGGGTTTGCCTACGCGGATATCGCGTGGCATCTGTGGCGCAGGCAAAATGACAGTGCGTTTGTGAATTTCAGCCATCCGGTGGGCGATGCGGCCGAAATATACGCTGAGGGACGCGCGGCCAAGGAAGAACGAAGGCTTCTGTATGCGCCGGACCCGGGCGATTTTCGCTTCGCGCCGAGCGAGACGCTGAGGGACAGCCTGATTGAAAGCGGAAACTTCGAAGGTCTTAACGAGAGCAATTTCCCCGAGCATATCACGGTCGCCCACCGTTTCCTGGGACACGGCAACCGCCAATGGGATTCGGACCTTGAAGAATACGATATTGCGCTGGGCCTGCGGGGCGACATTAAAGACAGCATAAGATATGACGGCTATGTCCACTACAATCGCTACGACTATGTCGAAACAGGCCGCACCTTCATTCACGGGCCGATAATAGAAGCCGCCCTTGCGAGCGGAGATTACAACATCCAGAACCCTCTTTCCGACGATGAAAGGCATAAGGCCGCAATCAGCGAAAGCAGCGTGCGGAGCGAAGAGAAGCTCAAAACCGACTACCTTCAGGCTGGGGTGGAGCTTGACGGCCCGCTGCTAGAGCTTATGGGCAACGAGCTTCGCTGGAGCGCCGGCCTGCAGGTCGCCAAAGAAGATTTGAGCTTTTCCGAGGAATATTTCAATCTCAGCGGCGAGCCGGTTGCCGCGGAGGATGTCCTGGGGGGATCCTCGTCCTCGCTGACGGGAGATCGCCGGCGCCTGTCGGCTTTCGGCGATATTCTGGTGCCTCTGGGGGATAAGCTGGATGTGTCGTTTGCCCTTCGCCACGATGATTTCGACGATGTCGGGGGAGGGTTTTCGCACCGGGTAGCGACTCTTTACCGCGTAATACCCAATATTGCGCTGCACGCGTCATGGAGCGGGGGAACAAGACCGCCTGGCTTTGGATCGCTGCATGCAGAGGAATTTGCTTTTTACCCGTTTGTATGCGACGCGGATACGCCGACTCCCGATTGTCCCAGAGACCAGGTGCGGGTGGTCGTAACCGGCAACCCGGAGCTTGAGCCGGACGAGGCCGAGAGCTTCGGCGCCGGCGTCTCCGCGGGCTGGGGTCCGTTTTCAGCTGACTTCGACTGGTTCCGGCTCCGTCTACAGGAAACGCCGAGCATCCTGGACACTCAGTTCGTCATCAGCCTTGAGAGAAGCGGGAGGCTTGGCGAGTACCCGGGACTGAGCGTCACGCGTTCCGACGGCCGATTAACGGAAATCCGCAATCCGCTCACCAACAGCGGAGAAACCGACATGGACGGGTTCACGGTCCGGCTTGGCGGAGATTTAAAAACGGAGCTGGCGAATTTCATGATCAGCGCCAACTGGCTCAGGATAACGAATTACGAAAGACGCGTAGGAGTGGAGACGCAGCCCGGAGATGTCTCGCGCAACCGTATTCACGTTCTGCTCCGCGCCGACCGCAACGACCTGTCCGCGCAGTGGAGCACGCACGCGGTTACCTCTTTTTGGAACAACACCAGAACCAAACGCTTCAGAAGGTGGGTGGGGCACGATGTCGCGCTCAGCTGGAGAAGCGCTTTCGGCTTTAACTGGTTCGAACTCACGGGAGGCGTGCTGAATATCGGAAACGAGGGCCAGTCCCGCCCCGATCTCGACGAGGATCACATATTGTATATGGATTCGATCTTGGGGCGCACATTGTTCCTGACCGCGAAGCTTGAGATCTGACGCAGGCAGTTGGAAGAAAAAGACCTGACCCTTAGAGATCTTTCCGAAAAAACCACGGTCGTGTATCCTTTAGGAACCCGTGAAGATTCTTCTCTACTACGACTACATCTGTCCTTTCTGCTTTCTGGCCACCGAAAGGGTGCTCGGCCTCGCGAGGGAATTTGACCTCGAAGCGGAGTGGGTCGGGGTGGAAATCCACCCGGAATACCCGGCCGAGGGGAAAAGGCGGAGAAAAACGGAGAGAACCCTCCGCACTTCGAAGAGTCTTGAGAACGTGGCCGCCGAGGCCGGGGTGGAGATAAGGCTCCCGGGATTCGTCACCAACTCGAGGCTTTGCCTCGAAGGGGCCGAGTTTGCGAAAGAGAAAAACAGGTTCATGGAGTTTCACAAGGCCTGTTACGCCGCTTACTTCGGTGAGGGAAAAAACATAGGTCTTCTGGAAACAGTCCTCGAGGCGGGCGAGAGTGCGGGTCTCTGCCCCGAGGAGCTTTCCGAGTCCCTCCGCAAAGGAAGCTTTTCAGAAAAAATAGAAAAGAACATGGAAAGCGCCAGGGAAAACGAGGTCTTCGGCGTCCCTACCCTCTATCTGGGGGAACTGAGGATACACGGCATACAGCCGGTCGAATCATACAGACAACTGATAGCAAGGGAGCTTATGCGGGGAGAGTCCCTGCACTGACCGCATAGAGGGATCATTTAGTTGAATCAAGATATACGCGACGTAAGAATATGCTTTGTTATTCCCACGTACAATGAAGCGTTAAACATAAATCCGCTATTGCACCGACTTACGGAACTCTACAAAGACCCGGACGTGGCATTCCTTATCGTTGACGACGAAAGTCCCGATGGTACCGCTGATCTGGTCAAAGAGTTTATGGCCGGTGATAGTCGTGTCCGCCTGCTACAAGGCAAGCGACGCGGACTGGGAGATGCCTACGTGCGGGGAATGACCTACGCCATAGACACCCTCGGTGCCGATGTAATAGTACAAATGGATGCCGATTTCTCGCATGACCCCGCCGTTGCGGGCAGGCTGCTTGATCACATCGCAGGTGGTGCGGATGTGGCTATAGGAAGCCGCTATGTCGCGGGCGGATCACTCGATAGCCGGTGGCACGTCAGGAGAAAGCTGTTGTCCCGCTGGGGAAATCGTCTGGCTAGGTGGATCGGTGGTTTGAAAGGGGTTTCAGACTGCACCGCAGGATTTAAGGCCATAAGGGCGGACAAGCTAAGAGAAGCGAAAATTGGGAGTATCCGCGCCCGGGGTTATGTGTTTCAGGTAGAACTTCTGCACCGGCTGATCCGTTGCAGGGCACGGGTCGTTGAAGAACCGATCCATTTCCGTGATCGCAAGCACGGAAAAACTAAGCTTAGTATGTTGAATATGATTGAATTTTTCTTCAGCATACTGTTGCTGCGCCTGAGAAGTCACCTCACCTTCATCAAGTTTTCCCTTACGGGCGTTTGCGGAGTTTTTGTCAACCTTGGTTCCTTCTCACTTCTTCTTGAATTCGGTCTTAATAAGTTCATTGCATCGCCGACTGCTATATTGGTTTCTATTATTTCAAACTTCCTGATGAATAACCACTGGACTTTCGGTGACCGCGTTATGACTGGCCGCAAGTCCGTGAGGGGATTTAAGTTCATCATAGTTTCTTTGATAGCACTGTTGCTCAGCTACACAGTCTTTATTATTCTATCGATGCTTTTCCCAAAAGTGTTGCCCGTACTGCTTCAGGCGGCAGGCATCGCCCCCGGTGCTTTGCTCAACTATTACCTGAACTCCCGCTGGACCTTTCGCGAAGCATCCCGTGAAGAATAACGGCACGCTCGTGACAACCGAGCATTTTCCTCTGTTCCAAAAACCTGTTTCAGATTATTGACCAGCAGCTTCTTCAAGTTTCTTCAGCATCTTTCTCGCCCTGTTCTCCCGGTTATTGTAAATGGCGACTGACTTTCTGAACAATGAGACCGCTGCTTCTTTGTCGCCGCTTTGAAAAAGAACAAATCCTTTAAGATAGAGAAACTTGGCCTTGTCCTTTTTCAGCAGCAACGGCTCACGGAAGCGCAGGTGTTCTGCCTGTTTCACCCAGCTTTTAGCTTGCTCAAGATGCTTCGCATCCCATCGCAGAAACACTTCTTCCATCATGCTCGTGAGGGCATAGAAATCCTGCTCCGCAAGCGGTATCAAGTGCTCTACCCGTCCCAACCCCTCCGGGTTGTTGGAAATGATGAATTTGCCAAGGTATCCCCCGTAAAGTCTGAGCAAGTTGTTTTTCGCGTAATGCTCCCAGGCATCGGCAGGTTCGCGTAGCAACAACCCTTTGAAGAATCGTTCTCCTTCGGGACTATACAGCAGATACTCTGTGCGTGGAGTTCCGTCCTTTACAACTTTCTTTATGAACCCGTAATTTTTTACTTCGCAACCTGGGCAGAAATCCCGACGGGTACCAGAGGAAAAAAAGACAGGACGGTCAGCTTTGCTGATAAACTCCCGCAGGATTTCTCGCTTTTCTTTCCGGGGCATACGAGGACGGTTGAACTGCTTGTTGTAAACGAGCCCTAACCGATGCAGAAGGGCGATGTCCGGGCGGCGGTTCTCGACGAAGTGGTAATAGCCAAGCACCCCGGTTTCCACATCGTTTGATGCCAGCATTATCGCGCCCGGTTCTATATGCTGGAATATCATCTCCGCATACTCTTTTGGGAAGTCGCTTGCGGAGAAGTCATTCTTCCGCCAGTTCTCCTGTACGGAAAAAGACACCATCGCCAAGCCCAGAACGGCGGTCAAGGCAATATGAAGAGTCGGGTTGCGTCCCTGACCCAGGTGCGACCATGGACGCAGATAATCCATAAGCACCTGAAACCCCACCGCTGACCATATCGCCAGCAGCCCGTAGCAGACAAGTGAGTAGGGACGGAACATTCCAATTTGTATATAGTTGAAATGAAAGTTTATCAGCACGATGAGAACGAGGCTTTGTCCGAGAAACACAACTAGGGATGAGCCAGCTTCCGCCAACTGCCGCCTGCGCAGCAGAACCACAAGTCCCAGGATGGCCAGAAGGAAAGCCGGAAGAGTCAGTTGCCACATGATTTCCCCGCCGAACCACTGCAGAAACCCCAAATGGTTATCCCACCCAACGCTTTTATGGAAGTGAGAGTACCCCTTGCGACTGATGTGATACCAGAGATCGCCAAGGCCGTTCATGGAACCGTAGAAGCTGATCTTGGGATCCTGCTGGGCCCGCAGGAACATCCAGACGTAGGGAACCACCGCTCCCAGAGCAGCGACACCGGAGAGCATCGGCAACCTGCGAAACATTGCCTTTCCGGCGGGGAGAATCAGAAGAAACAAACCGGGTGTCGCCAGCATCACAAGCGGCCAGTGGTTCGCAAGGCTCATGCCATAGCACGCCGCCGCCGCAATCCAGACCCAAAGACGCTGCGGATATCTTAAGCCACAGAGCAGAAGTGCGTAGACTGCGAAGAAAAGCAACGAGTTAAGGGCGTAAACCTCAGCTATTATGGACTGGGACCACACGTGTTCCGAAGCACCGAAAAGCCATGCGGCCGCAAGGGCGGGAAGCGCGGCTGCACCAAGTAGTCTCGCACAGAGATAAACCCCTCCGCAGGCGAGCGCTCCCAGAACGGCACTCAAAAGATGCCCCAAAAAGGCCGGAGTTCCAAACGGCAGCTGCATGAACAGGTGTAGAATAAGGGTGTAGATCGGGTAGCCCGGAGGATGCGCTATGCCGAGGTGGGCACCCGCCATGAGAAACAGCCCGTCATCTTCAAAGGCTACGGTGTGGGATAAGGTAAGTACATACACCGCAAGCGGTCCCAGAACCGCCGCGGCAAGCGCCAGCGAATCGGTCAGGCAGAACCCTGTGCGGGGCAGAACCAATGCATGTATGCGCAATTTGTCTCCCATGTGCTAATAATAAACAAAACTTATGTTTTTGTTATTCTCCACGTCATCGGCTTTCAGGGGCGAAAAACTTGGAGAAAGGTACTATTTTTCCACCCGCAGATGAACTTCGCTTATCATCCTAACGGTCGAAGAAACCACAGTAAACGTTTTTTTTCCGAAAACTATCACGGTTCCGGGAGCGGGAATCGATCCATACCTGTAAAGAAGAAATCCCCCGAGCGTCTCGTAATCCTCGCCCTCCGGAATGGCGAGGCCCAGGCCGTCGTTAAGCCGCCCTATCTCAACTGTTGGGTCTATGAGGTACTGCCCGGCGCCCAGATTTCTCCACGGGGTCTGCCCCGTGTCGTACTCGTCCTCTATCTCCCCCACCACTTCTTCGATTATGTCCTCAAGTGTGATGATTCCCACCGACCCGCCGTACTCGTCAACCACGACGGCCATTCCCGCACGCCCCCCTTTCATCTCGTCCATAAGCTCGTTTACAAGCTTTGACTCCGGAACGTAGAATGGAGGACGGGCGTACTGTTCCACGCTCTTGTCAAGATCCTGCTCGC
This sequence comes from Candidatus Dadabacteria bacterium, assembly GCA_022819805.1. GTDB lineage: Bacteria > Desulfobacterota_D > UBA1144 > Nemesobacterales > Nemesobacteraceae > Nemesobacter. The sequence goes on from JAJEGO010000059.1 coordinate 46,143, forward strand.
CGAGAACATAAAACGAGTTGAGTATGCCGGTTATGTTGTCGACCCGGTCGCTGAAAATCGGGATCCGGGAGTGGCTTTTCTCCGCTATGAGCCTCTTTACGTCCCGAAGCGTGGACCTTCTCTCAAGCGCGTCCACCTTAACGAGGGGGATCATTATCTCCCCGACAGTGGTCTCAGAGTACCCGAAGATCCTGCGGAGAACCCTTCTTCTGTAGTCCGCGCTCGGCTTGTTTTTGTCCTCCTCCATCACGTCCTCAAGCTCCTCGCGCGTTATGGAGATCATCTTCATTCCCCGGGTTAGGAGACCGACGAAGAAAAGCACCGGGTAAAAAAGCTTTGAGAAAACCCAGAGGGGATAGATGATCCAGAGCACTATGGAGTTTCTTTTGCTCTCGAAAACCGCCTTCGGGACCACTTGGCCGAAAACCACTATAAGCGGGGAGAGCACGGCTACCGTGTAGATGCCACTTCGCTGCCCGAGGGTCTCCTCGAAATAAAAGGTAAGCACCAGGGTGTTTATTATGAGCGAGAGGTTGACTCCTATGAGCGTGGTGCCGATGAAGCTTTCGATCTTCGAGTAGGCGTCAAGAACCAGCCCCGCGGCGGCCGAACCGTCCTCGGCAAGGGACCTCATCTTTATCTTGTCGCAGGAGATAAGCGCTATTTCCGAACCGGCGAAAAAAGCCTGCAGGGCCAGAAACAGCAAGACCAGAACAACTACAAGTTCAATGGACATCGCCCTGGGCCTCCCTCCGAACGTCAACTTTTATCTCTGAAATCCTTTTTCCTTCCTTGCCCTCCACAGTGAAAATCAGCCCGCCGAAACCTATTTTCTCGCCCTCCGCGGGCAGTCTCCCGAAAAGGTCGAACACGAAGCCTCCCATCGTCTCGTTTTCCATCCGAAGCGGGATCACGGCCTCCTCCAGTATCTTCCCCATGCTCTCAAGTCCCGCAGAACGGGCGACCGAAAAGAGATAGTCTCCGTTAAATTCCTCTATTCTCATGCCCCCGGGAATCGTAATGGCTCCCCCGCGAACCGCGGGAGCGGCCTTCTTGAGCACCGACCTCTCATCCTCTATCTCTCCGAAAAGCTCCTCCAGTATGTCTTCCATGGTCACCAGCCCGTCGAACCTTCCGTACTCGTCGACCACTATCGCTATGTGGATCCTGTGCATCTGGAACTCGCGCAGAAGCGCCCCCGCGGGTTTGGAGCGGGGAATGAAGTAGGGCTTCCTGAGACACTCGCTTGCCGTGACCGCGGAGTTGTGCTCGGTAAAATTCCATTTCAGAAGATCCTTGCTGTAGAGAACGCCGGCTATGTTGTCCCGCTCCTCCTCGTAAACCGGGATCCGGGAGTGGCCCATCCGGCGGACCTGGCCGACGGCCTTTTTAACCTCGATGTCGTGGGGAAGGGTGAAGCAGTCTATTGCGGGGGTCATTATGCTGTGGGCGGGCAGGTCCTCAAGCTTGAAGAAGCCGTCTGCAAGATACTTCTCAACCTCGTTGAGCACCCCCTCGTCCCTCCCCATGCCCACAAGAATCTCGAGTTCGTCAGAGGATATGCTGTTCTCCCCCGCGCGGTGGCCCAGGTCGGCCCCGAATGCCCTTATGAAAAAGCCCGAGACGAACATGATTGCCCACCTAATCGGGGTGACCGCCACATGGAAAAAATAAAGGGGAAGCGCAACCGCCTTGGAGATGGTTCTTGGGAACTTCACCCCAGTGGTTTTAGGGACTATCTCCCCGAACACAAGAAGGGTCGGCGAAGCTATGGCCAGAGAGATGAGAGCGACTGTCTGCTCCGGGGTGTCCCGCAGATATTGTCTCGCGGTAAGCGCTATGACGCTTGAGTAGGCTATGTTGAAGATCTCGTCGGCCAGAAGAACCGTGGTTATGAGCTTGTGGGAATTCGAGAGAAGCTTCCCTATGGCCGCAGAAACCCTGCCCCCCTGCTTCGATATGCTTTCTCTCTGCGGGCGGCTGAGGGAGAAAAGCGCGCCCTCGCTGAAACAGAAAAACGCCGAGCAGCAAAGAAGAAAGAGAATCAGAATGAAGTTTTCGCCCAAAAGAATCTTACCCCCGCGCAGGAGTCAGCAGAAATGCTCAAACCCCCCGGTATCGTAAAAAATCTCCCCTCCTCCCTCGTCAAAAAACTTTACTCTCCCCCCGCCGGTGACGGACCCGATTTTCGAAACCGCTACCCCGCAGAGGCGGGAAACATCCTCTACAACGGCGCGGTTCCCGGCAGACGAGGTGAAAAGAAGCTCGTAGTCCTCTCCGCCCGAAACCGCAAGACGGTAGGCATCCTCGGAAAGCCTGCCGGACAGGGAGAGAAAGCCCGGGGAAAGCGGAAGATCCGCAAGGCTGACTTCGGCGCCCAGTCCGTGCTCCGAGGTAAGCTTCTCAAGATCGCGGAAAAGCCCGTCGCTCACATCTATCATCGATGAGGCAACCCCGCGCTCCGCCACCATCCGGCCCACCTCAAGGCGCGGCGTGGGCTCTATGTGCCTTGAGACAAACCCCTCGCATCCGCCGACCCCGAGACCGCCTGACAGTATCCTGAGGCCGAGAGCCGAATCCCCCAGGGTTCCGGTCACGTATATGTCGTCTCCCTCCGCCGCCCCGGAGCGAAGGACGACATTGTCCCTTGAGACTTCTCCAAGCGCTGTCATGCTTATGAAAACGGTTTGCGACTCCGAGAGGTTCCCCCCGACCAGGCAGACCTCAAACTCCCGGCAGCCGTCCTCCACCCCTTGCGAGAGGTCCTCAATGAACTCCATTGAACCCGCGCTGCGGCAGCCGAGGGAACAGAGCAGGTACCTCGGCACAGCCCCCATCGCCCCTATGTCGCTTAGAGCGACGCAGACCGCCTTTTTGCCGAGCTGGCTTGGGGTCTGGGTCTCCAAACGGAAGTGAACGCCTTCGACCAGAGTGTCGGTCGAGGCGACAAGGCAGGTTTTGTCTCTGAGTTCTAAAACAGCGGAATCGTCCCCTATCCCCGTCAAAACTTCTTTCTGAGTAGCCTTGAACCTACCGGCTAAAAATCTCAAGGCGTCTTCTTCGCTCATTTGCGGTTAAAAATTGTATTGTAAACGCGGTTGCGTGTCAATTGAGCCCGGGCGCCCGGAAAAATTTTTTCTTCCCTATCTACGGTCTCTTAAAGCGATTTTCGGGCAGGGGAAAATCGGTTTTTCTTGACACGAAAACCCGATGTAATTAGAATAGAATTCCACTTCCCGAAGGGTGGGTTGGGATTTTTTCTAAAGTGCCTGTTTTCAGGTCGTTCTTTGCTTTTCAGGAGAAGAGTTGTTGAAAGAAGCAGAGGAAGTTGCGCACGGCAACCTTGCCGCTGAAACCGACAGATCAGAAGAAAAAACAGAGTTTGACTGGGACGCAGTTCTTGAATGCGTGAAAAAAGACCTTTACTTCCCCCCCTCCTGGCTGTTTTCCATAAAAGTCGCAAAGATTGAAGGCAAGATGGTCACCCTTGAAGCGAAAACCCATTTCCAAGCGCTCTGGGTGAAAAACCACTACCTGCAGCTGATAAACGACACCTCCCGGAGCCTCTACGGAAAAGATGGTTTCGAAGTAACCATAGATGCGGGCGAGGAAGAGTCGGCGGCCAGAGAAACAAAAAAAAGCAGGAACGCGGGCAGGCCGGAAAGAGCGGAATCCCATGATCCCCAGGCGGCCAGCTTTTTCAGTTCGACAAACACCTTTGAGAACTTCGTCGTCGGGCCGAGCAACCAGTTCGCTCACGCCGCATCCTACGCGATCGCCGAGAACCCGGGCATGGCCTATAACCCGCTTTTCATACACAGCGGCGTAGGCCTCGGGAAAACCCACCTCCTCCACTCGATAGGAAACCACATACTCAAGAGAAACGGAAACCATCTGAACACCTTCTGCATCTCCGCCGAGCACTTCACAAACGGGGTGGTGCAGAGCATAAAAACGGGCTCAATGGACAAGTTCAGGAATCTCTACAGGTTCAACTGCGATGTTCTTCTCATAGACGACATCCAGTTCATCGCCGGAAAAGACAGCACCCAGGAGGAGTTCTTCCACACCTTCAACTCCCTCTACACGGCGAAAAAACAGATAGTGATAACCAGCGACAAGCCCCCGAGCGTGATGAAGAACTTCGAGGAGCGTCTGAAATCCAGGTTTGAGTGGGGGCTCACGGCGGACATACAGCCGCCGGAGGTGGAAACCAAGATAGCGATCATAGAGAAAAAGGCCGAGGAGGAAAAAATCGAGATTCCAGACGATGTGGCCTCCTTCATAGCCCAGAACGTTCTCTCCAACATAAGAGAGCTCGAGGGATCGGTGAACAAACTGTTTGCCTACTCAAAGATGTTCAGGGAGAGAATAACCTTGGAACTGGCAAAACAACTCCTGAAAAACCTGGTAAAAAAGGAAACCCCGAAGATAATAACCATAGAACTTATCCAAAGGGAGGTAAGCACGTTTTTCGACCTGACTGTAAAGGAGCTGAAATCCAGCCAGAAGCAGAAAAAAGTCTCTGAGCCCAGGCAGATAGCGATGTTCCTTTCAAGAAAATACACTTCCTCATCGTTCCCGGAGATCGGAAACAGGTTCGGCGGGAAGAACCACTCCACCGTGGTCCACGCGGTAAAAAATGTCGAAAAGAAGATCGGAAGAGATCCCTCGGTCTCAAATGCCGTCGCGGCAATCTCCTCAACCCTAGAGAAGTTCATCACCTCCTAAGCGCCTCGGGCAGCAACCTGTCAAGAAAAACTGAAAAGGCTGTGCAAGAATTTGGGTTTTTCTGCCGAAAGACCAAAAACCGGGGAGAGAGTGTGAATATCTGTCGGGAAAAAGAAAGACTATGAACAGATCCCAAGCCGCAAAGCACCCGCCACGGTGGGCAATTTCACTGATTTCACTCTTTTCACAACGACTACTGCTACTACTACGAGTAGTAGTTTTAAAACTAAAAGAAAGAAATAACAGCAGAAAGAAGCTGGCAATTGTGAATTATGGTTTTGTCTCTTAAAACTGGTTATTATCTTCATAATAAGCATATTTGAATACAATGGAAAAAGAGATGTTTTTCCGTTTTTTCCGGAAATGGAGGTTTTCTTCTTAGATGATGTTTAAAATCAAAGGCGGAGATTTTTCAAGGAAGCTTGGGATGATCCAGGGAGTTGTGGAGAAAAGAACCACCATGCCTATCCTCTCCCATGTTCTTGTGAGCTCTACCGACAAGGGCTTGCTTCTGGAAGCCACGGATCTTGAAAACACGGCTATTGTTTCGTGCGACGCGCAGACTGAAGGAGAATTCAAAATGGCGGTTCCCGCCGGAATCCTCTCGGATCTTGTGAGGGAAATTAAGGAGGAAGAAGAAATTTCGGTTACCGCCACCGAGAACAACTGGATAGAGGTTGTCACCAGTTCCGGTTCTTTTAAGATTGCCGGATTGGCGGCCGATGATTTTCCCAGGATTCCGGAGGTTTCATCGGATGATCTTTTCCAGATTTCTTCTGAGACGCTTGAGGAAATGATATCCAAGACGGTTTTTTCCGTGTCGGACGATGAAATGAGAAGGAGCCTCTCCGGGGTGTTCTTCGAAAAAAGAGGAGAGCAGACGCTAAGGCTGGTTGCCACCGACGGCCACAGGTTGAGCTATGTCGACCAGAAGGTGGAAGGCCTTAACTTCTCAAAGGATATTCTGGTTCCCAAAAAGGCAGTTATGGAGATAAGAAGGCTTCTTCGCCTCTCAAAGGAAGTCAGGATCGGTAGCAGCGGCAATTTCTTTGTTTTTGAACTTAAAGACGAGGACTTGGTTTTCATCTCCAGGGTGATCGATGCCGAGTTTCCGGATTACATGCAGGTGGTTCCGGTTTCAACGAAGAACACGGTCAGGGTCGATGCGGCCAAGCTGCTGCTTGCGCTCAGGAGGGTTTCTCTTTTCTCCGCAGATAATGTGAGGGGCGGGGGAAGGTTTGTAGAAATGGCTTTCGGGGAAGGAAGCCTGCTTCTCGGCGCCTATCTGAATACCGGCGAGGGGAAGGAGAGCATGCCGGTTGAGTATTCCGGGGAGGAGGTCAGGCTCGGTTTCAATTTCACCTATTTCCAAGATGTCCTCGACGCGGTGGGATCTTCCGAGGTTATGATCGGTTTTTCCGGACACAAGAACCCGGTGTATGTGGTTCCCTGCGATGAGGGGGAGAAGCAGGACGGCTACGTGAACGTGATAATGCCAATGGAGCTTGATGCCAGGGCGGAGGGGCAGGCGGGAGAGTAACTCTCGCACCTTAATATGCTAGGTGGATTCATCGGAGTTGATTTTTCCGGCGGAAAGGTCAGAACCGTAACTGTAAGAAGAGGACTCAAGGGGACCGAAATTCGTAAATCCTCTCTCTCTGGAGAGCCCGGGAGCAGTGAAGCAGCCGGTTTTCTCAAGAACGAAGTTTCCCTCGGAACCCGGGCCGTCACGGGAATCAGTTTTTCCCCGCTTCTCCTGAGGGTTCTTAAGTTCCCTTTCACAGATTCTAAAAAAGTGAGGAGCGTCTGCCGTTTCGAACTTGAGAACTCTACCGGTTTTACCTTGGGAGAGGACGTGCTCTCCGACTACCACGAGATAAAGACACAGGAGGGAACCGAGGCCATAGTTCCGGCCTTCGGGCGGGATGTGTTTGAAAGTTACCTCGGCTCAGTGCAGGAGCGGTGGGTGGATCCTGAGCAGGTGTCGTTTTCCCCCGTAGCGTTTTCCTCGCTTGGAGGGTTTCTTGAAGGGCCGCGGCCCCTTCTTCTGGTGGATGCCGACCAGGACCACCTGAATTTCTCCCTCTTTGACGAGCGGGGGCTTACCAGAGTGAGAAACTGCGACTACGCCGTTGAGAAAATGAAGGAGTCCCTTGCTGTGGGCACCCTTGATTTCCAGCAGATAAACAGCGACGGGGAAAGAAAAAATGCGTTTCTCGAAAACAGCCGCTTCATCGCCGAGGAAGTGAGAACCACCGCCCGCTATTTCGAGGGTGAAGCCGGGGAGGAGATAAAGAGCGTTGTTCTCACGGGTGAGATATGCCAGGTAGAGGGAATCGTGGAAAAGCTTTCGGAGCATATTGGCCAGGGGGTAAAAACGATTTTCATACCGCAACTCGGCCGGGAAGACTCTCCTTTCTTCGCGAGGGCCTACGCTCTTGCGCTTTACGGGAGATCTTCGGGGGGGAGCAGAAGGATTAACCTGAGAAGGGATGGTTACAGGCCGCGGGGAGCCGCAAGGGGTCTGCTCAAGGAGTTCCGGGTTCCGGTCGCCTTGTGCGCCGCCCTGCTTCTTTTGGCGGTTTTCGGGCGCGCGACCGAAGTTGTCTCAGCCAAAGGGAAGATCAGTTCCATACGATCGGAGATGGAAAGCGACCTCAGGAGGGAGTTCCCGTCGGCCGCCGGAACCCAGGACCCGGTCGCTTTTTACAAGGGGAAGCTTGAAGTCATCAACCGCAAGCTGGAAATACTGAAACAGGTAAGAGGAGCTCACAGCCCGCTTGAGATACTGACGACGGTTTCTGCCACCGTTCCCAAGGACGTAAGTTTCTCGATTGACGAGATAAGGATTGAAGACGGGGGCAAGGCCAAGATATGGGGCAAAAGTGATTCCTACGAGGAAATAGCGTCCATAGAAAAGGCCTTCTCGGAGTCAGGGAACTTTACCCAGGTGAAGATGGGGCAGGTAAGAAAGGCGGTTAACAACAGTTTGAAATTCGAGATTTCCATGGTTGTCAGGTGAAGATGCGGAAACTGATCGACAGACTGAAATCGCTTCTCGGAACCGTCGGGAAGAGGACCGAGCCCGTGGTGAGGAGGGTAAGGGATCTTATAGGAACAAGGGACTTCTCCGCAAGGGACGTCCGCGCCATCAAGATAGGTGTCGCGGTTCTGGCCATCTTCCTCGTTTTTTCTGTCTACAGGGCGGTTTTCCCTGGGGGTTCCGCCGTAAGAAGCGAGGTCAGCCAGATGAGGTTTCAGTTAGACGAGATGAGGGCCATTAAAGATGAGTACCGCTACTCAAGGGATCTTCTAGCCAAAGTTAGCGGCTCGATGAAGGAGGAAAAGGAAGCGCTGATTTCGGTTGCGGAGAAGGTGCTTATCAGAAACGGCATAGACCGCCGTTCCTTTTCAATAAGGGGAACCAATCCTTCGGTGAGAGGAAAGGGGATAAAGAGGGAAAGGGCCGTTCTGGTCAAGATAAACAAGGTGTCTGTCCCAAGGGTGATGAATGTCCTCTACGTCTTTCAGAAAAGCAAGACCATACTCAAGGTCTCAGACCTCAGAATAAAAACCAGGTTCGACAACCCTAACCTGACAGACGTTTCGTTCCGTCTTTCAACTTTTTCTTTCAGCGAATCCGGCTGAGCGGGGAAAAATGGACATAAAGACCAAGATCAAGATGCCGGAAAAAATCTCCACCCCTCTCTATGTCGGGGTTTTCTTTGTGTTCTTTCTGATTTTTCTCCTCCTGGGGCTTCCTTGGGATTCCGTTGAAAGAAGAGCGGTCTTCGAGATACAGAGCAACTCCCCGGTTCCGGTCCTGATAGGCGACGCGGACATCAAGGGCCTTTCCTCGATTGAGCTCAGGGACATCCGGGTGATCCTCGGGGACAGGGAGCCGCTTGTGATTGACAGGGCCAGGGTGAACGCCGGGCTTTTCTCCGTTATTTTCTCCGACCACACCAAGATTTCGTTTTCCCTTGACGCCTACGGGGGGGAGATAGAGGGCAAGGTTTCGCAGGACATGAAGAAAAACAAGGTCACAAGCGCCGAAGTGGAGATAAATTCCGTTGAATCTTCGACCGTTTCCCGCCTTTTTATCGACAGCGGCGGGGTTTCGGTGAGCGGGAAGGTCGATGGAAGCATAAAGTTTCTCGGAGAGGGGGAAAGCGGCGGGATCTCCAAGATGGAATACCTGATATCCTCTCCCTCTCTTTCCATAGCGGTGGACAAGGTGCAGGGGTTCGAGGTGAAGGAGGAATACAGGAACCTGAGCGCGGTGCTCCGCGGCACCGCGAACCGCTTCGAGTCGCGCGTCGAGAGCTTTTCGCTGACGAATCCGCAGATTTCCCTGCAGGCGGAAGGGAAAGTCCCGTCCCCTCTTCGTTTCAGAAAAGGGGCCGCCCTTGACCTCTCCGTTATGTTCAAGCCTTCCCCCGGGGACGTGAAACTTGCTCTTGTAGGCGGTTTTCTTGGTGCCAAGGGGGCCGACGGAGTCTTCTCCGGGAGGATTCAGGGAACGTTGTCGAAACCCAAGATCATAAGGGCGGACGAGGGCGGCTGACGAACCTGTTTTCGGCGCGGCGGACTATTTGACTTTGCCCTACCCCCTCGCTATTCTTCTCACAATATTCTCCTTAAGACTGGATAATGGCTCCCAACAAAGAACTCGCCTCCGTAAGAAGGGAAATAGACGCCCTTGACTCCAAGTTGCTTGAACTTATAAACAGGCGGGCCGAGTTTGCGGTAGAGGTAAGCAGGCTCAAGGAAGGAGGTTCCCTGGGAATTTACGACCGAGGCAGGGAAAAGGAGATAGAATCCAAGATAACGGGAAACAATCCCGGTCCCCTTTCAGATGAGGACATTCTTTTTGTTTTCAGAGAGATAATATCGCGTTGCAAGTCTCTTCAGCACTATGAGAAAGTTGCTTACCTCGGACCCGAGGGCAGCTTTTCAAACCAGGCCGCATTTCGGAAATTCGGCGCTTCCTCGGAATTCCTTCCCGTGTCGAGCTTCGGGGACGTATTCGAGGAGGTGTACGGAAAGAGGGCCAGTTTCGGCATAGTGCCCGTTGAGAACTCGGTTGAAGGCTCTGTGGGAGATGTTCTTGACATGTTCCTTGAGTGGGATCTCACTATATCCGCCGAGTGTTTCGAGCGCATTGAGCATTTCCTGCTTTCGACAAGCGGGGATGTCAAGCAAGTCAAAACGGTGGCTTCGAATCCACAGGCTCTGGGGCAATGCAGGAAATGGATCTCCGCCAACCTCTACGGCGTCGGGCTCCTCGAGACCTCGAGCACCGCGGCGGCGGCCAAGCTTGCAGCGAGGGACAAGGACGTGGCCGCGATCGCGAGCGAGTTCTCGGGGTCGATATACGGCCTGAAGACGATACAGAATCATATAGAGGACAGCCCGCGCAACACGACCCGGTTCCTGGTGGTGGGCAGGGAGAGTCCTCCCCCGAGCGGAGACGACAAGACCTCGATAGCATTTTCCGTCAAGGATGAGCCGGGGGCGCTTCACAAGGCGTTTTTTCTCCCTTTTTCAGAATCCGACATAAACCTCTCCAAGATCGAGTCCAGGCCCTTGCGGGACGGGCAGTGGGAATACGTGTTCTTCGCCGACTTCTCGGGACATCAGGAGGATGATGCTGTAAGGGAAGCACTTGAGAAGTTGGAAGCCAAATGCGTTTTTCTCAAGGTGCTTGGATCCTACCCCGTCGAAGCGCCGGGTTGACAGCCGCTTGCTGGGCAGAACCCCGATGGAACCAAGACCAAGCGTAAAAAACCTTATTCCCTACGTTCCGGGAAAGCCGATTGAGGAACTCGAGCGGGAACTCGGAATTCAGGGGGCGGCCAAGATGGCTTCGAACGAAAATCCCCTTGGTCCTTCCCCGCTTGGGAAAAAAGCGCTCGCAGAGCACGTCTCGAAAGTCAATCTCTATCCCGACGGGGGCTGCTTCGAGCTTAAGCGGAAACTTTCCGAAAAGCTCGGGGTTCCCGAAAATACGATAATAGTCGGCAACGGCTCGAACGAGGTGATAGAGATAGTCGCAAGGACGTTTCTTGAGCCCGGGGACGAGGCCATATACGGCCGCCACGCTTTTATCGTCTACCCGATCGTCACCCAGGCACTGGGATGCTCGCACGTCATTTCCGAGATGCCGGATCTCACCCACGACCTAGAGGACATGCTCTCCTTGGTCACGGAGAAAACGAAGATCATCTATATAGCGAACCCCAACAATCCCACCGGGACGATTGTGAGAAGGGACGAGTTCGAGCGGTTCCTCAAGAGGGTTCCTGAGAACGTGATAGTGCTTGTGGACGAAGCCTATTTCGAGTACGTCGACGATCCGCAGTACCCGGACACGCTGCGCTACCACTCGGTTCGCGAATCGCTCGTGACGGTGAGAACCTTCTCCAAGATTTACGGGCTTGCGGGCCTGAGGGTCGGCTACGGGGTGGCGTCCGCCGAGGCGGTCTCCTACATGGACAGGGTGCGGGAGCCGTTTAACGTGAACTCGGCCGCCCAGGCGGCGGCCTGCGCCGCGCTTGACGACGAAAGGCACGTTGCCCGCTCAAGGAAGCTTAACCGCAGCGGAAGGGAATATTTCCGCGAGAAGCTGGCCGAACTCGGGGTCGGGTACACTGAGTCCCATGCGAATTTTTTTCTCGTTGACCTGAAGGAGGATCCGATGCCGGTCTACGAGGCGCTTCTTCGCGACGGGGTGATAACGAGGCCCGTAGGCGGCTACGGACTGAAAACTCATCTAAGGGTGAGCTTCGGTCTCGCGCGGGAAAACGAAAGATTCATTGAATCGCTTGGGAGGATTCTCGGAAGATGACTTTTGAAAAAGTGGCGGTGGTAGGTCTGGGGCTCATAGGCGGCTCCCTCGCGGCGGCCCTTCGCGAATCGGGGGAAGTCTGGGAGGTTTTCGGGGTCGAGCGGGACCCGGAGTCGCTTCGCTTCGCCCTTAAGAGCGGAATCATAGACAAGGGCTCTTCCGAAATCGGCCCCGGCATGTCGAGATCCGAAATAGTCGTCGTCGCGACCTACGTCGACACGATAGCGCAGGTGGCCAAGGAGGTTTCCAGGTTTGTTCTCCCCGGCACGGCGGTCTGCGACGTGGGAAGCGTCAAGGCTCCCGTGGTGAGGGAAATGGAAAAGGGTTCCTGGAGCATCCGCTTCGTCGGAGCCCATCCCATCGCGGGGAAGGAAACATCCGGCGTCAGGGAGTCCGATCCCGGTCTTTTCTCAGGAAAAAAATGCATTGTCACTCCCGTGGAGAGCACCAGCCCCGAAGCCCTCTCCATGGTGAAAACGCTCTTTTCGCTTGCGGGGGGCGAGGTGGTCGAGATGAATCCCGAATCCCACGACGAGGTTTTCTCGCTCGTAAGCCACCTTCCCCATGCGGTCGCCTATTCGCTCGTGAACACGGTGGCTTCCGGGGGAGGAGACAGGAACCTTTTTGATTTCTCGGGCGGGGGCCTGGCCGACTTGACCAGAATCGCCGACAGTTCCCCCGAGATGTGGGCAGGTATTTTCATCGAAAACCGCGACGCGCTGCTGGGAGCCATCCGCGGCTTCACGGGGGAACTCGGGAAGATTGAAAAAGCCGTCGCCGCCGGTAATGTAGAAGATCTGGTGGCCCTTTTGAGGGAGGCCCGGGATTCAAAGAGAAATCTCGGGGAGCGAGAAGAGAATGTCTGAGAAGGTAAAGAAAACGGACGAGCAGTGGCAGGAGGAACTCTCCACCGAGCAGTTCTTGGTCACGAGAAAAGCGGGCACGGAGAGGGCCTTTACCGGCAAGTATCACGACCATCACGAAAAAGGCATGTATGTCTGCGTCTGCTGCGGACAGAAACTTTTCCGTTTCTCTGAGAAATTCGATTCCGGCACGGGATGGCCGAGCTTCTGGGAACCCGTCTCGCAGGAGAACATAACGGAGAAAGCCGACCGTTCCCACGGGATGACGAGAACCGAGGTGCTGTGCTCAAAGTGCGACGCCCACCTTGGACATGTTTTTCCCGACGGCCCCCAGCCCACGGGGATGAGGTACTGTATAAATTCCGCCTCTCTGGATTTTGAAGAAGAAGAGGATTAGGGAAGTGGCGACGGGTGGGTTCGAACCACCGACACAGGCCTTATGAGAGCCCCGCTCTACCCCTGAGCTACGCCGCCAAGGTAAATCAAAAGGCAGCAAATTATACCGGAAGTCCGCAAGGATTCAACGCACGGGTTTGTGGATTCGGCGGAAACTGGCGCGCCTACCGGTTCTGTGTAAATCAGCCGGCTGCCGCCCCGTTTTTTTCCGTTTCTTTCTTTATCAGCCCTAGCTCCAGAAGCTTCCTGTAGGTCTTGGTGTGGGAGCCGTAATGGGAGAAGGTCTCTATGTCCTCGGGCTCGTCGATATCAATGCTGATGTTGAAGTTTTTGTAGACGTCACAGGGCACGTATCTTCGCTCTGCCTCTTCCTTGTGCTTCCTGAAGCTGTCGTTGCCGAACATCGAGGGTATGCTGTCGGGAGGCTTTCTCAGTATGGCGTTTGTGCCGAGTTCGTCCTCTGAGGGGACAAGGATAACGGACTTTCCCTTTTTCTCTTTCTCTAGGACGGAATCGAGATCCTCTCCGGTTATGAGAGGGGCGTCGCCCGGGATTACGAGCACCGACTTCGCGCCCATTTTTCTGCAGACCTGAATCGCCAGGTCGACCGACGAGCTCTCCCCGAGCTGGCTCTCCTCCCTTATGACGGCAAACCCTTCCTCAAGGGCCATTTTCTCCGCTTTCCTGTCGACCGTCACAATGACCCTGTTGTCGGCAAGTTTCGAGTTTCCCACAGCGGAGAACACGTCTTCCAGCATCACGTAGGCAAGTTCGGTTCTCTGCTTGTTGCTGAGCACAGAGGCAAGCCTTTCGTTTGCCTTTGAAAGATCTTTTACGGGAACCAGTATGAATTTCAAAATTGCTACCTCGCTGTGGCGGGTCTCCACCCACGCACTATTGTATCCAATAAAAATATCGCTTGAAAAACAGAAAAAATTGTGAGCCTGAGGATGTCAATTTCTTGGATTACCATTAATGGTCAGTATTATGATTGAAGAAGAGGAATTATGGCAATGAAAAGTCCTGTGCATCCTGGTGTCGTTGTACGCGAGGATTGTATGAAACCATTGAATCTGTCGATTACCAAATGCGCAAAGCTGCTTGGCGTGGCGCGTCAGACGCTTTCCAATCTTGTAAACGCAAAGACCTCGGTTTCCGTCGAGATGGCCTACAGGCTATCAAAGGCGTTCGGTTCAACTCCACGAATTTGGCTTGGCATGCAACTGGCCTTTGATCTTGCCCAATCGCGGGAACTGGAACGGAAGATTAAGGTAAAGCGCATTTCCGCAGGGCGCAAATCAAAGGAAAGGATAACCCCACAGTCGGGATAAAACGAGGAACCCGCCTCTTGCGAGCCGTCTCGGGCCTTGTTGACAGTAGAAGTTGCCTCTATATAGAATGATTAGCGAAATTCTCCAGCGAACTATGAGAAAAGGAGCCCAACTTTAATGACCCGTAAAGCCGTTTTAAAAAGAAAAACGTCCGAAGTCAGCGCCAGCGTCGAACTTGATCTCGACGGAACCGGGAAATTCGACATCTCGACAGGAGTGCCGTTTTTCGACCACATGCTGAGCCAGTTCGCAAAGCACGGCTACTTTGACCTCACGGTCAAGGCCGAAGGAGACATTGACGTTGACTTCCACCACACCGTTGAGGATGTAGGGATAGCTCTCGGGGAAGCCTTCTCCGAGGCTCTCGGAGACAAGAGGGGAATCACAAGGTACGGGCACGCCGTAATTCCTTTTGACGACGCGCTTGTAGTGGTGGCAGTCGATCTCAGCGACAGGCCCTGCTTTGTCCTCAAGGGGGAAATTCCCGCGGGCAAGGTCGGAGACTTTGACTCGGAGCTCGCAGAGGAGTTTTTCAAATCCCTAACGAACTCGCTTCGCTGCAACCTGCACATCGAGTTTCGCCACGGAACGAACCTGCACCACATAATAGAAGCAATGTTCAAGGCCCTTGGAAGGTCCATGGACACGGCCTCGGCGCTTGACGGCCGCCGCGACGATATCCCCTCGACCAAGGGGACTCTCTAGTGATTTCCATAGTGGATTACGGGATGGGGAACCTGAGGAGCGTTGAGAAGGGTTTTACCTCTCAGGGCATCGACGTCCGCGTGAGCGCGGACCCGGGCGACATAGAGGGCTCAAGCGGTCTCGTGCTTCCGGGAGTGGGGGCTTTCGGCGACTGCGTTAGAAACCTCCGCGAGCGTTCCATGATCGGGCCCATAAAGGATTTCATCGGAAGCGGCCGGCCCTTTCTGGGAATATGCCTCGGTTTCCAGGTGCTGTTTGAGTCAAGCGAGGAAGCCCCGGGGGAGGAGGGGCTCGGGATCTTCAGGGGGAAGGTGGTGCGGTTCCGCCCCGAGGAGAAGAGGCTTAAGGTGCCCCACATGGGTTGGAACAGGGTGAGCGTGCCCGCCGAGAGTTCCATACTTGAGGGGATACCGCAGCGAAGCTGGTTTTATTTTGTTCACTCTTACCACGTGGTCTCGGAGCAGTCCGGGGTGAGTGTTCTCCGCTCTGATTACGGGGGCGAGTTCGAGGCGGGAGTCATATCGGGGAATCTCTCGGCCTTCCAGTTCCACCCTGAAAAAAGTTCCGATTACGGGCTCATGATCTTGAGGAACTTCTCGAAGCTCTGTCTTGAGAACTGATCTTTCTCCTTTCCATAGACCGCCTCGTACGCGGCGTAGCTTCTAAGGATTTTTTTAACGTAGTTCCTTGACTGCTCAAAGGGGATTTCTTCCACGAACTCGTCGATCTCGAGCGCCCCGTTTTTCTCGTACCATGTCTTGGCGCTTGTGGGGCCGCCGTTATAGCCGGCCAGACTTACGGCGAAGTTTCCACCGAAGATTTCGAGCAGCCAGTTCAGGTAGTAGCATCCGAGTTCAAGGTTAATGTCCGGGGAGAAAAGCTGGGAAGTCTTGAAACCCGAAAGGCCCGCCTTGGGGGCTGTCTCAAGCGCGGTCGAGGGCAGAAGCTGCATGAGCCCTCTCGCGTCGGAAACCGAGACCGCCTCCCTGTCGAAATGGCTCTCCTCCCTTATGACTGAGTAAACAAGGAACTCGTCCAGGGCGTATTTCTGCGAAAAGAACCTCACCCGCTCCTCAAAACCCTTCGGAAAAGAGAGGCGGAGGGCCTCGGGAGACCCAAGACCGTTTGCCAGGCTTATGGAACTTTTGTAATCCTGCGCCTGCATGTAAAGCGAGGCGAGATAGAGGCGCTGTCCGACCGTTTTCGCCCGGGGCCGAAGCAGCTCGGCCTCCCTGAGGGCAAGGTCGTGTATCCCGGCCTTTGCGAAGAAAAGAAATTTCTTGAGCGCGGAATTTTTCCCGAAGGGATTTCCCGGGTGAGCCGCCGCGGTGCTCTGGGGCGGAATCAGGTTTTTTTTGAGCCTGAGCTTCGCGAGGAACGAGTAGTAGGTGATTTTCCGAGAGTCCGCGAGCTTCCCAAGAGCGAAAAGAGCCCCGGGCTTGTCCCCCCTCCTCTCGGCCGTCCTTGCGTACCAGTAAAGGAATCGCTCCCGCTCGGCGCCGTACGCCCAGGCGCGGTCGGAGAAAACCTCAAGCGCTTTTTCGTATTCCTTTTTCCTGTAGTGGATCCACCCAAGGTTCCAGGCGCTTTTCCTCGCCTCTTCCCTTTTAGGATATTTCTCGATGATGAGGCGATAGAGCCTCTCTGCTTCTTCGAATTCCTCTCGCAGGTGGCGAAGCCTCGCGGCCTTGAGAAGCGATTTCGCCGTCCAGCGGCTTTCGGGGTTAAGCTTGTGGAGAAGCTCGAAAACGCCTATGGCCTCTTTTTCCTTCTCCATGCTCATGAGGGTAACGCCCCTCCAGTAAAAGGCCTTCGGGGAGTCGACCCCCGAGAAGACTTCCAGGGCTTCCGGAAACCTCGAGAGCCTGTAGAGGCAGATGCCGGTTTTAATTCTCACAGCGCTTGTCTGGGGAGCCCCGGAGAACGCCTCGAGCGCTCCCTCCCAGTTGCCGGTTTTGAACAGAATCTCTCCTCTTTTTGCAAACTGCTGCGGTGAGGGAGTGAAGGTCTTTTCGTTTTTTTTGTGAAGCTCGAACACGTAGTCAGAGAAGCTCACTTCGGGGTGCTCCGCCCATATCCTCTCGAACATCCCGGAGGCAGCGTGGAACAGTCCTTGTTTTTCCTTTATCTCGCCGAGATTTTTCAGGTGAACGGCTTTTTTCCACTTGCTGTCGGTTCTTAGGGCGAGACGGGAGTATATTTTCTCCGCCTCCGCGTGGCGGTCGCTTTTGAGGTGGATTTGGGCCAGGAGCTCATGGGCGTCATGGCCGATTGCCGAGTCGGGGTGATGTTTCAGGATCTTGAGCAGAAGCTCCTCGGCCCTCTCCCTCTGCCCGAGGCCGAGCGCCGCCTCGGCTTCGTAGTAGAGGATGTAGTCCTCTATGAAGATAAGCTTGTCCTTTATCTCGGGGAGGATCCCGTGGACCTCTGCATGCTGATCGTTTTGGGCGTGGCAGTGAAGCTTGAGGAACCGCGCCTCAAGAGTTTCCTCCGCAGACAGCAGGGCTTTTTCGCAGTCGGCGTGATTGGCGCGCGCGCCCTGCGACGCGGCGGCGAGAATAAGGAAAGCCAGGAGAAAAACGCTGAGTGACGACTTTTTCAATTCCGCTACCTCGCGCCCTCGGAAGCCAGAAGGTCCCTTATGCCTTCCCCGAAAAGGTTGAACGAAAGCGCCGTCACGAAAATCGCGAGGCTGGGGAACACTATAAGGTGGGGGAAAGTCCTTATCCCCTGCCACCCGGTGCTTGCAAGCGTGCCCCAGCTCGCCTCGGGCGGGGATATCCCAAGGCCGAGAAAGCTGAGGGTGGATTCCGTGAGGATGGCGTAAGGAACCGAAAACGTGACGGTGACTATGAGTGGGCTGAGCGTGTTCGGAAGTATGTGCCTTGCGAGAATGATTCTGGGCGAGGCCCCTAGAGCCCTCGCCGACTCGACGTACTCAAACGATTTTATTTGCAAAACGCTTCCCCTCACTATCCTCGCGACCCTCATCCACGACATCACCCCCAGGGATATGACTATGCCCGTTACCCCGGTTCCGATGACGAGCGTTAGCAGCACGATCAGCAGAAGGTCGGGAACGGCGTAGAACACGTCAACCGTGCGCATTATGAGTTCGTCGGTTTTCCCCCCCGCGTATCCCGAGACTGCCCCCAGCACCGTTCCGATTACAAGGGCCATCGCCGCTGTTCCCACCGCGACCACGATCGATATCCTGGAGCCGTAAATTACCCTGCTCAGCAGATCGCGTCCCTCCTGGTCCGTTCCCATTAGGTGCACAGAGTCGGGGGCGCGGAGCGCGTTTGAGAAATTCGTCTGGTCGTACTCATAAGGGGAGAGCACCGGCGCGAAAATCGCCACCAGGATTATGAGGAGTATTACCGCTCCGGTGATTATTACCTGGGCTTTTACGTACATGCTTGCCGGGGCCCGATGAGTTCAGCCGTCTTTTCTGTGCGTGGCCCGCACCACAGTCTTTATTCCGCCGCGGACGTTGAAGTCGCCCGTGACCTCGACCGACCTGGGATCGCACACCGAGACGAAGTCGTTTAGAATTCTGTTCGTCACGTGCTCGTGGAACTCGCCCGTGTTCCTGTAGGAGAACATGTAAAGCTTGAGGGACTTTAGTTCCACGCATAGGCGGTCGGGGACGTATTTTATCGTGATGGTCGCAAAGTCCGGCTGGCCGGTTTTGGGGCAAACGCAAGTGAACTCGGGACACGATATCTCGATTTCGTAGTCCCTCTCCGGGTTTTTGTTCTTAAAAGTCTCCAGGATTTCCGGGTTCGGTTCGTCCATGGGCCAGAAAACGCCGCGCGGCCTTTGCGGGCGCCACCTCCGTACACGCTTAATTTATCAGATGTCAGCCGGCAATCAACCCGGACGGTGGGAGTTTCCCGGGTTTGACACCTTGGGGTTTAGAGTAAATAATTTTTCTCCGCATTCTGGGGCATCGTATAACGGCAGTACAGCGGACTCTGGATCCGCTAGTCTAGGTTCGAATCCTAGTGCCCCAGCCAGCCGCTTCTTGGTGGTTCTTGCGGGGCGGGTTTCTATTCACTCCATTATCTCGAATCGGAATATGTCGGGCCTTGAGAAGTGTCCCACGGAGTCTATGACGGTCTTGGCCCTTATTATCTGGTCAAGCTCGATTTCGGCGTAGAGGATCTCCTCCTTTCCGTACACGGGACCGGCGATGTACTGCCCTCTTGGGTTTAGTATGCCGCTTCCCCCGGGGTAATCCCAGATCGTATGCTCTTTTAAGGGAAAGGAATCGGGAATCATGTCCTCTTCTATGAAGCCGGCCGAGATTATCACAAACACCTGTCCCTCAAACGCGTACTGGCGGCTCGCGAAATCCATCGTGTCCTTGACGAACGAGTGTCCTCCCCAGAGCCCCACGTGCACCTGCTCCCCCTTGGTGAACATCGCGTACTTCTCGAGGGTCATGTGGTGCTCGTAGCAGAAAAGCCCCCCTATTTTCCCGACTTCGGTGTCAAACACTCTCACGTCCTCGGCGGTTCCGTTGGCCCAGACGCATTTTTCGCTGTCAATCGACATGAGCTTCCTGTGCCTGCCGAGAAGCGTGCCGTCCTTGCCGAAGTAAAGTATGGTGTTGTAGAGGGTTCCCCCCTCTTTTTCGTTAACCCCTATCACGACGCACGTTTTTGCCCGCTTCGCCGCGTTGCCGATTCTTTTCGTGTCCTCCCCCGGAACCTCGACCGAGTTTCTGTGAAGCTCGACGTGGGCGTCCATGGTGAGCTTTTTCTCGGCGCCGAACCCGAGATCCTTGGGCCAGTAGGGATAGGTGGGGATAAACGCCTCGGGAAAAACCACGAGCTCAGCCCCGTTTCCCGCGGCTTCCTTTATGAGCCTGAGAACCTTATCGACCGTGCCTTTTTTGTCGAGAAAAACGGGAGCGGCCTGCACCGTCGCAGCCGTAAAGGATTTTCCGTTGCTCATAATGGGTTATTATATAATGAAACTTGAAAAAAAGCAGGGTCTTTGACCCGAAGCAAGGGGGATAAAAATGGGAAGACTTGATGGAAAGACGGCGCTCATAACGGGCGGGGGAGAGGGAATAGGGAAGGAGACAGCGCTTCTGTTCTCCGCTGAAGGCGCCAATGTGGGCATAATGTCCAGGACCGCGGAGAGACTGGACGAGGTGGTTTCGGAGAACCCGGGTCCCGGGGAGATAAAGGCCTATCCGGGGGACGTTTCAGTGGAAGAGGACGTAAAGAGGGTGGTTGAGGCTTTTTATGGTGATTTCGGAAGGGTCGACATACTGTTTAACAACGCCGGGATCCTTGAGGGCGGCACGGTGGTAACGACCTCCAACGAGGTCTGGGACCGCACGATCGACATAAACGTGAAAGGGGTTTTTCTCGTAAGCAAGTACGTCGTTCCGCTCATGGCGAAGCACGGCGGGGGCTCCATAATCAACAACTCAAGCGTGCTCGGCATCGTGGGGATGGAGGGTTGCGTGGCGTATAACGCCTCCAAGGGGGCCGTCAGGCAGATAACGAGAAGCATGGCCCTTGATCACGCGAAGGACAACATAAGGACAAACTCCGTCTGCCCCGGCTACATAAAGACCAAGATGGACCCCGAGTTCATGGGGAACCCCCCGGACGCGGAGGAGCAGCTCGACGCGATAGCGGCCGACATGATTCCCCTTGTGAGAAGGGCCGAGGCGGAGGAAGTTGCCCACTCGGTGCTCTACCTGGCTTCTGACGAGGCCCGGTACGTTACGGGATCCGATCTCGTTATAGACGGGGGCTGGACCACGCTTTAGGCGCGGCGGGGAAGAAACTTTTAGAAAACAAACCAGATACAAAGGAGGAATTTATAATGGAAGTTTTTGAAGCTATGGGCACGAGAAGAAGCTTTAGGTTCTACAAGCCCTGGAAGGAAGTTGAGGACTGGAAGATACAGAAGATGCTCCAGGCGGCGCGGTACTGCTCCTGCCAGGGCAACTGCAACTCGACCGAGGCGATAGTTATAGACAAGAGGACCTATCCCCCGGAGAAGTTCGAGAAGATAGTTGAGTGCGGGTCCGCGTTTAACGAGATCCACCTGCGCCAGGCTCCGATTATCGTGGCGTGGCTCATAAACCTGGACGCCTGGTACAAGGAGCTGATACAGACCTTCCAGGTGCTGTTTCCCGCGAGGGCCATAACCGCCGCTCACGGCTGGACCTACAAGATACTGACCGAGAGCACCTATCCAAGGCTCATGAGCTTTCCCAAGGACAGGGCGGAGGATCTCCTGAGAGTCGAGGCGGGCCAGGCCATAGCGAACGCCATGCTCGCGGCGACGGACCTGGGCTTGGGGTGCTGCCTTATCGCCACGGGGAGAAAGCCGGCCGAGTTCCCGAAGGTTCTAGGGACTCCCGAGAACATAGTTCCCATCTGGCTCATGACGGTTGGATACCCGGCCGAGGATCCCGGGCAGAGGCCGAGGAAGAGGTTCGACAGACTCTATCACTCAAACGAGTACGGAACTCCGCTCGCGGAGGATCAGGACGTGCGCAAGGAGCTTGAGCAGGAGAAGCTCATACAGCCCATGGACCCGCTTCCCGGAAGGGAGGAGGAACTCCGGCACATATGCAGGATGTTCGGCTTCACGGAAGACATGTGCGACATGCCGAAGGAGAGGGTCCTTGAGATGTACGAGGAGGATTCTCCCTATTACGGGGAGCTTCCCCCGGGCCTTGAGGAAAAGGGAGTCTGAAAAAGGCCTATATATAATAAGGAAAGGGGCGCGGCTGCCTTCGGGGCTTCCCAGCGGGGGCCGCGCTTTTTCGCGTCACTGCTTTTTGTATTCGCACTTGCAGAGGTTCTGCCTTATGTGCGCCACCACGTTGTCTATGTCCTCGGGACTCACCACCCCGCCCCAAGGAGGCATTGCCGGGGACTTGCCGACGGCCATCCCGCCGTTTGCTATCACGTTTACCAGGTACTCGTCCGTGTAGCCCTCAAGAATGGCCGCGCTCGAGAGGTCTCTCGGCTTGGGATCAAGCGCCGCCGCGCCGACTCCGTCGCCAAGGCCCGTGGGGCCGTGGCAGAGAGCGCAGTAGGTGTCGTAGACTTCCTTGCCTTTCGCACTGTCGGCGGCGTGGGAGGATCCGGCCGCGAGCGAAAGCGCGCATGAGAAAACAAGCACTGCGAGTAAAATTCCGTTTTTCATCTTCTTTGGTCTCTCTTCGGGAAAAAAGTTTGATTCGGGGAAAAGCTCCCCCAGCGTTTGAGTATATCTTTTTTGGCTTTATAATCAACTGTGGAGGCGGCTTTGCGTGAGCGCCTCGGGCAAGGGGGTAAAGGCTGGATGGTAGAGATAAAGTACTGCGTGCGCTGCGGCTGGCTCCCGCGCTCTGTGTGGATGGCGCAGGAGCTTCTGGGCACTTTCGGGGAGGCTCTGGGCGGGGTGACCCTTCTTCCCTCAACCGGCGGTATCTTCGAGGTGCGGGCGGGCGATGAGCTTGTGTGGTCGCGGAAGGAGAAGGGGAGGTTCCCCGAGATAAAGGAGCTTAAGCGCGCGGTGCGCGACGCAGTGTGTCCCGGCATGGACCTCGGTCACACGGATTTGCTTTGAGGACGGCGCCCGCGCCCGGCTTAATTGTTTTTGACAAGCGCGCCCGGCGCGTGTAAATACCTGCCTTTGCGGAAACAGAAGGTTTGGGAATGTCAGATAACTACATACACATATTCGATACGACGCTTCGCGACGGCGAGCAGGCCCCGGGCTGCAGCATGACCTCGGAGGAGAAGCTGCGGGTCGCCCACCAGCTAGAGCGCCTGGGAGTGGACATAATAGAGGCGGGGTTCCCCATATCCTCGGAGGAGGACTTCCGGTCCGTAAAGAAAATAGCGCAGAGGATAAAGGGTTGCCAGATAGCGGGGCTCTGCAGGGCTAACCTGAAGGACATAGACCGCGGCTGGGATGCCGTGCGGCACTCTGAGAGCCCGAGGATACATACCTTCATCGCCACTTCCGAAATACACCTTAAGTACAAGCTGAGAAAAACGAGGGATCAGGTCCTTGAGATGATAAGCGGCGCGGTAAAGCACGCGCGAAACTACACCGAGAACGTCGAGTTCTCCTGCGAGGACGCGACGCGCACCGACATTGACTATCTGTGTCAGGCTGTCGACGTGGCCGTCCGCTCGGGAGCTACCACTATAAACATCCCCGACACGGTCGGGTACACGGTCCCGGAGGAGTTCGCCTACATAATCCACACGCTTGTGAAAAACGTCCCTAACCTTGACGACGTGATCCTGAGCGTCCACTGCCACAACGACCTCGGCCTCGCGGTAGCCAATTCCCACGCGGCCATAACCGAGGGAGCCAGGCAGGTTGAGTGCACGGTTAACGGACTCGGGGAGAGGGCGGGCAACGCCTCGCTTGAGGAGATAGTGATGGGACTCAGCGTGAGAAGCGACAAGAGACCCTACAGCTTCGGTATAAACACTACTCAGATTTATCCCACCAGCAGGCTCGTTTCTCAGGTAACCGGGGTCAACGTGCAGCCGAACAAGGCGATAGTCGGGGCTAACGCCTTCGCCCACGAGGCGGGCATACACCAGGACGGGGTGCTAAAGGAGAGCATAACCTACGAGATAATGACACCGCAGGAAGTCGGGATTCCCTCCAACCAGATAGTGCTCGGCAAGCACTCGGGGCGCCACGCGTTTCGCGACCGCCTCGAGGAGTACGGCTACGTCCTTGAGCAGGAGGCCTTCGAGAACGCGTTTACTAAGTTCAAGGCCCTTGCCGACAAGAAAAAATACGTTTTCGACGAGGACATAGAGGCCCTTATAAACCAGGAGTTCCTGCGGTCCTCTGATTATTACGAGTTCACCGCGGCAAGCTACTCGGGCGGCACCGAAGCCGCGCCCGAGGCGAGCGTCACGATCCTTGCGGGCGGGGAGGAAGTGTCGGTTTCCGAGACGGGTTCGGGGCCCGTGGACGCCATCTTCAAGGCGGTCAAGAAGGCGACGGGGCTTGACCCCAGGCTTGAGAATTTTTCGGTGTCCTCTATAACGGGCGGGACTGACGCCCAGGGAGAGGTCACGGTGAGGATATCCGACGATGGAGTGATATCGCAGGGACAGGGGGTGGATACGGATATTTCCGTGGCGAGCGCGAAGGCTTTCGTGAGCGCGCTTAACAGGCTTCGCTGGAGAAAGGAGCATCCGCGAAGGGGCTCCGAGCTTAAGGGGATTTAACAGTGATTCTGACCATTCGGTTTTCCGGGGAACGGCTGACCGGATGTTCCTGAATGCGGCTTGCGAATCGAGGTTTCAGTTCAGTTTTCGGGGTATGCCTGTGGAGGAGCAAGACGAAGTACGCGGCACTTGATTTGCCGGTGAGCATCGGTTTTTATTAAGTTAGGTTGAAATTCGGTTTTATTAGTGTTATTGTTCAAGTTAGACGGAAGGTAGTTTGAAATGATAAGGAATTCAAAATGAACTCAAAAAAGCGGTGGGACTGCGGTTCTTTTCTCTAAAAACCGCTTGACATTCTGTCCGGTGTCAGAGTAAGATAATTATTGATGAAAAGCGGGCGGTTGTATCGGTTTGCGTCCAACAAACCATTGTTTAGAAGCTAATACTTCTTCTCGGTATTATCGCCTTAGAATTATGGAAATAAAATTATTTTTAAGGAGGAGGTTTTAAATGAGGTTATTTAACTTCTTTGCAATAATGTTCTTGTTAGTGGGGGCGTTCGTTGTTACCGCCTGCACGGACACGGAAACTGTAACGGAAACTGTAACGGAAACTGTAACAGAAACTGTGGATCCGGGATCTGAATATGAAGAGATAGGACCGGGTTTTGAGGTAGGAACTGATAACTGCTATGAGGCTGGTCAGAGCGACGGTATGATAGCAGGTACCGAGATGGGCGATTGTATCAAGGGCGAGGGGGGCAACGACTCTATTAAGGGCATGGGTGGTAACGACGTGCTTGACGGAGGCTCAGGAAACGACACGCTCTACGGGGGAGCTGGCGATGATGAACTTATCGGCGGCACCGGCGACAACACTCTCGACGGGGGTGACGGCATCGACATTGCGGTCTACAAAGATGCTCAGAGAGTAGTGGTTAACCTAGGCAACAATATGGCCAAAGCTCAGTACCCCACCGTTGCAGGCACCGACGTGCTTGCGGGGGGAGATAGCGGAATAAGTAGTGATACCTTGATGGGAATCGAGAACATCAAGGGCAGTCTCATGGGAGGCGACACAATAAACGGCGATGACAATGCGAACGTGCTTACAGGTCTTGACGGTGCCGATAAGATTAACGGCAACGGAGGAGATGACACGATTCTTCCCAACCGTCCTGTGGAGAAAAACGCTGCGGGAGAAGATATAGCCAACGTGCCGGAAACCGCTGCCGACGACGGTATTGATGATGTCAACGGGGGAGAGGGGAGCGACACCATAAGCTACGAAGGCGAAAGCGGCGGCGTGACCGTTGCCCTTGCCACTATTGTTGACGCTGCTGATGCCGATACCCCGGATGACCCCAGCGACGATGTCCCTGCTCATGTTGCGGTCGCAGTTGCTGGCTTTTCTACCGACAGGATTGCGCTTGTGAATCGAGGCACGGCAGATGACCCGAAAATGGAGAGCACCATTGAGAACGTTACCGGAGGCTTCGGTGTCGACACGCTTACTGGTGACGTTCGGGGCAACACGCTTAGCGGCGGAGCCGAAGGCGACACGCTTAACGGAGAAGCAGATCCCACCACCGCGGAGATGGGCGGAGACGACACTCTTAACGGCGGTCCCGGAGGCGACACGCTTAACGGCGGTCCCGGAGATGACACGCTTAACGGCGGTCCCGGAGATGACACGCTTAACGGCAATGCGGGTAATGACACGCTTAACGGCAATGCGGGTAATGACACGCTTAACGGCAATGCGGGTAATGATACGCTTAACGGCGGTCCCGGAGGCGACACGCTTAACGGCGGTGCGGGCAATGATACGTATATTATCACCAAAGGCGATGCCGCCGATACGATCGGCGAGTTTGTTGCTGGCGACAAGATAGTTCTGAAGGGCTTTGAGGGCAGTGAGAAGCTAAATATAGATGGAACATCGCTTCAAGAGGTGGACCCGGATGACTCGAGTGATGTTACTACCCTTGTCACCATTACTACCGGCGCGAATCTTATCCGGTTGACTCAGGACGTAGAATTCGACTGAGGCGACTGAACTAAACTTATTTTTAAGCGCGGTTTCCGGCAATCCCGGTTGCCGCGCTTTTTTTTTAGGGCCGGTTTTTGTTAACACTTCGGGTCAAGCGAGTTCCCATCTTCCTTTGGAAATGGCCCGCTTTTTTCTCTTTGAGCAAGGCTTGACATTATCGCCCGGCCCCTTTTTGTCCTCCTCCTGTTGTTATGAGAGGGTCGGCGCCGGTTTTCCGCAAGTCCCGGCTGAATATGTTCTACCGTGCCGACCCTTCTTTGAAGCGTGTGCATGTTGTGGTATTTCTTCCCCCTGACGTAAATTTCATCTACCTCCGCATCTACCGCGTGTCACCGTGACGATGTTGTGCAGATGAGGACGATGGAGATATCGGTTATCGGTATTTGAAATAAACTTTTATAATCCCCGATCAAGCCCCCCTGTGCGTGTTCTTAAACGCCCCAGTTCTTAAAAGCTTTGGACAATGGCGTCGCCTCGCCCCGTTTTGCCCCCTCTCGCCCCCTCCGCCGCCCTGTTAAAATCCAGTATAATAATCCTTCCATGAGTTCACAGACTCCCCTCATGAACCAGTACCTGAACGTAAAAAGGGAGTACCCGGACGCGATACTCCTTTTCAGACTCGGGGATTTCTACGAGATGTTCTACGACGACGCGAAAGTCGCGTCTGAAATACTCGGGATAGCCCTCACCTCGAGGGATCGCTCCAAGAAAAACCCCGTTCCCCTCTGTGGTGTCCCCTTCCACAGCGTGGAGCCCCACATATCGAAGCTTCTCGCGAGCGGAAAGAAGGTTGCGGTCTGCGAACAGATGGGTGACCCTAAGCAGACTAGGGGTCTTGTGGATAGAAAGGTCGTGAGGGTTCTCACTCCCGGGGCGGTTCTTGATTCCGAGAACCTTGAGTCAAAAAGCAATAACTTCCTCGCGTGCGTCGCTGGAGAGGAGGGCGGCTTCGGGCTCTCTTTCTGCGACATCTCGACTGGGGAGTTCCGTACCTCCTTTTTCCCCTCGGGGCAGGATCTTCTCTCCGAGCTTGCCCACGTGGGCCCAAGGGAGATACTCATCCCGGATTCCGGTGCGGATCCGCCCTGGCTTAAATCCCTGCTTGACTCGGCCCCCCGCACGTTTGTGACCAGGGTGGATTCCTGGAAGTGGGAATTCGGGAGGTGCGGAGAAATCCTGAAAGACGGTTTCGCGGTGCTTACCCTCGAAGCCGCGGAGATCGAGAAAGAGCCGGGTTGCGTTTCGGCCTGCGGGGTGCTTTTCGACTACCTCCGGGAAACCCAGAGGGACTTTCTTCCCCGAATAGGTTTTCCCAGGCGCTACGACACCGTCGACTACATGAAAATAGACGAGTGGACCGCGAGGAACCTTGAGCTGAGAAGCTCCACGGAAGGATCCCCCAGGCACTCCCTGCTCGGGGTGATGGACGAGACCCGCTCCCCGATGGGCGCGAGGCTCCTTCGCCGCTGGATGAGCTATCCCCTGCTCGATGTAGAAGAGATAAAAAAAAGACAGGGGGCGGCGGCGGAGCTGCTTGAGAACGTCTCGGCGAGGGAGGAGCTGATGGAGGCGCTGCGGCAGGTGGGGGATCTCGAGAGGCTCATCCACAGGATAGAGACCCCGTCTGCCAGGCCCAGGGACCTCGCCTCGCTTAGGGATTCCTCGTTCTACGTTGAAAAACTGAGAGAGGCCATGTTGGACCTTGGTTCGGAAGCCCTCGCGTCCCTAAGGGAAAAGATGGATGACTTCCGGGACCTTCGCTCCTATCTTGAGACCGCCATTGTGGAGACCCCGCCTGCTTTCGCGCGGGACGGAGGGGTGATAAGGGAGGGCTTTTCCCCCGAGCTTGACCGGCTCCGCAAGATCCAGAGCGACGGGCGCAAATGGATATCCGAGCTTGAGGCGAGGGAGAGGGAGAGAACGGGGATAGCCAACCTCAAAATCGGCTACAACAGGGTGTTCGGCTATTACATCGAGATTACCAAGTCCAAGCTTTCCCTCGTTCCCGAGGACTACTCAAGAAGACAGACTCTCACCGGAAGCGAGCGTTTCATCTCCCCAGAGCTTAAGGAATACGAAGAGCAGATACTCACGGCCGCAGAGAAAATAACGGAGCTTGAAGCCTCGCTTTTCGAGGAGGTCAGGGGCCGCGCGGCCGCGGAGGCGGAGCGCGTGAAGGCCACGGCGGGGGTCGTGGCCGAGACCGACGTTTTCTGTTCCATGGGGGAGATCGCGTCTCGCTACGGCTACTGCGCGCCGGAATTTGTCTCCCGGCAGCTGGTCGAACTCCGCGACTCCCGCCATCCCGTGGTGGAGAGGATAAGCCTTGAGAAGGGATTCGTGCCGAACGACGTAACCCTCGATTCAGAAGGCGACCGCTTCATGATCATCACGGGGCCCAACATGTCGGGCAAGTCGACCCTCATAAGGCAGGTGGCGCTCATATCGCTAATGGCCCAGATGGGAAGCTTTGTTCCGGCCCGGGCGGCTAGGCTCGGGGTGGTCGACCGGATATTCTCGAGGGTCGGGGCGTCGGACAACCTGACGGCCGGCCGGTCAACCTTCATGGTCGAGATGGTTGAGACCGCGCACATCCTTCAGAACGCCACTCCCAGAAGCCTCGTCATACTGGATGAGATCGGGCGGGGCACGAGCACCTTTGACGGTATGAGCATAGCGTGGGCGGTTTCCGAGCATCTCTGCGACCTCGGGCCCCTGACCCTTTTCGCCACCCACTACCATGAGCTCTCGAACCTCGCGGACGTGAGGCCCGGGATCACCAACTCAAACGTGTCGGTAAAGGAGGAGGGAGGGGAGATACTGTTTCTCCGTAAGCTTCTCCCGGGCGCCACGAGCCACAGCTACGGCATACAGGTGGCCCGCCTCGCGGGCGTTCCCCCCAAGGTTCTTAACTCAGCGAGAAATGTCCTTTTTTCCCTCGAGAAGCTCAAGGCCTCCTTGTCCCAGTCGATGCTCGGCGGGCAGCTTCTTCTTTTCGACACAGAAGAGGACAAAGAATCAGAAGCCGCCTATCGGAAGGAAGAACTTCTCACGGAAGAACTGGGGGCACTTGATCCCATGAACATGACCCCCATGGAGGCACTAGCGAAGCTCGTGGAGCTTTCTGAGAAGGCGAAGAAATAATAGGGAACGGGAATTATACAAGGAGGCGGACACATGAAGGTTAAACTGATATCTATCGGCAACTCGAAGGGAATTCGTATTCCTTCGTCTATTATCAGGCAATGCGGTCTCGGCGACAAGCTTGAGATGAGTGTTGAGAACGGAGTCATCGTGCTTGCGCCGGTGCGAAGCGTGCGCGAGGGTTGGAGTGCGGCCTTTGAAAAAACGGTGGCTGCGGGTGACGACGCGCCGCTGGTTCCCGATGCGCTTGAAAACGACTTCGATGCCGAGGACTGGACATGGTAGGGCAGGTTCGGCGATACGATATATATTTGAAGAACAGTTTTCCCGACGATGCAAGTTACGGGCAGAACCGGGGCTCTCTCTGAACACCGTTCATTTACTGATAAAATTGCGGGACTTGTGTTATAAAATCCGCGGGGTTATTCGATGAGGGATTCTGCGAACCAGCATTCGCGGCGTTTGTCATTTCGGGATGCTTTGACAGATCAAAGCATAACAGTTCAATGGAGCGGCGGAGGTTATTGTCCTAAAAACTTGGATTTGGACAAAAGAAATGCCTTACCTTCTCAAAAAATGGCTTTTTTGAGAAGGTAAGTTACTATATGTATCAAAATGAAGCTTTTTTGAGAAAAAGGAGAATAATACTGCTGCCGGATCTTTACAAAACTACACAGCGGATCGATTTCGAAACCCCTGCCATTCTAAAACCCTTGGTAATAGCAAACCGGTATTTGGGAGAACTCAAGGGAGCATGTACCGGCATACCAAATCAGACTATTCTCATCTCCACACTCGGTATGCAGGAATCGCAAGACAGTTCGGCCGTGGAAAACATTGTTACTACACAAGATGCACTATACAAATTCCAGTTGCAACCCACAATCAACGACCCGGTCGCTAAAGAGGTTCACAATTATACTGAGGCCCTTAGCCAAGGTTTTTACATCGTGCAGCAACAGAAGACCATCAGTCTCAGTACAATTCAATCTATTCAGCAAATTGTTTTAGAGAATAAAAAGGGTTTCCGACACATGAGTGGAGAGGGTGGAGTCGTCATCATGAACACACAAACTGGTGAAATAATCTATACTCCCCCAAAACCTCAAGAATTAAACCTCCTACTGAATGATCTAGAAAAATTCATTAATGACAAGCAGTCCTGTACTTTAGATCCTCTGATAAAAATGGCACTTATTCATCATCAGTTTGAAAGCATACACCCTTTCTATGATGGAAATGGCAGGGTCGGCCGCATTCTCAATATCCTCTACCTAGTTCTAAATCAGTTTCTTGATACCCCAATTTTATACCTCAGTCGTTACATTAACCATAACAAGGAAGATTACTATCGCCTGCTACAGGAGGTACGGGACAAAGACAAATGGGAGGAATGGGTTATCTATATACTTGAGGGTGTTTCTCTTACAGCACAAAGCACCTTATCGTTGATAGAGGAAATAAAAGCTCTACTACAAAAACAGAAACACAAAATTCGTAACGACTTGCCGAAAATCTACAGTCAAGACTTGCTTAATAACTTGTTTAAGCATCCCTACACCAAAATTCAGTTTCTTGTGGACGACCTAAATATATCGCGAGCAACAGCTACACGTTACCTAGAAGCATTAACTGAGAAAGATATCTTGGAAAAACGACGACTGGGGCGTGAAAGTTATTATCTTAACGAGGAGTTGATTAACCTGTTATTCAACATTCCTCAAATAAGCAAAACAGAGAATAATTTGGAAGCCTCTATCAGTATTCCAGTACAATCCGCCTAACCTCACAGATAACAACCTTCACAAAGTGGATTAAAATCAAAAGAGTGTGTAACAAGGTAGAAAGTCCCAAAAACTTCGCTAAACGATTCACGGCACCCAGGGAGAACGAATTGATAAATCCAACTCCGCTCAGTCGCCGACCGTCCCGTTTATCCCCGCTCGCTCCCGGCTGCTCGCCCGATGAGTTCCCTTGACCGTTCATGAAGTTCCTCGGCGTCGAGGTGTTTGCGCCTTGATAAGTGCGGGGGAACCCGATATGTTGGTGAAATGGTTGCCTGCGGCGACTGAAGAAAAATGTCAAGGCTGCTCCAGCTGTTTATCTTCAGCTGACCTCCCCGGCCCTCTTTTTTCCCCCCATCCCTTGACACTCGCAAAAACGTGCTTACTTTATAGTTGGCACTTGGAAGGCACAAGTGCCAGTCCAGCTTTAAAAAGTTATAAAGGAGGTATTTGAGATGAAAATAAGACCGCTATATGACAAGGTCTTGATAAGGCGTCTTGATATGTCTGAGACGACGGAAGGGGGAATCATAATCCCCGACACCGCTGCTGAGAAACCCCAGCAGGCGGAGGTTGTTGCCGTGGGAAAGGGAAGGCCTATTGAAAACGGAGAAATTCTGCCGCTTGACGTCGAAGCAGGCGACAAGGTTCTTTTCGGAAAATACGGCGGAAACGAGGTTTCCCTGGGCGGCGAGGATTACCTGATTATCAGCGAGCACGAAATACTCGCGGTAATAGAAGACTAACAAAGGAGGAAACAACAAAATGGCAAAGGATCTGTTATTTGACACTGAGGCCAGAGAGAAGGTTCTCGAGGGCGTTAACAAGCTCGCGGCTGCGGTAAAGGCGACGCTGGGTCCCAGGGGACGCAACGTGCTGATAGAGAAAACGTTCGGAGCTCCGGTGGTAACCAAGGACGGGGTTTCGGTGGCCAAGGAAATAGAGCTTGAGGACGCGTTTGAGAACATGGGAGCCCAGATGGTGAAGGAAGTCGCCTCGAAAACTAGCGACGTAGCCGGAGACGGCACCACCACTGCCACCATACTGGCCCAGGCCATATACCGCGAGGGTATAAAGCTCGTGGCCGCGGGACACGACCCCATGAAGCTTAAAAGGGGAATAGACCAGTCGGTCGAGGTTGTCACCGACAGCATAAGGAAATCAAGCAAGCAGGTTAAGGGCCGCACGGAGATTGCCCAGGTCGCGACGGTTTCCGCAAACGGCGACAGCAACGTCGGAAGCATCATAGCCGACGCGATGGAGAAGGTGGGGAAGGACGGCGTTATAACCGTTGAAGAGGGAAGAAGCCTCGACACCGAGCTTGACGTTGTTGAGGGAATGCAGTTTGACAGGGGATACCTTAGCCCCTACTTCGTAACCGAGCCCGAGAAGATGACGGTTGAGCTTGAGGATCCGCTCATCCTGCTTTTCGACAAGAAGATAGCCAACATGAAGGATCTTCTCCCGCTTCTTGAGGAAGCGGCGAGGAGTACCAAGCCCCTTCTGATAATCGCAGAGGACGTAGAGGGAGAGGCCCTCGCGACCCTGGTCGTTAACAAGATCAGGGGAACGATAAAGGTCGCGGCGATAAAGGCTCCCGGTTTCGGGGACCGCAGGAAGGACATGCTCGAGGACATAGCCGTTCTCACAGGGGGACAGGTTATATCCGAAGAGGCGGGCATGAAGCTTGAAAACGCGAAGATAACCGATCTCGGAAGGGCGAAAAGAGTCGTGATAGACCGCGACGACACCACCCTGGTCGGAGGTTCCGGCACCAGGAAGTCCATAGAGGGCCGCATAGGCCAGATCAAGAACCAGATAGGCATAGCAAGCGGCGAGTACGACCGCGAGAAGCTCCAGGAGCGCCTCGCCAAGCTCGCAGGAGGCGTTGCCGTGATCAGGGTCGGGGCTGCCACAGAGACCGAGATGAAAGAGAAAAAGGACAGGGTCGAGGACGCCCTGAACGCCACCAGGGCGGCGGTTGAGGAAGGAATAGTTCCGGGCGGAGGCGTTGCCTTCATAAGGGCCATAGGCGCGGTCAACAAGTACGGCGGCGCGGACCCCGAGGAGCAGGCTGGAGTCAACATCGTGAAGAGAGCTCTTGAGGAGCCCCTCAGGGGAATAGCTTCAAACGCCGGATGGGACGGTTCCATAGTGGTCGAGAAGGTAGTCAACCAGAAGGGCTCAAACGGCTTTGACGCCGCTAAGCTTGAGTACACGGACCTAATAAAGGCCGGTATTCTCGATCCCGCGAAGGTGACCAGGACCGCCATGCAGAACGCGGCAAGCGTCGCGGGTCTTCTGCTTACCACCGAGGCGCTCGTTGTCGATATTCCGAAAGAGGATCCGGCAGCGGCCATACCTCCGGGCGGACCGATGGGCATGGGCGGCATGATGTAAGAGCCTCTCCTGACTAGGAAGATAAACCGAAGCGGGCACGGCGCCACGGCGCCCTGCCCGCTTTTTTTTGCCGTTTTAAATTTTTTTTAATTTTCCCTTGACAGTTTAAGTAAATTACTTATATTTTATAGTGTTGATTAAAAACATTGATCAATACTCATCCTTCATCCTCCTTTTTGTAATGAAGAGCGTCTCGGCCCCCCTGAGGCGCTCTTTTTTTTGGTCTAACCGCAAAGGTGGTGTATATTTCTGCCCGGACATACCTGGGAGCCCCTTGAGATGAAAAGATACTATTTGCCTGTAGCCGCATTGATTGTGATCGCCCTCGTGTGGATTTCGGTCCTTGGCTTTCTGCGCTCGGGCGAGGCGG
This sequence comes from Candidatus Dadabacteria bacterium, assembly GCA_022819805.1. Taxonomy (GTDB): domain Bacteria; phylum Desulfobacterota_D; class UBA1144; order Nemesobacterales; family Nemesobacteraceae; genus Nemesobacter. Next base: position 79,939 of record JAJEGO010000059.1, read on the forward strand.
AGTTCTACGGGGATAGCTACAGCCGTCCCGCCTTTGATTTTTCGCTCACCGACCACCGGAACCGGAAGTTCTCCCTTTCCGATCACACAGGCAAGGTGGTGCTGCTTAACTTCGGCTTTACCAACTGTCCCGACATATGCCCCACGACGCTTGGGATGCTGGGAGAGGTGCTCGATCTGGTGGGAGACAACAGGGCGATGGCGATTTTCATAACCGTTGATCCCGAGCGCGACACCGTCTCGAGACTCGGGGACTACATACCGTTTTTCCACGACCGCATAGTCGGGCTAACGGGCCCCGAGCAGGCGATAAAGCGGATAAACGATGCCTGCGGCACCCTTTATTCAAAGGAGCAGGAGGCCTCCGAGGATGACTACCTGGTGATTCACTCCCCCGCCGTGTACCTAGTAGGCCCGGGCGGGGAGATCCTGCTTCGCTACCCCAAGGAAAAGCTTCACCCCGAAAAAATTGCAGACGACGTAAAACGCCTTCTGCTCTGAGAGCCCATGACTATGAAAAAGAAGACCCTGCTTGTTTTTTTGTTTTTCCTGCTTGCCGCCCCCCTGGCGCGCGGCGAGGGAATATCGGTAAAGGATCCCTGGGTAAGGCAGAATCCCCCGGGCACTTCCGTAACCGCGGCCTATATGGTTATTGAGAACCCGGGCCCGGATGACGAGCTCGTGGAGATCAGCTGCGGCTGCTCGCGCGAGGCCTCGCTTCACGTAATCGAGATGAAAGAGGATTCTGATTCCATGGCGATGCGGGAGGTCGCCTCCATGGCGGTTCCCTCGGGCGCTTCGCTTGCCCTCTCCCCCGGAGGTCCCCACGTGATGCTCATGGGACTCTCGGGCGATATCAAGGAAAGCGTGGTTTTGGAGTTGCGGTTCCGCTCGGGCGCGCGGATATCGGTTAAGGCGCCTGTTCTTTCGCCCCGTGCCGCGCAGAAGCGCACCCACCCCCACTAACCACTAGTGTCGAGATGGCTTCCCCTTTTTCTTTTGAGGATTTTAACATTAGATTTGACATAATTACGTAAAACCCATATATTAATTATGTGGTTCACGTTAGATTGTCACTTAACTGAACTTGGTTCTATATAAAGCAAGTCGCTAAACCCATATATTAACTATGGGAAATGCGACAGGAAGTCAAGCATGGCAGTCGTCAAACACGAAGCGTTTTTCCGTAGGCACTCGATCTTCACCGGGGAAGAGCTGGCAGCGCATCTAGCGTCCCGCGGCAATACGGGAGAAAGAGGACAGGAAGCACTGCTGGCCTACTATACCAAAACCGGTCGCATCATTCGCGTCCGAGGGGGGCTGTATGCAGTTGTCCCGCCGGGGTCTGATCCTGCATCCTACCCTGTCGATCCCTTTCTGATCGCCTCCAGATTAACCAAGGACGCTGTCGTGTCCCATCACACGGCGCTTGATTTCCATGGAAGAGCTTATTCGGCTTGGCCAAGCCTTGTCTACTCGTCATCCCGGCCGGTCAGGCAATTCATATTCCGCTCCAGTGTTTTCCGGGGAACGAAATTCCCCGAAGCCTTAATTCGTTCCGCCGCGGAGCGGTTCGGCGTACTTACAAGGGATCGTTCCGGTTTGACGCTCAGCGTCACGAGCCTTGAGCGCACCTTGGTTGATGTCCTTGACCGTCCGGACCTTTCGGGAGGATGGGAGGAGATCTGGCGTTCGCTTGAGTCGGTTGAATTTTTCGACTTGGACAAGGTGGTGGAGTACGCTCTTTTGCTCGGCAATGCTACGACAACTGCAAAGACGGGTTTTTTTCTCGATCAGCACCGCGAGGTTTTCTCGGTGGAGGAATATCACCTGAAGGCTCTTCGCAGCCGCAAACCCCGGCAGCCGCATTATCTTGATCGCAGCAAGCGAAGAAATGGACGCCTCGTGGCAGACTGGAACCTGATTATTCCAAGGGACATACTTGAACGGTCATGGGGAGAGGTGCTATGAGAATATCTCCCGAGAGATTAGAGCACACGGCCGAGTCTACAGGTTTTAAAGTGGATGTGCTGGAAAAGGCCGCCCTTCTGCTTGGATCACTTGACGCCATTTGCAACCACCCCGCCCTCAGGGGGAGACTGGTCCTCAAGGGGGGAACCGCGTTGAACCTTTTTGTTTTTCAGATTCCTAGGCTGTCTGTTGATATCGACCTGAACTATGTTGGGGCCCAGAGCCGGGAGGAAATGCTCAAAGAGCGTCCCAAGATCGAAAAGGCGATTCAGGAGGTCTTCAGCCGGGAAAACTTTATAGTCAGACGGATACCGCAAGAACACGCCGGGGGAAAATGGTCTCTTCGTTATCCGAGCGCGCTGGGACAAAGCGGCAGGCTGGACGTAGATATCAATTTCATGTATCGGGTGCCTTTATGGCCTGTAGCCACTATGAGCTCACGTCCGTTGGGAACATGGCAGGCCAATGATATTCCGGTGATGGAAATTCATGAACTCACGGCGGGAAAGCTTGCGGCCCTGCTGTCGCGCCGCAGAGCAAGAGACTTGTTTGACACTTGCCAGATATTTTCCATGGGTAATCTTGATTTCAAGCGGCTGCGCACTGCCTTTGTAGTCTATGGAGCAATGCATCGCAAGGATTGGCGCACAGTTTCGATTACGGATGTGGCCTTTGATGTTAGGGAGATTGAAAACCAATTGGTGCCCTTGCTCCATCCTGATACAACACAAGGCCTCAAGGGGGCAGAGAACTACGGAAATATGCTTGTAGAAAAGTGCCGACAAGGGTTATCGGCGGTATTGCCTTTTAGTAATGCTGAAAAGGCGTTTCTCAATCTGTTGCTTGAAAAAGGTGAAATTGACGCGACGATTCTGACCTCTGATAAATCCCTGCAGAACCGCATTCAGGCCCAGCCCCTTTTGCAATGGAAGGCACTTAACGTGCGACGCCATAAAAGATAACGGGGTGCCGGTTTAAGGCTCTCTTGCCTTTTCTCGTTTTGTTCGGGAAAACCAGTTGCGGAAATCGTGGAAAAACCGGGCGCACAACGAAAAGCACCTGAGGTGGCGGTATGCTGCTTAAAGTCGCTTGGCTTACTCCTTTGAGTAGGAGACGCTAAGCACCTGGTCGTCTCCCTCCGTATTCGCGGGGCTTTTCATTTCGCACTTGGCGCTCATGACGCCTCCGGCCTCGGTTATAAGGGTCTCGATCAGGATTTCTCCCGTTATTGTACCCGTGCTTTTTATCTCAAGCGCCCCGGCGTCTATCTTTCCGTTCACTTCCCCGAAGATGATGACCCCTCCGGCGCTGATGTCACCGGTAACGGAACCGTTAGGGCCGACCACGAGCGTGCCGTCGACTCTCAGGTCTCCCTTCAGGGTTCCCTCGACCTTTACCGATCCCTCGGACGAGATGTTTCCCTCGAATGTCGCTCCCTCGCCCAGAACCGTTTCCACGGCGTCCGGGTTCTTCCTGTTCTTCTTGTTGCTCTTGTACATGCGGGCTTCCCCTTATCTTATGTATTTGGCGGGGTTGATCCTTCTTCCGTACCTTATGATCTCGTAGTGAAGATGCGGCCCGGTTGAGCGGCCGGTGGATCCTATCTCCCCTATCTTCTCTCCGGCGACGACCCTCTGTCCCTTCTTGACCTCTATCTTGGAGAGGTGCGCGTAGAGAGTCTTGTAGCCCTTTTTGTGCTTGATGACGACGTGCTTTCCGTAGCCCTTTACGTACTTGGCTTTCGTGACCACGCCGTCCGCGGTGGTCACGACCTCGGTTCCCGTCTTCCCCCTGAAATCGATTCCGCCGTGAAACTCCCTGGCTTCGGAGAACGGGTTTTTCCTGTAGCCGTAGTGCGAGGAGATGCCCCCCGAGGCGGGTTTTCCGAAGGGAAGGATCGCGAGGGAGTCGGCGAGGCGGTCTATGTCCTTCTCAACCGCGTCGAAGTAGTCATTGCCGATATCGCCTGTCCGGAACCCGCTCCCTCCTATGGCGGGAGTTCTTCTCTGCTTCTTGGTCGAGAGCTTCTTCTCCATGGAGGCAAGTTTTTTCTCAAGCCGCAGGACCCTTTTTATGAAGCTGTCCTCAAGCCTCCTGTCAACTATTATGTCATCCGACATCGCCGCGACGGCGTCAAGCATCTCGTTTATCTCCGCTTCCTTCTCCGCCCGCACAGCCTCCGCTTCCCCGTAGAACCTGTAGGAGAGGAAAAAGGAAAGAAGAGCGCCCAGCACGAAGAACCCCAGGGCGCCTAGGACAAGCTGAAGCCGCTCCCTGCTGATTCCCCAGTACCTGGTCCAGCCGGACCTGTTGCAGGACACTATGAGTGATAATCCGTCGTTTCTTTTCTCCACCCTTCACCTCTTAGCCGCCCAGGCGATGGCCGCCCGGCGACAATGCAGACGTTCAGGTAAGAGTAATCAATAAAAATTCCTTTCGCAAGTGGCCGCGGCGCCCCGCGGCGGGGCCGGGAACCCTCACTTCCCCGAGTAGCCAGAGATCCGCCCGAGCTGCTCAAGCGTCCTTATGCCCTCGTAGAACTCCCCGCCGATTTCCCAGGTGGGATAGCTCCTTATTTTCTTTGCGGCGCAGAGCGCGGGATCGGGATCGGGGCCTCTCCGGCTGCACTCGACGTAGGGTATGTGGCCGAAAGCGTTTCCGAAAAGCTCCTTCTGCCTCTCGCAGTGAGAGCAGGTGTAGGAGCCGTACATGGTCGCTCCGCTCTCGGAGAGATATCTTGCGAGGCTCACCTGGTAAAAGGAGGCCGCCTGCTGCGCCGTGTCCTCCGGGTCGGGGGAGTGAACCGAGTAGGAGACGGCGAACACCAGAACGAAAACCGCGGCCGCGCCGCCCAGGGATTTAAGGACCGCGCCGCCCCCCTGCATTTCCTTCCGGGAGGCCGCGAGCAAAAACACCGCGACTGTGATTGCGGCCGAGGCCACGCACCAGGAGCAAAGCGCGTCTATTATGAAAAGCTCAAGGTAGGTGAGGTAGGCCGAGAAGCCCACCGCGGCCGCCGAAAGCCAGAAAAGCACGCTCCATCTAGCCCGCCGCCCAAGCGGGGAGATCACGGCCGCAACCATGACCGCGTATCCCAGGACGCCGAGCAGGGAAACGGGGACGGCGCCCAGGCTTGAGTACCGGCTCTCCCTCACCACATCGCAGCCCCGCCCCGTGAGGCAGAGCTCGGTGCCCCCCAGCACGAAGTCGGCCACCAGCAGGTAAGCCGATATAAGCGCTCCCGCCGCGCAGAGGGCAAGCGCCACGGCCCCCGCGCCGCCGCGGGGAAAGCTGTTTTTCCCTTTCGCCATCGCCAGACCGTATTATACAGGCTATCGGGGGGTTTTAGAAACTCCCGGGCCCCGCAAGTTTAAGGCCGTGTTAACGGTTTTTAAAAGGGCGATTAAAAAACGCAAAACCTTTGGTTTTCCCCTTGTTTTTTCCGCCTCCCTGCGGTTTAATAGATTTCAGCAGGATGATCAACAACGATAACGTAGCTCACAAGGTCACATTTCCGCGCCCCGCGGAAGGCGGCAGGGCCGCGGCGGCGGCGAATTTCATCTCCACGGTCTTCTCCCCGGCGCTTGTGGTTTTCTACGCCGTCATTCTCTGCTCCTACTCGATCGATCACTCCTCGAAGTTTCTCTGGACCTCCCTTTTCGTGCTCCTTTTCGTCCTCGCCCCGACGGCCTACATCTTCTATCTCATGGGCCGGGGCAAGGTGACGGATTTTCACATGAGCGTGAGGGAGGAGCGGATAATGCCTCTCTGCGTCATTTTCATCTACTCCGTCTTTTCGCTTCTGCTCTACGGTTTTGCGGGCGGACCGGACGCGCTGGTCACGCTCGGCTACCTGTGCCTCGGGCTCACGGGCCTCTGGATACTCGTTTCGCTCTACTGGAAGATAAGCGGTCACTGCGCCGCCATCGGCGCTCTCGGGGCGATGGTGTTTGTCTATCCGCACGAGAGCCTGGTTTTCGTTCTCCCGCCCCTGGCCCTGCTGGTGGCGTGGTCGAGGATAAGGCTCGGGTGCCACAGCACGGCCCAGACCGCGGCGGGACTTCTTCTGGGGGTTGCGGTCTTCTGGTTTTTCCTTTCCTGATTACCTCCGCCCAGGATCTTCTGATCAGAGAAAAAACTCAAGCAGTCCCTTTCGCTCGGCGTCCTCTATCGGGGAGCCGCTTGGATGGCGGAACTCCTCTTCGCCCCCGTAGCGCTCGGCAAGGGCAAGTATGGTTTCTGATATGTCGGGAACGACGTCGCTGTAGGGCTCGGGCGTGGCCCGGGGAAGATCTACCCATCTTTTGAGGGCTTCTTCAAAACCCCTGTCGACCTTGTAGAGCACCTCGAATCCCATCTGCTCAAGCGCCGCGCCGTTGCATTCCTGCTCGTACTGCCTCTTCATCGGCACCGCGAGCAGCTTCTTGCCGAGGAAAAGGGCCTCAGACGGCGTCTCAAACCCCGCGTTTGTGAGTATCCCCTCGCTTCCCGTGAAGCTCTCTATGAACCTCTCATAGCTTACCGGGTGCACCGTGACGTTTCCCTCGGTGTAGGGTTCCCCCTTGTAGTGCTTTGAGAAAAGCTCCCAGGGCACGTCGATTCCGCCGAGGTGGCCGATCAGGGTGCGCTCGTCAAAGCTCGGGAGGTAGACGGTGTAGTGGCCGTTTTGGCGCACTTCGTAGTTGCGGAGATCTCTTCTTATTATGGGGGTTTTTATGAAATTGTCGTATTCGCGGAAATGAAGCCCGAGCGGTATGCACACGGGTGCGTACCACTTTATTATGAATTCCATTATCTTGTTCGGCTTCTCGGGCCTCGGGGTCTTGGGGGACGCAAACGAGGTCTGGTGGGAGAGGGAGACGCAGGGGCGTTTCTTAAGTCGGCACGCCCAGGAGGATATGGGCTCGAAGTCGCTTACCACCATGTCGTAGTTCGCCACGGGGAGGTCGTTCGCGTCGCCGAGCAGCTTGTCGAAGCGGGCCTTCTTTATGGAGGCGTAGTAGTCGATTCCGCCGTTTTTCCCGAAGACGAATCCCAGCCCCCGAAGGTTGTACTTGACCTCGAAGCCGAGACCTATCTCGTGCTGGCGCTCGCTTACCAGTATGTCGACCTCCGCGGACTTGCGAAGCTCGGCTATCACGTCCCTCGAGCGGCTTATGTGGCCGTTTCCGGTTCCCTGTATGGCGTAGAGTATCTTCATCGCTTCACCTGTGCGCGCAGAAGTAATTGTAATCTTTTTTGCGGGCGTTGTTAAACCCCCGCCCCGGGGAAAAAGCCGCTCAGGGTGATATTTATCCCCGGCTCTCGTCAAGGGAGCGTAAATGAGCCGTTAAGGAGCGATTAACGGTCCGGACGCCGCATTTTCCCCGCACGGAAACACTGTTAATAGCAAATTAAAATGACCGGTTTCTTAACAAATGAATTGTCCGCTTTTGCTTTTTCAAATCAGCCTCGAAGGGCAAGCCCGAAGAGTCTGATTTGAAGCCGCGCTTCTATCCCAGCGCCACGGCCCTGCTGAT